>NZ_CP155561.1 GCF_022095615.2 Bacillus thuringiensis
AATATCCATACCGTAATTTATGCCTAATGCAAACGTCCTTTCTTTTCTCTTCTATATCATTTCTAAGGTCCTCTGTTTGTTGTAACCAGCGATAAAATGTGGAACGGGCTAATTCTACTTTTAGCGTTATTTTTGTTTTGAAGTCATTCCATAAAGTAACTACAGTTTCCGGGTTCAACTCCTTTCGATTTCCAGATACTTTCCCTATATAAGTAATTTTGTTTTTAACTGTTTATTTTCTAACCTCAGCTATTCCAATTCATTTAACTCTTTTGGCCCTTTTCCATAAGAATATTGTTTTTCTACAGGTTGTTGAAAAACATACGTTTGATTGGTGCGATACCATTTCATCCATGTCTTAATTTGGGAAACATTTTTAATTCCAAGCTTCTCCATAATGGTCCGATTGGAATACCCATCCTTTTTCATTTCAATGACTTTCCACTTTACTTCTTCTGGGTAATGAACTCTTGTTTTTTTTCATGTATCACTATTCGGGTTCACTTCAGTATACAGAAATCATCTTCTTGATGTTGCCTAACTTTTTTTAAAATGGCCTTTACAAAGGGTACAGATTAAATTAAGATAGTTTTTTTATTGCTCCAAAATCCCAATTTATCACTTGAAAACTAAGCAAATTATCTTTTAAAGTTATAAATTACTACAAGTTCTTTTTCTGTAATTGATATAACTAATAAGGCTTACTTCTAAATACAAAATAATGGGTGAAGTTTTTATCTATTGTGCCATATAGTTAGATATATCCTAATTTTGTTTACTTCATATTCGTGTATTTGTGAAGAACCGTATAAAGTGTTTTGGTAATTACGTAATTATTTTACAAAGAGCCCCCAAACCAATAGAAAAAACGATCCCTCTATAAGCTAAACAGGATGAATTTAGAAATATAAGTGAGGTTGTGACTTATTTTTACATGTATCTCGGTTGTGCCCCAAATAGAGAATCCTTCTAATTTGAATGCATCTTTAATTATTAGAATGTGTCTAGGAATCCACCGTCCTCTTTTGGTATTTCCATATTTTCGCACCAGAACCATTAAATCCGTATCCATTGAGCATTTCTTCCTCTTGAAACTAGCTTTATATGACCAAGGGACTGGAAAGAGGCTAATGCCTTACTGATTGTACTTTCGGCTATGTCTGGGTAAACAACACGAATATCTTCTTTAGTAAAAAGCTTTTTTTGTTTTAATATATAATTTTTGATTCGCTCAATTTTAGTATAACTACATATAGAACCTTGAACAATTAAATGTAAATCTCGATATGCATCTAATATGATTATTAAGAACATTTTCAACCAAAAGCTGATATTATGTCCGCTACAATACCAATTAACTGAAGATTTAAAGATTGATTCATAGTATTTTGATTCATGCTTCGTTATATATTTATCTAAACATATATATTTTATAAATGTATGTTCATTTTTCATTAATAATAATTGCATCAATATGAATGCGAGTCTTCGATTTCCCTGATTAAAAGGCAGAATACAATAAAAATTCAACATAAATCGAGCTATTAGTATTAGTGAAGGGAACTCTTTATTCGCCTCTAATATATTATATTGCTCACATAATTGTTCCACAGATTTTGGGATAAGTTTCCGTGAAAGAGGTCGATAGCTACTAGAATGCATCCCATATTCTGGAGCTCCTGGGACAATAAATTCTTTTTCACGCCATATTGCACAATCAGAAGTAATATAATGGATTAATTGAAAATGTAATTCTTGTATGGTTTCTGGGTTAGTGGGGAGATCATAGAACTTCTTTTGTACGAGAGATAGTGTTTGATAATAACAAAATACTCCATCTTCTTCTGTAGTTTTGGGTAACATGCCGTTTAAAATAAGTTCTTTTAACCTTTTATTAGGGACTTTTATACCCAGAAAAACACTATTAAAGTTTTTTATGTAATTCAGGGGGATATTTTTCTCCAATTTATTGAATATATCAGGATTTCTCTCTTGATAAACGGATATTTTCCCTTTGTATTCACTAATTTCACTTATTAATTTTACCAGTTCTCTTTGTAGCTCTGTATCTAAGTATTTATCTTCAAAAAAATCTCTCATTTAATACCTCCATTGCTCCTTAAGTGTTACTATATAAATTACTCTACTCTTATAAAGATTTTACAATAAGTTTGTACGAGATTACTACTAAATAATTAATTATTAATTTACTTCTGAATTTATGTTTCCATTCAAGCATGAGGTGATAAATTATCCTATATAAGGCCTCACCATACATAATCATCACCATAAGCTCTTCAGTGCATAAATCTAAAGCGCTTTCCCGAATAGATACATCAGGAACAATTCTGATTGTCCCCCTTCCCTAAGTAAACAGGTGGTGTTGCAAAACTAAAATAAATATGCAATGTGGTTCTGTTGCAAAGTTTTTTGAGCTAAGCTAAACTGGAAGAAAAAAAATAAATTCGCACATTCCGTATGGCATGTAGATGAGACCTACATAAAAGTCAAAGGAGAGTGGTGTTATCTTTATCGTGCGATTGATTGAACTGGGTACACCTTTGGATATCCAACTCTGTAAAACAAGGGATTATCAAGCCGCCTATATGTTTATGAAAAGGTTAGTAAAACATTTTGGAGAACCAACGGTTCTCACAACAGACAACAAGGCACCTGACCTGCTTTGTGCACTCAAAAAACTGAAACATAACGGCTTTTATATGCATACAAAACATTGCACCGTTAAGCACTTCAATAATCTCATCGAACAAGACCATAGACATATCAAGCGACGTTTTGCCAAGTCCGCAGGATTTCTAAATTTTTGACATGCTTCACGTACAATCAAAAGTATCGAAACCATTCATGCTATATACAAACAAAAGAGAAGTCACATGCCAAACTTCTCTTTTTCGACGTACAAGGAATTGCAGGTATTATTTAGAACCGCTTAAACGATAACTATATTTTGTAAAAGAGTTTGTGTTTTTTCAAACTTTGCAACAGAACCAGATTAGTTCAGGATGATAACGCTTCTATTTAAACGGATTTTCCTTTTCCATACTGATAACTCACCTTTGTTAGAGTCATACTATCAGTATGTCCAAGTTTAGGAGATTACTTGCAAAAGTCTAGAATTTTTTGCACCAGAACCACAAAAAGAATCTATTTACATAAGAACTTTTCGTTAAGATTTGGCACTAATCTAAAAATCTATTTCTTATTTCAGGTGAAGGAAGCTGACAATTATTTTGTTTTCCAAATAATTTATAACGATATTTTGCAAGTTTATCATAAAAAAAATTGCGAATCGACTTTGGAATTAACAAAAAAACTGCCAATCCCCCCCAAGGGAAGTTTAACTCTCTGCAAATGTTCAGTACAGCATCTGATTTGAAATAACACTTTCCATTTTTAATGAAAACCATACTATCTATATTTTTATCTATACAGTACCCTTCTAACAATTCCCTTCCAATAGGCCCTTTTAATGATGCATATTGAAGATGGCCGTTAGAATCTTTCTTAATAAAAAAGTTTATACTTTGGTTACAAAATTTACATTCACCATCAAATAATATAATATTGTTCATATTGATCTCCTTCTTAATGGAAATTCTTAATGGTAATATTTAAACCTTTCTTTATACTTAATCCGATGTTGTATTCAATATTAATTTCCACGTTTATCCTTTCCGTACTTATGTATTACATATAACAAATAAACCTAAAGTTAACTACGAAAAGTAGTAAATCATAAACATTTCTTTAGACGTAAGTATCTCTACAAAGTGGAAGTTATGATTCTTAGAAGACTATATAAAAATATAGTCTATCTTTAAAGATGGAATAGAATAATTTAATCGATATATTAAAGTATAAAAATGTTATTCTCTAAAATATTTATAACATCTTATAACCAGAAACTAATGTATTTTCATAATCTTCTACGTCACTGATTTTAGAAATGGAATTCTCTATTGAAAATAGGAGTATCAAGCTACTTACTGTTTCCTTAGCTCTAATACTTAAATATAAAATTTAAAAACAGCTGTTAACGTAATAGGTTAACAACTGTTTCATTTATTATCTCAACCGACTTAAACTCTTTTGTATTGTCTAATAAAAATTTATAATTAAAGATTTACAACGATGTCGTGTACCAATTGATCATTAGATAGGTTATCACCATTCATTGATCTACCCCATGTATTAACAGCTGCTGTAGCTAAATACACTGCAGCGCCAGCAACATATACTGCACCTGCAGCTACTTGAGCTACTACTGCAGCGTAATAAATTGCAACTAATCCAAGAACTGCACAACGTCCAGTTCCAGTCCCATCTTCAGCAGCTTCTAAGCTATCTGATGAAACGCCCATATCTTTAGTAATATCTGTTAAAATTTCTCCACCTTTATTTAATGCTTTTTCAATTTTTTGAGGATTATTAGAATAAACCGCAGCTTCCAACTCTCCTAGATAAGCAGCATCTTTTTCTTTAACTTTTCCCACTAAATCATTAGCTTGTTTTTCCATCTCGGGGGTATTTGTTGCTTTTCTTAACTCCTTAGAATAGAAATTAGGTAATTTTTCTGCTACTTTACCTTGTCCAAAGAATAATCCCTTAAATAATTCTTCACCAGAAAAAACTTTCACGCTTGCCTCTGTTACAGCAGCTTTGGCTTGCATACTTCCTTGAAACATTACGCCCATTAATAGAGCAAAACTCATCAATGATGCTACAATTTTCTTCATATTATTTCTCCCTTTTTATAGAATAAGTCGGTGATAACCACTATTAAGATACAAATTTCTTCTTATCTAAAACGTCCTTATCACTATTAGTCTTAAGAGAGTTTAATTTTGATATAAATTTAAACTCTCTATTTAATGGATAATAGGACAAAATTAAACCTGCGCACATAATTATCGAAAAGCTATGTAATCCTAAAACTATAGCAATACCGGCATGTAATAACACACCTGAGTAAAGATATATTTTCCAATATTTATTTGAACCAATTAGAGAGGCTGCTAAAAACAGTTCTATAATTGTAGTACCCCAAGTTATGAAGAAAACAAAAGGTGATGCCAGTAATGGATTTAAAATATTTGCTAAGGTGTTATTCAGTCCCAGCATCGGATCATTAAAATAGTAATATACTGCTGTTCCATCTAGCCATTCTGAATTCTTCAATCTAATTATTGCAGCTTGAAAGTAGATGAAAGACATTTGTATCTTTACAGCAACTAAAAAGACTAAAGATATAATTCTAAAATGCAATTGAGAATTGGATGTCGTTTCTTTTAAACCAGTTTCCCAATGCCATTTTCTTTTATCTAATAATGTGACTGGGATTAGTAACAAAGTCAGCACAGTTGCGACTTGTTCACCGCCATCAAGAGTTATAGCTGTATTTTGAATTGAAGACGCAACCCACCAATGTAAAACACCTGTATACCTTGGTCTCCATCCAGAAACAACTAATAGTAAAATTAAAGCTGCTAGCCACTTAAATAACCCTAAATATGAACCAGAACCTAGGCAAAATATACTTATTGAATAAATTGAGCACGCTGGAAATTCTTCTACCCCCGCAACAGGTCTGAATAATGTAGAAACATCATTAAAAATTAAAGTAACTAAGGTAGACAATGCAATTAGAGACCTGGCTACTCCATAAGCACTAGTCCAGGGATTATTGGAAATAGCCCAATGATAAGCAAAACTATTTATTTTTTTGAACATATTGATTCCACCTTTACAAATTCCGAAGACATTTCTGAAGGCGATGTAATTCCTGCCCAGGCCCAAGGTACTACTTTTCTTGTTACTAGTGTATAATCTCCACATAAAATTGGTTTAGGTGTTGGATTTTTCACTTTCACTCTTTCATGTGTTTTCTTTACACACATATCAATATCTTCGTCACATTTATTAAATTTTTCTTTTTGTACTTGTGCCACTAGTAATCCCATTTCAATTCCCTGTGATCTACCACCACGATTTATACCAAATGCATTTTTAATAGTGTTATTTGGCCAATCCACAGCAGATTCTCCATTTTCATTTAAAATAAACGTGTAATCATCACGAGGTGGTTTACTAAAGAACCCCCATCCTTGCGGGAAAATTTTCATTACAGTAAAACTCTTTAAATTACTTATAGGATTTTTAGGTAAGCTATTTTGAGATCCCATCAGGAATAAAAGAAAGACAAGCATTACTGTTAAAACCAGTGTAGAACCGTATAACCGTTTCATATACCCCTCCAAATTTAATAACTATAATAATATCTATTAATTGAATAATTGATCGTTTAATTAATGGATACAACAGTTCACTTACTGTATTTTTCTATATATGGATTATTGACTACAAACTGAATGATACCCTTTGACACAGAATTCCACAAATCTATCTTAAATGGAATATTATTTTTAGAAAGTAATATATTATAAATTTCCAAATCTTATTTTACAGTACTAAAATGCCCTTAAAAATGATGATTTTATATTATTAAATTTAAATATCTTAGAAATGAGGTGTTAAAATTCATAAATTTTTCCAAAAAATTAATATTTATTTTATTTATTATGATATGAGGGCTAAATTATAATTTTCTATGCTAACAATCCTATAATTAATATTACTTCCACTTCATAAAAAAAGATGACCCATTCTTATAGATCATCTTTTGTGTTCTTTATATTATTTTATATGCAATCAGCTTTGTATATTTTTATTCTCAATTTTCCTAAAATATATATATGAAGAAAACACAGATATTAAAGCAGCAATTGCCACAAGCCCAATCATAATTAAAATCACAAATTTTGGGATCAAAATTGAGAATAGTATAATTATTAAACCTGTAATAAAAAAGATTTTTGCAGAGAATCGATTAGTCAATCTCCATACTTCCTTATTCTTTAAAGTCCAAGGTGTTCTTATTCCGTATATATAATTTTGTTCTACTCGCTGCATAAAGTTAGATAAAATCATAATGAATATACCAGTTGCTATACCTACTACTAATTCAAAAGTAACAGTATATCCAAACTCTATACTTACAATTACTAAATGAATAATACATAACAACATTAACATTGCGTTAGAAATGATTCTTAAATCGAGTTTATTTTCTGAATTTCCCCCATTCAATAATGTATTTTTTACTAATATATTAAATATCACATTTGAAATAAGCATTATTGTGGGCATAATGCTTAGGAGCCATATCTTTTCATCCCCTAATTTAACATAAAATATGAAACTTACCACTAAACTAATCATAATAATAAGATATGAATATCTTTTTTTCCTCATTATCTATTTTCCTCTCCGCTCTTAATGTTTATAAGCCAATTCAAAATATCTTGGACGACTGTTGTATTTAATGAATAAAAAATATACTTCCCTTTTTTCTGATTTTTAACTAAATTTGACTGCTTCAAAATATTTAGATGTTGAGAAATACTTGGCTTTGACATATTGAAATGTGAAGCAATTTCTCCTGCAGTAAGATCTCTCTCCTTTAACAAATCTAATATCTTTCTTCTTGTTGGATCTGCCAAAGCCTTAAAAAGATCATTCAATGAATATCCTCCTTTCAATAACATTTAAGTATTTACCTAAATGTTATGTGTAAAAATAAAAAAAAGCAAGAAATACTTAAATTTAATATAACAATGCACTATTATTATATTCATATCGTATGCATTCTAAACTATTTGTTAAATATGGCGTACCGCCCCATGCCCATCAATCTAAGCTTATATAAGTTTAATTTTATGTGAGATTTCTTCTATTTTCTAAAGATCCAGTGTAAGTTCTTTAAAGAATTACATACCAAATAAACCCTATTGGGTGTCAATTTTTTTAATTACGCTACATGATTGTGAGGCATAGAAAAGTTGTATACGACGCCTAAAATATCAAAGACTGTTTTCTTCTCATACCTATGGGATTTTCGTCCGTTTTTCTGTAAGATATTGATAAATAAGTGGAAAATAATCTTTTATCATATAAATCGCTTTATATTCGCTTAATTCCCGTTTCTTCTTGATGAGGAGTAATCGGCGCATTTGAAACATGGTGGAGGAACAAAGAAGGATGCTAAATAATTGTCCGTATAAGTGAGATTCTAGTCGTTCTAATTTTACAGAATTACAATGATGAATACGAACAAATGATTTCCAATTTTTAAAGATAAGTTCCACTTGCCATCGTAAGGAATAAAAATCGTATACTTGTTCTTTTGTTAGATATTCCAAAGGAATATATGTAATGTAAAAGTTAATTGCACTAAGTCGCTTACTGGGTTCTTTATAGGTAATTTGCTTCTTATGTTCTTTAGATGCTAAATCCTTTTGTCTACGTTGCATTTGCGTTTCAGTTAATTTGTACAGAATTAGTCTTACAGGAAGTTTTTGATACATTCCAATATAAACCTCAGGAATTTCATATGTTTCACCTGACTGCAATTGGTCAATGAATTATTCCATATCTAGTTGGATGTATTCAGATTGCTTTTTTATTGTTCCGTTTTGAATCTCTATTCTTCTGATATATACGTGTATTGAGCTTTAATCGTGAAATAAAATACGCACCACACTCGTGTAGATCTCTTAAATCGAAATAACCTAGATTACGTATACATACACCCTGCCGTTGAAGAGACGTTAAGCAAGTAGAACCATAAATTTTATCATTTTGCTTTCCCGTACTTACATGAACATGTAAAAATTGACCACTAAGCAAATCGTACTCTAATTAAATTTTCACACCAGCACTATGACCACTACCTCCTGAACCTTGATATGTAGAAGCAAATTTATCTGGAACCTGAAAATGTGTAGAATCCAATACACGAATACTATGAAAATAGTTTGTATACAAAGTTGGAATCTTACTAGAATAGAAAAATTGTTGGTGAAGTAAATATGCTAATATTTGTTGTGAAAACTGTACAGCTTGAGAGTTAAAACGTTGATTGAGTCCTTCAGGACTCATGGAAATGCCTGTGTTAGCTTCTAATCGACTACATAATTGTGTCAATAAAGTATGAGCTATATTTTGGCTTAACCAAACACATAAAGCCACTAATTCTTGTGCACGATATTTATTTTTTCGTTGAACAAATCCAACTTTTCTAGCTAACTGATTCAGAGCATGTGGTGACATATGTTGCTGTAATTCTCTAGAAAACAATTGTAATTCATCAGAAATCGATAAATCCATACCAAAAACGCCATCCTTTTCTATGATTCCACAGAAAGGATAACATTTCTGTGAATTACGAGTATAAATTTATCTTAGTTTGATGGTGGTTCGTAGTATCTCTACTACAAAAGTAGTAGGGTTTTAGTTAAATTTCATCCTTCAGATTGATTTATCTTATTATTTATTTTAACAAAATTGCAATTAGATATATTAAGCTTGGAGGTACATTACAATGATTACACATTTTTCGAATCTAAAGTTTCAGACACTTTCTATAGAAGGAGTAAAACAAGTCTACAGAGATAGATTATGTTTACAAAAAAAAGAAATTCAATCATTTGTTCAATTTCAAATAACTCCTTATACAACAATTAGTTTTCGTGAGGTATTCGAACCAATTATACCAACCCATTTCGCTTTTCAAGTACCATTTTCAAAGTTCTATGAAAGCGCAAAATAGATTCAAGAATCTGGTCTACTAATTGTTAAATGGGAGGATGGTCATGAAATTGATGAAGAGGATGGTAGATTGAATCTATATTTTCGTGATGGGGATGGAAACCTTCTTGAAATCATAGCACATAAATATGTTGAAGAAGATGTTTTAGTTCCGCATTCCCCCTTAATATTTTGTATTTAAGAGAAGTAGGCTGTCTAGTTGAAAATGTACCTTTATTTAGAAATTGGCTAAAATCTATTTTACGCATGAATACACTTAAAGATGGGGGAATTTTCAATTTCGTAATTAGTGGGATTGCACATATTGTTGCAAATTGGTGGAATAGACCTTGGATACCGATTGCTATGAAAGCTCTGCCTCCGAAAATACATGTCTCTTTTGGAACACCAAATCTTTCATTTCTACAAGAGATTCAGAGTAATCTTCGTCAAAACAATGTACAATTTCATTTTAATAGTAATGAAATATCATTTATTCAAGAGGGGTCTTCATTTTCTATCCATCATACTTCAAACTTTTTATCCCATATTCCAAACAAATTAAAATTACCACACTCTATTTAGAAAATAGAAAGTGGTAATAACATAAAAGCGGTTAGAAAAGATATGAGTACCCGTCAATTTAAAGGGGGTCTTTATTTCATTACAAAAAACAGCATTAAACATTAACAAACCTAATAGTTAAAAATATCGTTTAAGGGGATGAAAGTTTCCATTAGCTTGATAGCGATGGGGCAGGACCCCAAATACAAATTTGTAGCTAAATCTGAGCCAGAAAACTTACGTTTTCGTTTAATAAATCCAATTTCTTTTTCCAGTTCTTCTAAAAATACAGGTGTAATGTATCGTCTTAGTCCTTCCGCAAATGGTTGTAATTCATCTTGAATCGAGAGATTCATAAAAAACGTCATCCTTTCTTATCTAGCTTGTTAAGAAAGAATAACGTTTTTTTGTACTTGATGGTAGTGGAAATTCTTAAGTTGATGAGCACGTTGCCGTATCCCCATATTGATGAATCCATCGTATAATCGTTGTATGGACCAAGGATAATCCTCTTTCTTTCATTTGAATATATTTTCTTTTTCCATACTGATCACACACCTTTTTAGTAGTAGTACCAATATGGTCAAGTTCAATAAACCTTTTTCAATCATTGTTGAGTTTTTGCACCAGAACCTTAAAAAACGCATTCGGAATATACTTGGATTAAAATCATTACGAACTGCTCCAAAAATGATTGCTGGAATAGAGGCCATGCATATGGTCAAAAAAGGGCAACTCAAATTAAGAGAGCAGTCTGTCAAAAATCAGGATATATGTATCCAGTATTTGTTTGGATTGACCGCATAAGAGCTGATTCGGTTAGGAATCCACGTCTTATGTAATCTTTATTCATTCTTTACAACAGAACTTTTTACACTAAACACATGTATGGTGACCTACAATAGTAACAGTCGAGTATTATTGCACTATATTTTCAAATAAAATTATAGGGATTTAGGAGACTAAACCTATTCATAATAGGCTATTATAGTTGGTTTTATTAAAAAATTGATGAGAATTGTGAAGAGTGATAGTATTTAAAATATAAAATCAATTTAAATTTTATTACATTGGTTTTTAAAGCTTCTAATATAACTACAAATGTTATATACCACATATTAAAAAAGAGGGGGGAAACTGAATATAAAAATAAAACGTTACTAGCAATAATACATGCTACGTTAAATTACACTAAAATCAAAAGATCAAAATTCTATTATTATGGGTTTAATGTAAAAGCTAAAGAATGAGTAATTAGGTGTACAACTAGAACCAGATAGCCAGTAAATTCAATAATAAGGGAATAACTTCAAAAACCTTAAATTTAATCTTTTACTTACAAAAATAATGGTTAAGCTATATTAATACTATTTTTTATTTTAATCTATGGAGGAATAGCAATGAAACTAAAAGTGCTTGCAACAACAGGATTAGCATTATCAATAGGTTTTACTAGTTTAGGAGTATTAGAAAAACCTATTTTGGCAGATGAAACCAAAGAAAATATTGTTGTACTACAATCAAATTCTATAAAAGGATATTTGTATAAAAATGGGGTGAAAACACCTGTATTTGAATCCTCAAAAGCTAAATCTATTGGTGCAATAGAATTTCCTGGATTACCATCAAATCCATTAGTTGGTGTGCCGAAAGAAGGAAAAGCAGTAGAAAATCTTGGTTCAATGGGAAATATTCTATATTTTGAAGGGGATGCGCCCCCAGGCTTAGGAAGTATCATAAGTGGTAAAAAACTAAAATATTATTTAGAAAAAAGAGCAGATGGTACGATTGGAATCGGAGGTTATGATCCCGATACACTTCTTTTATATCCAATACTCTCACCGGATCCTGAAATAAAATCTCATAAGGCATTTGATAATAATACTAAATTAAAAAGAGAAACAAAGTATGAATTAATTACATCTGACATCATGGATAATGCAGTAGCTTATAGTTTTGATAAAAGTATAACGCACGGTGTATCTACAACTGGTACAGTAGGACTTGCATCAACCATTGGTGCTAAAGTTTCTACAGAAATAGGAGGCGGAATTATACCTGGTAAAGTGTCAACTGAACTTAGTGCTTCTTTAACGACAAGTTTTTCATTTGGTATTACTATTACAGATCAAGAGACAATAGCACGTCATTTTAGTGTAGAAAAAGTAAATAATCCCTCGTATCAATATAATAAGTATGCAGTAGCCGCGTATCAATTAAAATCAACATATAGTCCTTTAATGGGTGCTGGTTTAGAACAATTTATTAAAGAGAATCCGCAATTTAAAGGTCTTTCAAATAAAATATATAAATACAATGAAGAGCAAATGTACTTTGGTGTGACACCGGGCTCTCATATAAATTAAGTTTTCTCACAAAATTGTAGAATTTCCATTAAAATGAAAGCGCATTCCTTTTTTTGGAGGAATGCGCTATTTTAGGTTTTGATGCAAAGAATGAACAAAGATTACATAAGACCTGGATTTCTAACCGAATCCACTCTTATGCGGTCAATCCCAGCAAATGCTGGATACATATATTCTGATTTTTGACAGACTGCTCTCTTAATTTGAGTTGCCCTTTTTTGACCATATGCATGGCCTCTATTCCAGCAATCATTTTTGGAGCAGTTCCTAATGATTTTAATGCAAGTATATTCCAGATGCGTTTTTTAATAAACCGATGATCTTGTTCAATTATGTTGTTTAAATATTTTTTTACTCGAAGTGGCATATCATATGGTATGCGCTTTTCATCCTTTAATTCTCGTATCGTAATGGGATACGCTTTATCTCCATCAACAGTTATAGAACGAGGTCCTGTGGCATGACAAGAAACCAATGTTTTCTTTAGAAATTGCTTGGCAGCTTTGGCATCTCGTTTACTACTCAAATAACAATCAATTGTGTTCCCTCCGGAATCAATCGCACGATATAAGTACATTTTGTCTCCTTTGATTTTGATGTATGTTTCATCTACTCTCCAGGAATCATTCGTTCGTTCCAAATATTTTCGAATATGCTCATTCAATTTAGGTCCATATTGATGAACCCATCGCATAATCGTTGTATGGACCAAGGATAATCCTCTTTCTTCCATCATTTCCACCAAATCACGAAGACTGAGATTGTACCGCTAATACAATGATATCAGGCTGATAATGTTTCCATTTGAATATATTTTCTTTTACCATACTGATCACACACCTTTTATAATAGTAGTACCAGTATGGTCAAGTTTAATAAACTTTTTTCAATCATTGTTGAATTTTTGCACCAGAACCAAAAATAACGACAAAACATTTGGCACGGAGTGCTTAAATACTTTACGACTAGGAGATTTATGTACTCGTGATTTGGGTTATTTTTCATTGGAAGACTTAGATCAAACGGATCAACGAGGTACATACTATATTTCTCGTTTAAAATTAAATACGAATGTATATGTAAAAAATCCAGCTCCAGAATACTTTAAAAATGGTGTCATTAAGAAACAATCGGAATACATACCAGTCAATGTGAAACAGATTTTGAAACAACTACAGCCTGGAGAAACATTTGAATTAACACATGCTTATATAAGTGATAAACAACAACTATTTGCACGTGTTATTTTTAATCGATTAGCAGAAGAGCAACTTCAAAAAAGGCGAGCGAAGATTCTGGAAAAAGAAAAATCTAAAAATAGAACGTACTCAGAGAAAAGTAAATTGGTAGCTGGATTAAACGTTTACGTGACGAATATACCTTGGGAATGGATTCCGATGGAACAGGTACATGAATTATATACTTTACGTTGCCAAATAGTGATTATCTTTAAAACGTGGAAATCACTTTTCAAAATAGACCATTATCGTCATGTAAAACAGGAACGATTAGAGTACCAATTATATGGAAAGCTATTCGCTATCTTCCTGTGCTCCTCTACTATGTTTAAAATGCGTCAACTTCTTTTAAAAAAGAAGAAAAGAGAATTAAGCGAATATAAAGCGATTGGAATGATTCAAAATCATTTACACCTGTTGTATCAAGCCATACGAAAAAGCACCATAAAAATGACAAAGATTCTAATCCGCCTATTCCACCTCTTA
The DNA here is from genome assembly GCF_022095615.2 of Bacillus thuringiensis. Classification (NCBI taxonomy): domain Bacteria; kingdom Bacillati; phylum Bacillota; class Bacilli; order Caryophanales; family Bacillaceae; genus Bacillus; species Bacillus thuringiensis. The sequence goes on from NZ_CP155561.1 coordinate 14,321, forward strand.
GAGAAGAATGGACGGAAATCTAATAGATATGAGAAAAAGACAGTCTTTGATATTATGGGTGTTGTCTATGAGTATAGTAGGCTTGGAAAACAAAAGAAAGCAGCATAATTTTTAAAAGTGATACCTATCTAGGTTTATTTGGTATGTTCATTTTTAAGGACACAAAATATTTTAAGTTTCTTTCGTTCATATGAATTCCTACTATTAATCCTATATATTTTTATATAACAATACTATTTTTATCGTAAAAAGAAGAAGGAATTTGTGGTGCTTACAAAGTCCCTCTTCCCCTTTTCTCTAATGATAGTTAAAAACTATTTCTTATTTTTACTTTAAACTATATTTTTATTTATTGGCTCTTCATGCAAATCAATTCTACACTTTCTATATTGAACGTACCTTCGGTTTCTCCAATATCAATGCGTACTTGATCTGTATCTGGGAGAAAATCAATGGTTTTTGTTACATAATTCCTGCGCTCATTTATTATTTCATCCGGATTGTAACTACGTTGTTCCTTCATCTCTTGACCTACACGATAATCCAATTGGTCATTTGTGATCTCATTTTGATTATAACAACTTTGTTCATTTCTCCCTTGACCTACACGATAATCCAATTGGTCATTTGTGATTTCGTATGATACATAATTATTACAAGAAGTGAACGTAAGTGTTTTTTGATTTCCATTGCAATCACTAATAGTTACATATCCTTTTCCCATGTCTTCTTTCTTCGCTGTTACATGCAATACATAACCACGATTGTACTCTACACATAGATTTTGAGACACACTGGAACTCCAGTTTGGAATCACTAATACAGCTGTACCATCTATTTGCTGCACTTTCGCATAAGGCGTCGCGTGCCAGTGATTTAAACCATGATTAAAGTCTCCATTTTTAATAATATTTCTATGTTCATATAAAGAGTATGCTTGTGTAATACGACGTTCTAATTCTTTATAGATGTCATAATTCATACCTGGTACATCTGATATCCATCTGTTATAAACATAAGGCATGGATTGTACAAGATGCTCTACTGAAATAATATGAGAAATGTTTGTGTCGAATTTTAAAGCTTGATCTTGTGTATCTGTAAATAAGGAATCTATTTCCACTTTTGCCTTTTCATACACTTCTTTTGTTTGGAGCCATCTTGTTTCCATCTCATTTTTCCATTTCTTTTCTCTTTTTTTCACGAGAACGAGTGATTCTCCAACTAATGGGCCCTCTTCAATTAACTCAATGTTATCTAAGGTTGCATGTCCTTCTGGCGAGGAAATTTTAAAAATAACCCAAATACCTGGATTCTTGTTTATGCATATTTCTCCTGTATCAATGTGAAAATCAAATTGATGAGACTGATGGCATATCCTATGTTCTTTTTTGAAGTTAGCATGACCAGACTGAGACCCTTCATAATAATTTGTATCTATTATATTCGTGGGACATCCATCATGGATGATAGGATAAGGTTGCGACTGACATGGACTAGCTTCAATACGGGAAGGAGCTTCAGTATCAAAAGATAAATTATTTCTTACATTTAGGATTACATCCACATCTTTACCATAACGTTCCACAATTAACCTCACATCACGACTACTCCCGACAAAGCCCCTAGTTTTATAACGTGTATATGGTTTTAATTTTGATTCATCTATTTTTTGGAGTACATACGTTGGAAACCTAGTTGTACCTCCCTCTGTCTCTCTTGATCCTGGCATTTTGAGATAGTTCCCTTTGAATATCAGAGTATCCGCTTGAATACTTACATTATTACTTGTCATCCATTCATCCATATGAAATTCAAAGTTCCCATTTTGAATCAGATTACGAGATTCACTGAGTTGTTTGGCATGTTTCACTTCATCAAGTAGAATCATTTTTTCGTTTGCATATAGTTCCTCTGGCACATATTCTATTAGATTTGCAGCTTGATCCACATCATAATCCGTCGTATCTACTTTTAAAGCCTCTTTTCCATTATTGGTAAACAAACTTCCCACTGCTTTCTTTGCTTTTTCTAAATCTTTTCTTCCTTCATATTCTAAAGCCGTAGAATTAACTGGGATGAATTCAATTCTGTCAATGATAATGTTGCTATAATGTCGATTTTCTATAATTATTTCCACACCTGATTGATTAAAGTTAGTAACCAAGGTATCCATATATCCAAATTTAGTATAAGACCCCGTAGGTGAAGAGCTAAAATAACCACTTACAGAACCACTCGGCGACCACCTTTGTACCATTAAACTAGCTCCATAAGAAGTTGCATAGCGAATTCTAACACGGTAATATGTATCCATGGATGCAGGAGTTAAACGCATTATTAATCGTCCTGAAAGTGCTAACGATACTACATCTCCTCCTGTATGGCCAGGTCCAGGGCTAACACTCGCTCCCGATTCTAAAGCAAAAGCTTTTACAGCTGGAATTTGTGTAATGCTATTGGGGAGAATTCTATTCGTTCGTTCTGCGCTAGTATGCGTCCATCCATATGCTATAATATTTGATCTGTTTCTATATGACGTTCCGACTGAAGTTGATCTTATCGAAGATAGTATATGGGTATAATCTAAATAGGTTGGAGTTTCTGATTTTGTTCCTGGTATATTGGATGTTTTACTGAAATAATAAGTAGTTAATGGCAGATCAATACTTCGAGAAGGAACAGCAGTTCCAGCTTCGTTTACCATATGAAAATCAGCGCGTTGAACCCCATTGAATTGGACGGCTGTATTAGATAATATTGAATTGACTTTATAAACCTTATAACCTGAAAAAGTCAGTTGCCGTTCTTGTGAAATATCAGGAGAAAGTGCACCTTGCCAAGGAGTAGTGATAATAGTAGTACCATCTGTTCTAGTAAGACGAATTGATGTATTTAATATCGCATCCTTAGGTGTATACAAGTCATCGTAATAGAAAAAACCTGTTCTTGCAAAAAGAGTACTGAGCGTAGAAAACAATGAAGGTGAAGGATTAAGATTATTTTCTATTTGTTGAAATTGATTTGGATTAGAATAACTATTCAACCAATTACTAGAAGCAATTGGTTCAGTACATACTTCTCTTGTAAGTTGTGTGTTTGTATTATAAAAATATATGCGAGGGTCATAATTTGAAAATAAAGAAATAATATCCAATACAGTAATAGTCATATCTCTACGGTAATTATTGAAATTTCTCCAGTTACCTCTATTTCTTAACTCCTGCAAACCCTGTCTATAAACAAATGTACAGTGATCCGCATATGCATTAATTAGACATACTAATTTAGTATAAAGACTTTCAATCGTTTTTGGATCAAGTCCCCATGCACTCCCATTAACTACAGCATCCCTTAATAATAATAGATGGAGAGTTGCGGCCTGTGCATATACAGCTAGCGATTGTATTTCAAATCCTTTTATTCTAAATTCAGGCATACGAATAGCAAAACTATCATCTGTATTATCAAAACGGCTTCTTACTTCACCTTGAAGTGCGGGATTATTACGAGTTCTTTCATTTTCATTCCAATTTCGAAATGCCGTATTATAATTCGATAGAACTGCTCTTAAACCCTCATATTGCCTTATGATACGTTCTCTCTCGACTTCGTTTATTCGTTGATTAATTAGTCCTTCAACAACAAGTAGAAGATTGTCCCAAACCGTGTTATTATTGAATGGCAAGTAAGTGATGTCTGTGACAAATACCTCATTTTGTTTGCGATTTTGGAATTGGCGTTCTACTACATTTCGGAAAATCTTCGAGGACTTTCCTTTAAAAAAAAGACGCTTTTTACGGATGATTGATTGAATTTGAAGGTCTTGCATAAGTCTACATACTTTTTTGTGATTCACTAAAAAGCCCTCTTCTCGTAAGGCAATTGTCATACTAGGATAGCCATATTCCTTGTGTTTTATGTGAATCGCTTGAATTTGTTCACGCAGTGTATCATCCTTTGAAAAACGTAATTTTCTTTGCGTACGTGTTGAACGCCATTTATAGTAGCTAGAACGATTTAACTGAGCACTGACGACAAGCCAAATTACTTTGTATCGAGAACGTAGTTCTTCAATAATCTCGTACTTCGTCGTTTGAGCAAAGACACCCCCTACAGATTTGGATACTGCTTTTTTAAGTACGCCACCTGTGCCTTGTAGTATTCCAACTCTTCTTCCATACTATCGAATTTCGTACGAGGATGACCTTTCAAGGGATTTTTGAGGCCCTTATTACCACTACTTTTTCCACGTGAGTCTGAAATACCGCCTGTTTCTTGATATTTCCTAACCCACTCTATTAATTGCGTTCTACTTTTAAGTCCATATTTCTTCGCTATAGCTGCTTGACTACCCTCACCGTTTAAAAAACTTTCTACAGCTTGTATCTTTAATTCATTTGAATAAGTTTGAAATGTAGACTTTTTTTCCATAATAAAATCTCCTCCAAGTAGAAGTGTAACATCCATGTTTGTTCATGGTCTTTTTACACTGGCTACCTTAAGGGGATAATATCATTAGGGTGTCTTTTTACATGTAAATGAAATAAATTATAAACTAAAAAACTTATATATGGATATCAGTAATTTGTAATACTCATTTAAAAAGACATTATATTTACTTCACATAAATACTGTAAAATAGTCTTCTATCAGAAGCCTATCAACTAATTCGGCGTCTATTGTTGATTTTAAAAAAAGTATTAATGTTCTTATAGGATATACTGCTAATGGTAGAGTAAAATTATATTATTATCGAATACAACCAAGATACGTTTAGAAATAATATGTGTTAAAAATAAAATTAATCTAATATAAATATTTATATTAGATTACGAACCAATTATTTAAATGAACAAGGAGGTAATCGAAATGATTAAATATTCTAAAATAAGCTTATCCAATGGAAATGAGTATATTATACCAATTCAATCTAATATTTTACTTGAAAAAGAACTTATAAATAAAGATGGAGAAATTTACAATAAATTCATTATAATTTCACAAACAGATTTAGAAACAGAAAAAAAGATGTATTTAACTCTAAATCCTCAACACATAGTGACAATTGAAGAAATCAACATAAAACTACAAAACAGTATCCCTTCGATATTTAGAATTGAAAAAACATGATTAATACAAAACAAAAAACATCTCTTTGTTCTTCCCTTATTACGCTTTGAACATCTGTTTCTTGTAAAAGTTTACTTTGTTGATCCAATCTTTGAATCAACTCTAAATTTAGATGCTCTAATCGTTCTATACGTTCTCCTACCTAATACTTTTATGTGTTCTGTATCTGTGACTTTATCTATATCAACAGTTGCTATCTCACTTTCTCGAATACTTGTCATTGCTAGATTTATAGCCTGTTCTAGCGTTACGTTCTTCTTGTTCATAGCAGTTACTATCCGTTCTGTAGTTGATACGTCTTTATAATAAAAAATCCTAGAATTATTATTCCCACGCTCAAAAGGATACCCCGCTTCCTCCAAAGCAAGACAATATTTACGCAAAGTACTTGAGTCAACACCTAAATTTTTGGCTACCTTAGATCCCCAATAAGTTTGAACCATATTTTATCCCCCCTCTGCTCCAAGCTGTTCTTCAGTTACTATATAGTGTCTTCCTCCTTTAAAAAGGTAGCACCTTCTTTTTCAAATTCAAAGAGTTTTTTTAGAGTAGAACATCATAAACTCAACTATTTTTATACAAGTTTTTATGCACTGTTTTGTACTAATACAGGTCATTCCTAAGTCTAAAAAACCTTAATATCTCCATCGTGTATAAAATCATGCATAAAAAAATAATAAATAAAAAGAGAAATTCATTGATTTAACTAGAATTTCTCTTTTTATTTGCTACCGATAATTAGACGTTATGTTTACTTTGCATGAGTACTTATTCTCGGTCGGTTTTCTCTTTTTTACGATTTAATTCTTGTCGTTTGATCTTACTTTTTCTTTTTGGCTAAAGTGCTGGCTCGTCTTATGGGAGCGAACCACCACGTATTATGTATATATTTGTCAAATAAGAACTATTTTAGAACGATTGATTTAAGCGATTCGGCTCGTATACTCGCGCATTCAAGTCGAGCAATTTCCCCCCGTTTTTAGTCCGTTCGCCCTGACGAAAGTTAACAATCAACTGAAAAAAGTTTGGCAAGGATTTGTGTCATTTTTTATAACGTATTTCAACTTACTCGTATCCCAGAGATACGCTGACTATTCTAAGAATCCCATTGTTTATCTGAAACTTTTCTGTAAACCACAGTTATATGCACTTACCATATTAGATATAGCAATATGAGTATTAGTTTCTACATTTTTCAAATTTTCGTTCATTAAATCTCTAGGTGCTAATCACCTCAACGGAGTTGAAACAGTCCAAGGGATCTTCCCTGATCTCCAACTGCATTTGGATCAAACTTGCTTTCAAGGTGTATATCCAACGACTATTATACGCTGGGTTCATGAATATGGCCATCTTATCTATCAAATTTGGAAGAAGAAAAATAAAAGAGTACAATTATCCTGGAAATTAAATGAGGCCTATATAAAAGTCAAAGGGCATAGCGTTACCTGTATCGTGCAATTGATAAAGAAGGGTACACAATGGATATTCAACTTCGTAAAAAACGGGATCATCGGGCTGCCTACGCCTTTATGTAAAGGTTAGTGAAAATGTTTGGAGAACCAACGATTCTAACAACGGACAAAATACTGGCATTACTTTGTGTATTCAAAAAATTAAAGGAACAAGGCTTTTATAAACATACAACGCATTGTACAATAAAGCATTTGAATAATCTCATATAACAGGACCATAGACATGTAAAACGTCATTTGGCCAAATCTGGAGGATTTCATAGTATTTGCCATGCTTCGCGTACCTTGAAAGGTATTAAAACTTTTCATGCTATATATAAATGAAAACGAAGTTTGCAATAACCAAACTTCGTTTTTCGACGTACAATGAATTACATCAATTATTAACGAACACATAAAATCCATCTGCGATCATACCAACTTTTCATCTGTTAAGAAACTTTGCAACAGAATCTTTACAAGTATCATATATGTTAAAAAATCACAAGATAGCGAAGGCGATACAATAAGTATCTTGGTCATAATTTAGAAAGATGCTTGTGTACAAATTAGAGTAGTATGGAGAAACAAGCAATCGTGGTACTTAAAACATTAACAAGCTCTCCAAATTATTCTCATTGTGGCAACAAAATTAAAGACGTGAAAGATCTAAACCTTCGTGAATGGAATTGCCCTTCTTGTGGTATGTATTATGATAGAGATATGAATACAGGAAAAAAATTCAAAAAAGGGGTCTTAAGGTTTCTAACCGTAGGGACTACGGAGATTTCCCTCTATAGAACCGAGGGATACTTTGGTCCCCCACTTCAAGCAACTTATTAGAGTGTTAAGTAAGTGGAATTCGACCATATATTCTTTTTGATTTTAAAAGTCAGTCCCTTTTTCAAATCCATAAATTAGTAGATGTTACTCAATTATTAATAGTACCCCTCTTAAATAATTTTTAGTTCATATATTAAATGTTTTTTTCTTAGTTGGGTAATAATTTTTTAAATTCTTTTTGTATTCTACTTTATCTAACACATTAAATGGGATAAATTCCCCGGTACAATGAGAAGCTACAAATCCGCCATAAATAGGATGCCAAATAATAATATATTGCTCTCCCATATATTGCACTTCATCAATCTGACGAATGGGAATCGCACCTGGCATTAATTTATCTCGGAATTGATACATATAGACCTCCTGAAATTTTTTATTTCCCTTATAATACATAAAAATTTGCTACTATTACCAAAATTCCTTGTGTTTTTTTTCGATATATTTTTCTAACATAGAGTCAATCAATACTACAGTTATTGGATTTTTCCCCAATCATATGAATTAAATCAATATTTTATTTTTAATGAATTGAACTATAGGCTTATACAACCATTATACGCATAAGTTATAGATTTACGATACGAGAAAGCCCCTGCAGGGCTTAAATCCGCCATTAGACATGGGATGAATGTACCGCTTTTACGTAGCGAAACATGTTAAAATGGCTTAAAAGTCATGCACAAGACTCTAAAACCGTACAACTTTATAGAGTTAGTATTTAGTATGTATTATAATAGTAGTTTTTCTTTTTTACTGAGACCTGTGAATTTTCCCTTTCTCAATTCCTTCCCCCCCCTCTTCTAGAGCACGTGCTAATTTAACTTCTTCATAATTCTCACGAGCTTCTGACACTATTCGGAATGAGGAGTCATGACTCATATTTTTCAATAGATTTACTTTGCTTCCATTCGTTATTTGACCAATTTTGGAATTTCAACAAAATGAATTTCTATATCATCACTTAGTATCTGTTGCTTTTTACTATTCCATAACTGCCCTATGGTGTGAAATGAATCATCCTGGGAGAATAATATAAAATCTATTAAGTTATTGGTAATTGTTTTCCAAGGTGAACAATATGGCATCCCTTCTTGACATTAAAATTGTTCTCGGTTATTTATCTAATAGATATTCTATTTAGTATACATATCTATTAGATAAATAAAAAACATATTGAAAAGATTTTTACATAAACATATAGGAGAGTAAATTTGCTTTTTTAACTATAAAAGGAATTTTCAGAACAAAAGGGAGGCGTATGTCATGGACAACAAGCATCAAAAACACACACAAAGTGAATCACAAGATAATCCCCTTGTAACTGATTTTGAATCCAAAATGCAACAACATCCAAATATAAAAGAAAAGAATCATCGATTACCATTCAATATTTTGTTAAATATTCCAAATGGATTTCAGATACAAAAGGAAAAAAAACCAAAAGTGATGTATGATTTAAATCATCTTTCCATGATAAAAGAAACATGTAAAAAATCCATTGAAGTGGATAATTGTGGGTACGTTGATATTGATTTACATGCTTTAAAGATAAAGGGCAGTTTATCTTATTTACTTAATCTATATATTGAACCAATCAATGATGGGAAAATATACAAAAAAAATTCTAGGGATGGTTCTATCGCTTTATCATATAAAGAAACATTACATGTTGACCACGTAGTAAAATATAGCGTGGGACAATTACCCTATTATGTTATTGATGATGAACATGTCCAAATACGCCATTTAGAAATAAAAGTATTTGATGAAAATTACAATGTGGTAAAAGTTTCTGGGGAATTTTATTTTGAGTATGAATAACAATTAAAAAATAATGAAATTTTCTATCAACCTTTAGATTCTTGTATAAATATTGTGTACATTAGAATTAATAGTGATACCGAATATTTTATTGTTTAGATGGATTTGTTTTTTGACAAACTTCTATCTTCATAAAGTCTTGCCTTTCTTTAATCAATCCTATTGTCTCTATTGAAGTCAATATACTTTTTGCTGACGGGGAAATATCCAATCCTAACATGGTATAACTTCGTTTTTTGATAAAAGAGGACCACACGCCTGTTTTACTGAGTTGAAACAAGGGATTAAGAAATATATGATGTACTATAACCATTATAGATATCAATGAAATTTAAAGAAGATGACTCCTTTTGGATGTTCTTACTCCAAGTAGACAGTAATAGATTAGGTGTCTTTTCATTAAGCAGCCTTAATTCCAAATTCAATAGGACTAAGGTTGTTTAATTTTTTTTGAAATCTTTTGTTATTGTAATAGCCCATATATCTTTTAGTAACCTTAAAAACTTCTGCTTTTTCATGAAACGTATGTCTATAAAAGCATTATGCCTTAAAATGACTAAATAAACTCTCTATACATGCATTATCGAAACACTTTCCCTCCCTAGACATACTCACAGTTATTTTGTGCTTTTTAATTATATTTTTTTGACGTATACTGATAACCTCGGTCAATATATAATACTGCTTCGTGGACTTTTCTTTTTCTTAAGGCTTTATTAACTGTGTCTGTAACTAATTTAAAATTGTTGTATTCACTCATTTGATAGGACACAACTTCCTTATTGTAAAAGTCTAGTATCACGGAAAGATATTTGCCCTTATTGTTAAAGGTAAGTTAGGTTATGTCTGTAACCCATTTTTCATTTGGTCTTGTAGTTAAAAACTCTCTGTTTAACAGATTTTCCGACAAGACGCATTGTTCTTTTAAACCAAAATGCCTCCACTTTTTCTTTTGAATCTTAGCTTATAGGCCCAGAATACCATCATTTTTATATTTTTCAATCCAACTATCTATAACTGAATATGTAACTCCCAATTCCTCTATATAAGTACAATTCAATAGCTTCCATTTTAAAATCCATTGAAAAAGTTCATCTAATTTTACCCATAAAAAAATCCCCTCCATAGTAAACAGGGTAATGTGCTTTCTTTTTCCTGTCTACTATAAGGCGATCATATCATCTTGATGTTGCTTGTTTTTCCTGAAATTCCCTTTATAAAGGGTTTAAATTACTATTCGGCCTTTTTTATTTTTTAATCTCCTCACTTTATTTTTGAAATTAAAATAATTGTAAACTGGCAACGTGTAGTTTTTTTATCTATCCATTTGGCATATGAATAATCCATTGCTAAAAAGGTTCCTCATTTTTTTAACAAATAACTAAATGAATACACTCTAATGGAAACCCCTGATTTTTACTTTCTATCTTTGATATAAGGTATGTCGTTTGTAACGATTACATTCACATATCCTTTGTTGCGTCGCCTTTAAAAAATTTCCTTATGAAGAATATTTTCATTATATTTAACATTAGTCGTCGTGCCTATATTCCCCTCTACGATCACCATCATGATAATTTTGTTCATCCCGATAACTATATCCATAACGAATTTTTTCTATATTTATGGCATCTAAACTTGTATAACAATCATTTCCATTTCGTTTAATCCAATAAATAAAATCCTCACATTTCTCTTCTGTAAACCGAATAAAGATCCCCTCTCCTTCAAATCTTCCAGCGGAATACACCTTTATTCGATCTCCCTCACATAAATCAAAAAGACGTTTTCTTGTCATGTTAGCTGTCTCCCTTTGCTAAAATTATTCATTTCACAAATAGCATATGCTGTACATAAGCCTATTGACTGGGCGTTTTAAAATCATATATTTATTTTTGTTATTTAAAAAGTGTTGTTGCAAATTTTCCGAACAGATAAAAAGTTAGTATGTTGCAGATAGATTTTATGCAATCGTTAGTAATTGATGTAACTCATTGTACGTCGAAAAAACGAAGCTTGTTTGTTGCAAGCTTCGTTTTCATATATATAGAGCATGAACGGTTTCAATACCTTTCAAGGTACGTGAAGCATGACGAATGCTATAAAATCCTGCGAATTTGACAAAACGTCTTTTTACATATCTATGGTCTTGTTTCAAATGAGTGTCTGGGTTTTTAATTGTAAAATATCTCAATTTTAAATCAACAATTACAAATACTAAATAAACCCATTTTTAGGATGTTTATAATTTCTAATTTTTTATAATTTTAAACATTTATCCTTTCAGACAAATTAACTCGATACTTTCTATATAAAACGTATCCTCGGTTTCTCCGATTTCAATTCGTACATGATTACTTTGCGGTAATACCTCTACTGTTTTTGTCATATATCCTTCTTCACAAGACGTGAACTTCAGTGTTTCCTGATGTCCATTACAATCCATCACTGTTACATATCCTTTTCCATGACCTTCTTTTTTTACAATCACACGTAACACTTATCCATGTTGATCTTGGACATGCAGATTTTGAGATACCCCAGCACTCCAGTTTGATATAACTAATACAGAAGCACCATCCATTTGTTGCACCGCGGCCTTTCCTGTTGCGTGCCATCCTATTAATACTTGTGTAAAGCCACCATTTGTTATAACATTTCGTGCCTTATATAAATAACAAGCTTGAGTTATACGCGCATTTAAGTCTGTATATACATCATAGTTCATACCTGGAACATCCGGTAACCACTCATGGTGTACATACGGAATTAACTGTGCCAACTGATCAGCGTTTTGAATATGACCTAAAGTAGTATGATAGTGTAACTCTTCTCCTTGTGCAGTTGCGAACAAGGCATCTACAGCCTGTTTTGCTGGATCATAGGATTGTTGTGTTTCGAGGCGTTTTTTTCTCCATTTGTTGATTCCATTTCTTTTTCTTTCGCTTCACATGTGTCAATGCTTCGTCTGTTAGTGGGCCTTCTTCAATCACTTTTAAATTATCTAATGTCGCGGAACCATCTGGGGAAGAAATTTTAAATAAAATCAACATTTCTATTCTGGTACAGCGATTGTTCATTGTTGTATAATTCATTACAGAAAGTCATAGAAGGTACGTATGGTATATCATTTGGTACATTCATGATGGTATCTATTTCTTTTCCATAACAAATTACCATTAATTTTAGCTCTTTACTACTTCCCGCAAATCCTCTTATTTGATAACGTGTGTAAGGTTTTAATTTGGATTCGTCAATTTTCTGGTATATATATGTTGGGAATAAGATTCCGTAAATATCCCTCGCCCCATGCATATTTAGATATTGTCCTTTAAAAATTGAATTATCGTTATGAATGGACATATTATTACTTGTAGTCCAGCCATTAAATAAGTCTTCAAAATCACCATTTTGAATTAGATTACGGGAATGACTGAGGTCTTTTGCATGTTTTACTTCATCCCATAACATCATATTCTCTTTAGAATGTTCTTCCTCTAAAATAGTCTTTAAAGAAATTGCAGCCTGATCTATTTCATGATTTGTCGTTTCTATTTTCAAAATATTTTTCGCCCCATTTGTAAACATAGAATTCACAACCTCTCCGCTTTTCTGAATGACAATCCCATCTAAATTAGTAAATACTTTGTGTTAATCGATACATAAATCATTCGCTGCTGTCTTTAATTATTCTAAGATTTAGTTCAATGTACAAGCTATTACACCTTAATCCACTGGATAAAATTCAATTCTGTCAATAATAATTTGATTATTTGATAACCCAGTTCCTTGTCAAATAGCTATATCTATTGTTGTATTTGGAGGTAAATCCATTGTAAAAACCTGATTATACTCTTTATATTTAAACTCCTCGTATTTTAAATCTGTTGGTATTATCTTATTAGGTCTTGAAAATGTACGTTCTGTAGTAAATGCTGCACCGAATTGAGTACCATCTAATAAATATGATACAGTCGCTGTAAATGCATTATTTGCAGCATAACGTATACGTAAACCATAACGTCTGGAAGTACCAGTAAAGTTACCTGTTTTACATTCGATTGACATCCTACTGTTACCAAAAACATCACTTAGAAGAGCAACTAAATCTCCGCCTGTATGACCAGGACCTGCAATTACTTTAGCATTTGAAGTAAGACCTGAGCTTTAACAGCAGGAATTTGTGTAATTCTACTTGGAACAATTAGATTATTAGGTTCTACACTGGTATGTGTCCAAGCGAATGAGTATCCAAAAGTATAAATTGGATAAATTTCACCAGTTCGAGAGTATATCATTTTAATATCAGATAGCACATGTTTTGTTTGGTTAATAGAAATATTATTTGATATTGTTGAGTTTCGCAAAACATTAATATATATTAATATAACATTTTATAGTACCCCTGAATAATAATCTTGATTTGGCTTCTGGTTACCAGAATACTCACTTATATAAAAACTCAGCCTAGGTATTCCAGATATTGGATAAAAATTATTTGGATCCCTGAATTGTAACAGAAGTAATTTATAAACAAAATAATCAAATCTTATTTCTTGTGGTGTACCACTTGCGACTCTTTGAGTTAGACCAAAATATAAAGATTGCTGTTGGTGAGTATAACTATATATAGGTTTAAGACCAGACAATGAAGCCACCTGAAAAGTTGGGTTGAAAGTTTCACGTATTGTATAAAGAGATAATCTTTTTAACCAGGTAAATAATGATGGGGGATGTGTAAGCTTGTTTTCCAATGATTGTAGACTTTCACTTTGTTGAGCTTGTTGTAAATAAAATGATGACATATAAACTTTTCTAGTAAGCTCTGTTTTTGTCGAGATTGGATATTTACATATATCATAATTTGAGAATAATGCAACTAAATCTAATGCACTTAGAGTAATCTCTCTACGATACTCATTGAAAATATCCCATGGGATATTTGGTTTATTTTTAATTATATTTAAACCGTTTCTATATGTTTCTGCAATATCATTAGTATAATTTTTTATTTTATTTTTTAAATCAGTATAATATTGTTGTGAAGTTTTAAATGATATCGGTTGATCTCGAGTATATTTTACCCATTCATCACCATATTTAGCACCTCTTTGGTATAATATTAAATCAATATTTACAGTTTGTGCATAGAGACTAAGTAATTCAGGTTTATTACTTACATTTATTATTAATTATTTTTTAAGATCTATAATGGCATTGTCAATAGCTGAAAATCTTAATAATACATCCCTTGTAGTAGCTGAGTTTTTTACGTTCTGCCATATTGCAAACTCTTTCTCAAATAACTGAAGTTTTTCTAATAGTGCACTGTAATATCCTTTGAGAGGGATTAATATACGTTCTATGGCTTCTTGTGATAGCTCTGGTCTAATAAGATTTAGCCCTCTATGTGTAAATTCCTCCCATACTATAGTTTTATTCTCTGGCCAAAGAAAAGGTATTATTGATGAAAAAGCTCCTAAAATTAATCCTATAGCTTCTCCCGGACCAGGAGTAAGACCAATTATAGAAGCTATTACCCCTATAGCGGCAGCAACTGAATTAATGTCAGAGTCTCTAGGAGTACAAAGTAGAGTAATAGTTTGACACATATTAAGCCAATCTTTATAACTTGTATTTTGTAAAGAAACTTATGAATTATTTGCTAACTTATGCCTTGAATAAGTATTATTTTTTGAACAATTCGTAAATAATACAATATTTAGTTTTCACTTTTATTTTGATATAAATTCATTTTTATTCTTCCCTTATACTCACAATTTCTGATACACAAAACAATAAACATATACATGACTGACTTTAATCTAAATATTCATGATTTTTCTAACGATATGTTCATTCTCTCCAGCAAAAAAGGGTTATGATACAAAAAGATAGCCAGAAGCAAAAAAAGAAGTACATTTCTCACAAATTCAACTCTTAGGCAGTCAATCCAAACAGCTGATGGATAAACATATTGATATCTGACAGACTGCACCCTTAATTTGATTTGTCCTCTGTTGATCCTATGCATGACTTCTATTCCAGCAATCACTTTGTAGCAGTTTGCAATGATTTCAATCCAAGCATATTTTGGATTCGTTTTTTGATAAAACGATGGTCCTGTTCAATGATGTTGTTTAAATATTTTTTCATACGAAGTGGTATATCATGTGGTATGTTCTTTTTATCTTTATATTCTTTTATAAAAAATACAATTATTACACGTGGTTTTGTGGCATGATAAGAAGCCAAGGATTTCTTTAGAAAATACTTGGCAGCCTTTTTACTACTCAAAGAAAGGTCAATAGTGTTTCCTTCAAAATCAATAGCACGATATAAATATATTTTCTCTCCTTTAATTTTTATGTATATTCATCCCATTTCCTAATAATCATTCTTTAGCTCCAGATGCTTTCGAATCCGCTCATTTAATTATAGTCCATATCGACCTAACGCATAATGGTTGTATGAGACAAAAATAGTACTCGTTCCTTCTTCACTTCCAACAAAGCATGAAAACTTAGGTTTTACCGTTAATACAATAATATCTGGCTGATAATGTTTCCATTCGAACATACTGTCTTTTTCCATGCTGATCACACACCATTTTAAAATATTAGTATGCTCAAATTTTAAAAAATATATTTAAGGGTTTTGTTGCAAAGTTTCTTAACGGATAAAAATTTAAATTGAGTACGATTAAACCTTATGCAATTATAAGTAATATTTTCAATTTATTGTACGTTTAAAAACCGCGGTTTTGTCGCAAACTGCGGTTTTGTTTATATACAGTATAAATGGTTTAAATTTCCTTTATAGTACGTGAAGCATGGCTAATACTTTGAAATCCTGCGTATTTGGAAAAACGAAAGTAGTAGCCGACGGCTATTAAAATAATGCCTTTCTTGAACTGTTTTTCTTAAAAATATCGCATTTATGATTCTCCTCACTCCTTTTTTCAAGAGTGTTACTAGGCTTAAGGAACTTTACAACAGAACCAATTGATTAACCGCCCAATCAATAGGCTAATGTACAGCATATGCTATTTGTGAAATGAATAATTTTAGAAAAGGGAGACGGCTAACATGACAAGAAAACGCTTTTTTGATTTATGTGAGGGAGATCGAATAAAGGTGTATTCTGCTGGAAGATACGAAGGAGAAGGGATCTTTATTCGGTTTACAGAAGAAAAAAGTGAGGATTTTATTTATTGGATTAAACGAAATGGAAACGATTGTTATACAAGTTTAGATGTCATTAATATTGAAAAAATTCGTTATGGGTATAGTCATCGAGATGAGCAACATCATCACGATGATGATCTTAAAGGAGAATATAGACACGATGAGTAATGTTAAATATAATGAAAATAATCTTCGTAAGGAGGTTTTAAAGGTGATAAAACAAAGGGTATGTGAATGTAATCGTTGTAAACGACATACCGTATATCAAAAATGGAAAATAAAAGTCGGAGATCCCATTAAGGTCTATTCATATGGTTATTTGTTAAAAAAATGGGGTAATTTTCTAGGAATGGATTATTCATTTGTCAAATGGATAGATGGAGAAAAAAATCTACATTTTACGAGTTTACAATCGCTTCAAATTCAAAAAATAATGTAATCATAAAAATAAATAACTATTTAAAATGGGGCTGTCTCTGACAGCTTCATTTTTTAGTTTGTTCGTGGTTAAACATGAACAAACTTTTCAACAGAACTTCATTTCACATAGTACTTATTGTACCAATTTACAAACTGAGTTAAACCTTCTGCTATTGTTGTTGAAGGATAGAAGCCCACATCAGCCTGCAAATCGGAGATATCCGCATATGTCTCCTTAACATCCCCTTGTTGTAGGGGTAAAAATTCTATTTTTGCCTTTTTTCCAATTAGTTTTTCTAATATATTAATAAAATCCATTAATTTAATAGGATTATGGTTACCAATGTTATAGATTTTGTACGGAGCATAGCTTGAACTTGGGTCAGGGTTAGCTGTATCCCATCTTCCGTTATATATTGGTGCATTATCGAGTAATCGAATTATTGCCTCAACAATATCATCAATATAAGTAAAATCTCTTTTCATATCCCCATTATTAAAAACCTTAATTGTATTCTCTTCAATAATATTTTGGGTAAATGAGTAATAAGCCATATCAGGTCTCCCCCAAGGGCCATATACAGTAAAGAACCTGAGTCCAGTGGTTGGTATATTAAATAAATGACTATAGGTATGAGCCAACAATTCATTAGATTTTTTCGTAGCAGCATATAAACTTACTGGATGATTTACTGAGTCTTTTGTTGAGAAAGGAATATTAGTATTAGCTCCGTAGACAGAACTTGAGGATGCATAAATTAAATGCTCGACATTATATTGTCGGCATGCCTCTAAAACATTTACAAATCCAACTAAATTGGAATTAATATAAGAATCTGGGTTATCAATACTATAACGTACTCCCGCTTGAGCGGCTAAATTAATGACTATATTAACCTTTTTGTCTGTAAATATTTTATTTAATTCTTCTTTATTTGATATATTTATTTTATGGAATTCGAAATTATCGTTTTCTCGCAATATTTTAAGGCGATCTTTCTTTAAAAAAATATCATAATAATCATTTAAGTTATCTACACCTATAACATTGATATCTTGAGCCAACAAACGTTTTGCTAGGTGGAAACCAATAAAACCTACCGCCCCTGTCACCAAGATTTTCATAGTATTAATTCCAATCCTTTCTATATAAAATTTTCACGACATCTAAAATACCTAATATTAAGTTGTAATTATGAGCTTCTATTTTCAATACTTTACAAAAGCTAAGCAAGTTCATTATGCTGGAATTCAGAAAAAAACAACCAGAAATTTCATTTTCCCCGAGAAGATTGATTTTTTATTTATTTGGAGCCCGCCCCCCATTTTAGCTTCAAATCTCATGAGTTTTCGAACCCAAATCAGTCATCAATTACAAAGAGATTTTATTATTCAAATGGATATCCTTAATCACATTCAATTGTCAAGTTTTTTTATATTTAATAGGAAATACTGATTTTGGTAGCGCACTTTTATATAAGGGATAAAATAGTAAATCCCCCCTGCTACTACATGTTCCGTAACGAGTCAACGAGAATCATTTACTTTTCCAACTGAATAAGGGAATAAAAAACAAGATTCATCATTTGCAAAATAATAAACGTAGCGAAATAGACCTACTATCATTTAATAGACAGTTTTGTCTTTCGTCCATTTAGCGTATGTTTTAGGATCTATTTCTTTTACTTGTTCTAGAAAAGTATCTAAAAAATTTCTTTCGCCTAGGTTTCTAAATAACTCGAGGGGGGTTTTTTGATCATGTGAAAATGAGTACACATGATCGACTAATTTAAAACCATTGTTGGTTACAATAATATGTCGTAAAGGTGCATCGATTTTTTTGAAACCTGATTTTTTCATCTTTTTTAATATATAGAGTAATCGCCTTGTTATGTCTTCAGAAAATATAGATTGTTTTTTCAGAAAAGTATTTAAATCTGGTCCTGAAAGATATTCCATTAAAATATAATTTGGTCCTGTTTCAAATACTTTTGGGATAAAAGATAAATGTTGACTTGATAAAAGAACATTTTTTTCTCGATTTGCATGCTCAGTTTCTCCGTATATCTTTACGCATTGGTCTTCAGACACCCTATAAACGGCTCCTTGATGCCCTTTCCCAATTAGTGCTTGGGTAATCGTACTATCTATTTTTACACCATTCCCTGAACCTCCATGGAGGACGGTAATATTTCTAAAGTCTAAATTTTTACGATTTAAATATTTATTCCATTCATTAAAAATGTCCGGTTCAAGATTTTTCACCTGAGCTAAGAATGAGTCCTTTAACAGGATTGTTTTTAAATCTCTTAATAATTTTTGTGGCACAGGGTATTTTTTTTTGAAGGAATTCTCATAGCCAATCACCTTAAGTTCATCATTGTCGACTACAAAAATATTGTGTAGAGAGGCGTCTATCATGGTAATTTTTGCTTGTTTTAATTTCTTTAATATAGATAGAAGTTTCTCTACTATAAAACTAGGCATATACATACAATCTTTAAGGTATTCTTTTAAGGTTGGAGCATTAAAATATTCCATGACTATATAGTTTGATCCAGTATCATATACTACAGGCATAAAGGGAAAATTTTGCCCATTTTTAAGGACTTTTCCTTCTATTTTTGCTTGTGCCGGGTCTGAATAAATTTTCACACATTTATCTTCTGCAATTTTAAATACAGCACCTTGAGTTCCCATACCTATCAGTGGATAGGTAGTGGGATTGTGAATTTCTAAATTTTTTTTACCTTTGGCTACGGTAATCGCTTTGAAATCCTTCATGATTATCCTCCTAATCTCACATCTTTCGCTTATTATTGAAGCTGTTCGATATAACCAAGAGCTTTTTTCACATTTTGGGTTCTTTGTTGTTTTTTATCTTCTTTATGAGAGACTACCGTTTCTTCATCTTTAAGCTGATGTTGAAGTTGTTGAATATAATTAAGAGCTTTTTTTACGTTTTGGATTCTTTGTGTTTCTTTATCTTTTTTACGAGAGACTACTATTTCTTCATCTTTAAACTGATGTTGAAGTTGTTGAATATAATTGCTAGGTGTTTTTTTGTTTTTTTTTCGAGGCAAAATTGAATTCTTTTTATAAGGACCTATTAGTTCATCATAAAATTCAGCTTGCTGTTGAAGCTGTTGAACGAGGCTAAAGTTTTCTTCGATTTTTTTACGAGCCGCTAATGTATAGGATTTCCACATATCTCTATTTGTTAGCATAAATTCAAGAGCATTTGCCAGCGCATCTACATTATTTTCTTGTACTAATATGCCTTCCTTATTATTTGTTATTAATTCAGGGATGCCCGCATGGTCAGTCGAAATCACTGGTACCCCAAGCGCCATAGCTTCTTTTAATGTATTAGGTATACCTTCTATATCTCCATTAAAAGCTTCTAAGCTAGCTGCGCAAAATATATCTGCATTGTTCATTTGTTCTCGTACGTGATCTTTAGGGAGGTGATTTAATAAACGAAAAGAGTTTCCTAAGTTAAGTTGAATCGCCAAGGACTTTATATATTCTTCCAGTTCTCCTCTTCCAATAATTGTGAGTGTGGCTTTTGGAAATTCACCTTTAATCTTTTTAAACGCTTTCATTAAGATGTGGTGTCCTTTTTTCTCTACTAATCTACCAACAGATAAAATGTTTTGAGTTCCCTCTTTCTGGAGAGTTTGATAATTGTATTGGCTAAGGTCAACACCACCATATAACACCCTAATTTTTTCTGGAGGACAGCCCCAAGCAATTAGCCTATCGGCTAAATACTTGCATACTGGAAAGAAACGTTCCCCTTGACCAAAAAGCAATTTCATGTTTTCAAGATAACCAATAGGCTGATTAGCTAGCGTCGCATCCCTTCCTCGAATACTTGTTACCAATGGAAGGTTTGTTTCAATTTTAAAAGGAAGTAACAACATCCCTAATTGACCATGATGAGCATGTAAGAGTGAGATATTATTTTTTTTCACATATTCTTTTGGAGAAAAGATATCACTGAAATAATGAACTTTCTCATTCAAAAGAGAAAGATCTGTCATATATTGTGGTTGTCGCACCATATGGATGTAATTATAATTAGGAATTTCTCTAATCTGGGAGATGTATTGGGTCGGATCGACTCTTAAGTTCAAATGTAAAGTTGTATGCAATTAAATGTTCTCCTTTCAATTATAGTAAGCAAATTTTTAGGTATTTTATGCATAGTTTTTTATGCGTACCTAGGCTAAATGATAATAAATTTCTGGTTCTGTTGCAAAGTATTAGAGTAAAACTATTTGGGCTATACTTGGATAGAAAATTTCTTTAATCACCTCTAGTCAGAGTGCTTTCATTTGTATGTTTTCCGACAGAAGAATCCACTTCAAAAAGGTATCGTTGTCAAATAATCGTTTTAGATGGGATATGAATGTCGTTAGGTGTAATATTACATTTTTTTGTAAAATATAGATCATATAAGAAAGTAAGAGACAATTTATGTTAATCAAGGAAGCGTATAAATTGCGTGGCTACCCATATCAAGAACAACCTATCAAGCAGCTGATATTTTTTACACTATTTTAAGAAATAGAACGATGCTCCATAATCCAAGCCCAAGCGCAATAAATATATGGAGATCTTGCTGTGATAGGCAATTGAATAAAATCACCGGAATTTGGACTTGTGAATCTTGCAAAGATTCTTGAAGTAACGATACCATATTTTAAATGCGACTAATAGACGGAATTCAAATGATAAATACTTTGTTTCTTAATTAGTGAGACAGAAGAGAAAACTACCTAAAACAGAAATTTTTGTGGGGCTTGATATGGGATGAAAGGATTTTGCTATGTTTTCAAATAGAACTATATATAAAGATCCTAAATTCTTCCGCAAATTAATAAGGTTATTAGAGGTACAACGAATCCTTTTTAGAAGGAAGAAAGGACCTTCAAACTGGCAGAAACAACGTATAAAGTTGACAAAAAACCATGAACATATTAAAAAATACCAAAAAGTATTACTGGATAAAATCTCTACCAAAATCATTAAAAACCAAGATATAATTGGTATTGAAAATCTATAAGTAATATGCTCAAAGCGGTAAATCGATCGAAATTACGTAATCCGTTGGAATATAAAGCAAGTTGTGATCGCATTTGAAATGTTTGTTATCAATAAGCTATGCTCGGATTGTGATTAACAAAATAAATATGTTAAACGTCTCAAGCTTTGTTAGTGGAAATGCTTTTCTTGCGACACACATCATGGTTGGGATATTAACATAGGAGTGAATTTTAGAAACGAAGTGATTCACCTTCTAACCGCAGGAACTACGAGGATAACCTAGTTTATATACTTAAGAATCTCCCACCGATAGGACGTTTAGTGGAGAGTAATTCAATTCATTCAAATAAAAATTGCTGGTCTTCCTACTGGATAATATTCAATCTTTTTACAAGCCCGGATTTGATTTTCTTCCAAACAATTTCTACCATCAAAAACAATCGGTTGTCTCATTATTTTTATCAATTCCTCAAGTTCTAAACATCTAAACTCACTCCATTCTGTTACAATGAATATTGCATCTGCATCCACTATTGCTTCAAGAACTGAATTGGCAAACTTAATTGTATCTCCTAATATGTTTTTTGCATTATCAATAGCAGCTGGATCATAAGCTACTACTTCTGCCCCCAGTTTGACTAATGAATGCACAATCTTGATTGATGGCGCTTCCCTCATATCGTCTGTCTCTGGTTTGAAAGCAAGCCCCAGCATCGTAATCTTTTTCCCTTTTAAATCCTTCAAGCGATTTATTGCTTTCGTTACAAGAAGCTCCTGCTGAAAATCATTAATGGCTACTGTTTCTTTTAACAGGGAAAAAGGGATTCCGTGTAACTTAGCGGTATGAAGCAAAGCTTTAACGTCCTTCGGAAAACAAGATCCACCATAACCAATACCAGGTTGTAAAAAAGCTTCTCCAATCCTTTTATCTTTTCCCATTCCCTTTACCACATCTTTAACATCTGCCCCTACTACCTCGCATAAATTAGCAATCTCATTGATAAAACTAATCTTAGTTGCTAAATAAGCATTTGATGCATACTTAATCATCTCTGCGCTTTTAATACTTGTTAATAAAAATGGGACATTCAGTGGAAGATAAATTTCTTGTACTTTTTTTGCCACTTCTTCATTTTCAGATCCAATTATAATTCGGTCTGGCTTCAGCGTATCCATAATGGCGGATCCTTGCCTTAAGAACTCAGGGTTTGAAACCATTTCAATGGTCACATTTTCGTTACATATATCCACCATAATTTTTTTGATAAGCTCATTCGTACCAACAGGTACTGTACTTTTCAATACAATTACAGCATTCTGTGCCAGGTTTGTAGCAATATACTTTGCAGCTTGCTCAAGGTAAGATAAATTTGCTCTCCCGTCCTCCATTTGTGGTGTTCCTACGGCAATGATGATAATCTCAACACCATTTAATGCTTCTCGATGGGATGTTGTAAATAGCAACCTTCCAGCTGTAGCATTTTGAGTAAGCAAAGTCTCCAGACCTGGCTCATATATTGGAGAAATCCCTTGATTCAAGCTCTTAATTTTTTGCTCATCTGTATCGATACAAATGACACTATGCCCTATTTCTGACAAACAAACACCTGTAGATAGCCCGACATACCCTGTACCTAAAATAGCTATTTTCATATTATTCAAACTCTCTCTTTGTAATTTGATTTTTTTCTTGTGTATTTATGTCCCTTAAATATGCAAGAACTTCATTTCTTATATCATCCCTTTGCAAAGCAAAGTCTATTGTTGCCTTTATAAATCCAACTTTATCACCAATGTCATATCTATTCCCCTCAAAGTTATAAGCTAATACTGCTTGCTCCTTATTCAACTCATTTATAGCATCTGTTAGTTGTAGTTCATCACTAACTTGATCAACTGAGAGTTTTGTTAGGATTTTAAAAATTTCAGGTCTTAGTACATAACGTCCCATTATTGCATATCTGGAAGGGGCCACTTCCTTTTTTGGTTTTTCCACTAAACAATCGACACTAAAAAGATTAGGTTGAATCATCGTCCCTTTTGGCTTAATAATGCCATATTTACTGATATCCTTTTCTGGTACGCTCTGTATTGCCACAATGGAGCTATTACAATACTCAAAAATATCGATAATTTGCTTTAGACAGGGCTTTTCGGACATAACGATGTCATCCCCTAACAAAACAGCAAAAGGTTCATTTCCAATAAAGCTTTGAGCGCAGAGTATTGCGTGTCCTAGCCCTTTCGGTTCCTTTTGACGAACATAATAGATTGTTGCTAAACTAGATATTTGCTGAACTTCCTTTAAAATATCTAGTTTTTCTTTTTTTAAAAGTGCATCTTCTAACTCATAGGATTTATCAAAGTGATCCTCTATTGATCTTTTACCTCTACCTATTATGATTATAATTTCCTCTATCCCTGAAGCTACAGCTTCTTCTACAATATATTGAATTGTAGGTTTATCAACAATTGGCAGCATCTCCTTGGCCTGAGCTTTTGTTGCAGGCAAAAATCTAGTCCCGAGGCCTGCGGCCGGGATAATCGCCCTTCGAATTTTCATAGAATACCTCCTTTTTACATCCCTTAGTCTTTTATATGCTAAAGATTAACTATCGATCTAGTTAGTTGCCTAGATAATAATTTTTTATATAGAAAAATCCATCCAGGATTTTATCGCAATGGAAAGAGTTTAAATAAGTGTTTTTGTATAAATTATGAATAGTTTCTATCGCTTTTAAGGTACGGGAAGCATGACGAAGACCTGAAATCCCGTAGCCTTGTTATGTAGTACACTTCATACCACTTATAATATAGTCTCATCTGGTTTCAAAAGTACACGTGGAATTTTAATAAATTCAATTACTATATTCATAAATAAACTTAACGCATAATCGTCTTGGTTGAATAGCACACCTTCACTCTTTTAGAAGATTAGAAAAATCAAGTTAGTCTAAGTAGAAATAATATTAACGGCCTACAGCTACCACATCGCCCTCTGGTTTAAATTTTTTTAAACCTCTATTCAATAAACCCTGCACCATATTTTTTGAATATCCATCTTTATTTTGAAAATTTTGTAACCGAAGCTGTATCCATAATTCTTTCACTTTGTTATTAGTTAAAAAAATCCGTTTCAAAACCGTGACATTGGTGGATTTTTTATATTATGAATAAGTACACTCTCATTTTTTTCATCTGTGAATATAGTAAATATAGGAAATGAAAAAGGTGGGATACGTAAATGGGAAACTTTTTTTACGATGATTATGAACATAGAGAAAAGAAAGATTACTTTTATAATTATGAAAATTACAAAAAAAATAATTCCTTTTTTGATTATGATTATGGTGAAAGACGTAAAAAGGAAAGTAATAGAAGGGATAATTATAGGTTTTCTGCACCTATATGTAATTTTTTTAAGATATTAAAATCTGGTGATGATGTAAATACACTAATTATTAGTGGAAAATCCCATTCTGTGGATGCCTTTGTAAGTTTTGATGAACAGACCGGTATCATAACATTTGTGAAAGATAATGGTGCAGTATTTATTGTAGGTTGCAATCAAATTGATGCAATCATAATTGATAATTAGTTTTATTAAATTAATGAAATAATTTAGTTGCAATTCTTTAACAATACAATAAAATTGATTTCGATGTAAAAACTTCAAAATATCTGTAAGAAACCTAATACGCCGGAACGTATTAGTACTCTAAAAAATGCAATCATTATTAATAAATTTAATCTATTTAAATGTATACATTATTATCCAGGGATTATTTTACTAACGGTAATTTGGTTATCTGCGGTACGGTTCGAGTTCTTTTGACCTCACGGAAACTTATCCAAACTATTTTTCACGGGGTCCATCAACATGGACCCGCATTTGATAAAAAATCACGTCGTTATTTCTTAAAAACATTGAGTCTTGACGAGACGATGAAACATATATCAAAGTGAAGTGACAATGGGCGTACTTATTCCGAAATACTGATTGTTCAGGAAACAGCTATTGACTTTATCTATAGTAAAAAAAGAGATAAAAAGAATGCAAAGCGTTTTTTTAGAAGGCTTTGCATTCTTTTCATGTCTCAAAACCTAGTATCATCACGGTTGATAAGAACCTTGCTTATCCAATTGCCATCGAGCAATCAATAAAGATGGACACACATTGAATATTCATCTTTTTCTAGAGCTTAGATAAATATCCAATATAATTTATATTATTGTTTAAGCTTATATTTGTTCAGGATAGTTCAAATTATTAGGATAGCTCGAATCATGGTTAACATAAGAGTTGGAATTGTTAGGATTGTTTGAATCATGGTTAGCATGAGCGTTGGAATTGTTAAGATAGCTTGAATCATGGTTAACATGAGCGTTGGAATTGTTGAGATAGCTTGGATCATGGTTAACATGAGCGTTGGAATTGTTAAGATAGCTTGAATCATGGTTAGCATAAGAGTTGAAATTATTAGGATTGTTTGAATCATGGTTAGCATGAGCGTTGGAATTGTTAGGATAGCTTGAATCATGATTACCATGAGCGTTGGAATTGTTAAGATAGCTTGAATCATGGTTAACATGAGCGTTGGAATTGTTAAGATAGCTTGAATCATGGTTAGCATAAGAGTTGAAATTATTAGGATTGTTTGAATCATGGTTAGCATGAGCGTTGGAATTGTTAGGATAGCTTGAATCATGATTACCATGAGCGTTGGAATTGTTAAGATAGCTTGAATCATGGTTAACATGAGCGTTGGAATTGTTAAGATAGCTTGAATCATGGTTAGCATAAGAGTTGAAATTATTAGGATTGTTTGAATCATGGTTAGCATGAGCGTTGGAATTGTTAGGATAGCTCGAATCATGATTACCATGAGCGTTGGAATTGTTAAGATAGCTTGAATCATGGTTAGCATAAGAGTTGGAATTGTTAGGATAGCTCGAATCATAGTTAGCATGAGCGTTGGAATTGTTAGAATAGCTCGAATCATGATTACCATGAGCGTTGGAATTGTTAGGATAGCTCGAATCATGATTACCATGAGCGTTGGAATTGTTAAGATAGCTTGAATCATGGTTAGCATAAGAGTTGGAATTGTTAGGATAGCTCGAATCATGATTACCATGAGCGTTGGAATTGTTAAGATAGCTTGAATCATGGTTAGCATAAGAGTTGGAATTGTTAGGATAGCTCGAATCATGATTACCATGAGCGTTGGAATTGTTAAGATAGCTTGAATCATGGTTAGCATGAGCGCTTATTTTGTGGCTAATACTTCTTTTTAGTATTTCTACACTAATTGAGCTTATATTGGTAAATACTTCGTTACCTTGATCATTTTTCCAAGATAAAAAGGATGAATTTTCCTCTTGGAAAGTGCATATGTAATTCCCTTGTCCCTCTAATGTTCCTGCGGAAAATACTTTAATAAAATCGCCCTTATTTAATTTACTTAACATGAAATATTCTCCTCTCTTTCGGCTTTTGGTTATTTAAGGTTATTTCTTCACCTGTTTACAAATATAAATTCCCTGATTAATTATACTAAAATTCAGAATAGAGTTTCTGAGTTGTCATCAAAGCACAGTTCATAATTTCTAGTTGTATCATTCGTACTTTATAATTCTCCTATATATTATTCCAGTTTAAAAAATATATTCTAATATCCACCTAAAAATTTTTAAAATTAAATTTAATGAAGAAGCAGTTCACGTACTATTTGAATTAAAATAGCACCTTTCCCCTTTGACTTGGATTAAATGGTTCTGGTGCAAAAATAGTTGGATATGAAAGAAGAGTAAAAGATTCCTAGTGGAATTGAACGTTATGCTGTTAAACCAAGGGGTTCATCGATAAGATATATCTGCCTTTGGACAGACTTCTCCCCTTGGATAGTTTGTCCTTTTTTGATCATATGCATAGCTTCTATTCCAACAATCATTTTGTAGCTGTATGCAATGATCTCAATCCAAGCATATTCCGAATCCGTGTTTTGATAAACCGGTGGTCTTGTTCAATGATATTGTTTAAATATTTTTTCACACGAAGTGGCATACCGTGTGGTATGCACTGTTCGTCTTTTAGATCCCTTATCGCAACAGGATAGGCTTTATCTCCATCAACAGTTATAGAACGAGGTCCTGTGGCATGACAAGAAACCAAGGCTTTCTTTAGAAATCGCTTGGCAGCTTTGGCATCTCGTTTATTGCTCATTTAAAATATGAACTTCTTTTTGTAAACGTACAAAGGTTTCAATCTGTTCCTCCAATCCTCATCGGAATATTCATGTAAGGAATAAAACAATATGACTGTAAGTTCCTTTTATATAATTGTAGACAAACATCCTACTTTTCCTCCGGTTTTTGTTCCAAACAATATAATCTATTCACAAGGCGATTATATTCGCTTCTTGTAATTTCTTTAAAATATAGTTGGACTAATAAATCTTTATGCGCTTTTGAAAACGCTATTTTATCAATAAATTTTGGATACATCTAAGGCTTCTCTCCCATTCTATTAGACCACTCTTTCCCCTTTCATTATTTTATATTGATATAAAACCCTAATCAATCAAAACTCAATAAAAATAACGGGATATATTGTGATTGTACTAGAAACTATTATTATAGACATGTAGGAAGTATATTTTTTCCTATTTGAAGTCGATGGACGTCCAATTTCACGTTATGGAACATATAAAAAATGCTGCCTAACGTACACCGTGTTGAAATTAATTTTGAATACCTATGAATGAAGGGGGCCGGTTATTTTGAAACATGTGGAGACATATTTTCGTGAAAACAGAGTAGATAAAAAATTAAAAATATTTTTAACAAACGGATTAGAGGAGAAAGTTATTGTCTATGTCCCTCATTCAAGTGGAAAAACATTGTGTTTCAACCGTATAATAAAATAAAACAACAAAAATTAAGAATAGAACAACCCATATCTTTGTTAGAGAAAAAAGAGATCTCGGTTGGACACTATCTGATGTTGAGCGAATAGAATTCTAAATGGACTTCCTATTCAAAGCAAACGATTTTCAATGTTCATTCGTTTTATACCAGCACCAAAACAATTATGTTGCAATTGTAGATGCTAATTTGCGCAGCTTTTACATACAAGCTACTAACATTAGTAACACCGAGTTAAAGACGCTCTAAAAAAAGAATGCAAGACACGTGGATTTTTTGAGCGTTTTCAAAATAAATGTGCACTCGCTCCCCTAGAAGAAAAGCAGATAAAACAACAAAAGATTGTAGGTTAATTATATATAAACAGAGAAATCTAAAAAATCTTGGAGGTACTATTTTGAAAATCAATCAGTATACACTTTCCTATCGATTTTACGAAATCCCTACAAGGTATGTCGAGAAGGTTCTAACTCTTTTGTTAGAATCTTCTCTTATTTTTTCGAAACAAAAGAGTCTTTTAAATTTTTTATCCAAAGAGATTTATGTAAATCAGTATGGGAAATCCAATTCCTTGATTCATGAGAACCGATAAATTCATTATTAATGGGATGCCATACAATGAGATATATTTCATTTTCATATTGTATTTCATCAAATTGCCGCAACGATTTTCCTAATGTATCGGATTGACCGATAGGTATTGCCCCTTTTTCTAAAATCTCTTTAAATTTTTTCAAAGGTATCCCACTCCTTAGTTATAGGTATATGTATATATTTTTTAAAGAGTGTATTTTTCCCTTCTTTAAATATATATTTTAGTAAATGATGCTTATTGGAAAAGGTGCTAATAAACATGAAGATAAAAAAAGGGGATTGGTGCAAAGAATGAGCAGAGATTACATAAGGCATGGATTCCTAACGGAATCAACTCTTATGCGGTCAATCCAAACAAATGCTGGATACATATATTCTGATTTTTGACAGACTTCTCCCTTAATTTAGGTTTCCCTTTTTTGACCATATACATGGTCTCTATTCCAGCAATCATTTTTGTAGCAGTTCGTAATGGCTTTAATCCAAGCATATTCCGAATGCTTTTTTTAATAAACCGATGGTCTTGTTCACTTATATTGAGGTATACCGCAGGTACCAGCGTACTGCTAATACAATGATTTCAGGTTGATAATGTTTCCATTTGAATATATTTTCTTTTTCCATACTGATCACACACCTTTTTAAGTAGTAATACCAGTATGGCAAAGTTTGAATGAACATTTTCAAATTGTTTAGCTTTGTTGCACGAGAATCTTTTATTTATATGATGCGGTCGATAAGGATGAATATACATTGAGTATTCAACTTCGAAAAACAAAAGATTATCAGGCGGCATATGCCTTTATGAAAAGATTGGTGATGGCTTTTGGAAAAACAACGGTTCTCACAACAGAAAAAGCTCCAGCGCTAACTGGTACATTTAACAAATCAAAAAAACAAGTTGCAATCATGCCAACTTTTTCTCTGTTAAGAAATTTTTTTTAGAAAACTCTCATTTGGGAGATGCTTTTACATCCTTATAAGTTAGATTGATGGGAAAATTCATTTTCTAATTCTTTTTTGTCTGGAAACAATAATGTTATTAATATGGGATATTCAATTTCGTTAAGTTTAGAAATGAATATCCCATGATGCTTCTATTATTATTTAGTATTTAGTATTTAGTATTTACAATGTAACCTTCAAAGTAATTGAATTCAGGGCTGTGATGTGTATTAGAGCTATAATTGTTGTTTTTAGGATAATTGGATTTATAACCATGATCAGAAACTGTGTTGTAATCGCTACTTTTTTTTATTATCTCTACACTGATTGAGTTTATATTAGTATAAACTTCATTCCCATAATCGTTTTTCCAGGTTAAAAATGATGAATTTGAATCATGGAAAGTAGATACGTAATTTCCTTGTCCCTCTAAAATCCCCGCAGAATATACCTTAATTGAATCTCCCGTATTTAATTTATTCAGCATAAAATATTTTTCTCCTTTTTGTTTTTAGGTAATTCAATGTAATAAATCCATTTTTATTATAAATATATTTTCAAAAATTAATTCAATAATAACAAGCTGAGTTTATGATTCTAGGATATAATCTCTCCAAGACAAAGTTTCCCTTTTTCTATACCGTACTACTCAAATTTTAAAATTAATTACTTCCAAATCTCCTTTACATTATTCTATCTATAAAAAATATATTCTAAATCCAACTAAAAAAATACAAAGGTTCTAGCGCGAATTTTCTTAAATAGTTGAAAAATTTTCAATTTAATACAGCTTCACATAAAACTTGTCTTACTTGAAATAAGCTCACCGTAACATTTTTGTTTACAAAGTAATAGTACAGTTTTCGATACCCCATTCTACCTTTTAAACGTTTTAATTACATGACAATATAAGTCGCTATCTTTTTACGATTTTTCTGTTTTTCAGTTGGCTTATGATGGAAATAGTCGTAAGACAACTGAAACAAGTAATCAATAACCAAGCCTGCGCACTCCAAATATGGAAGGATATTGTCTGATAAATTGAAAGCTTGTTAGTTTGATTTTCCCAAAAATAATATTTTACCTTTTTTCGGAAAATAATTCTCTTTTTAAAACCTAGATTTTTATCTGTAAAGAATGTAGTTCTTCCATATTAAATTATAAATGATCCAAAAATGTGGAAAAATATTTCTTTATTTATTCATTTAGAGCACCATTCCCTAGGTCAAATTCTTTTTAAATATTAGAAATTGTGAGGCCTTCTTTATCCACCAATTCTACATATTGTTTTTTAAACATTTCACCATACTGTTTTTTTATTTAAAACACCTCCTTTATAAAATAATGTATCTCTATATTGGCTTCCAGGCTTACTGTACTACCTCACCCCTAAAAATTCAGAATATTTCTAAGGCAGTCTGGCATATAGTTATAAAGAGGGATAAAGTTTAAGAAATAATAGGAATATACTAGAAAAAATGATGAGTGCTCAGCAAATTAGAAATGAATTCAAAATATTGAGATTGTAATCCCATTAAGAAAATCTACTAAATCTTAATAAAAAGGATGTGAAATTAATTAATTAATTAATAATCAAGCCTTAAATAATATTATCAGAGATAAGAAACGTGAAGTGCTGTATTTTTTTCAAATACTATGAACTGGATTTTCTATATTCCCGTTTGAGTGTACAAAGAATTGTAGTTGAAAATATTCACATTCGAATGTATTAAATGAGCAAAGTAATGTGGCGCTTTATCTGTTGTAAAAATCTTTAGTCATCTTTTTTCGTATGGGCATATATAATTCGATAGGACGGATTTATATATAGTTAATTAATTAGTTTCCTCAACAACTAATTGTTTTTCATTTTCTACTTTGAAATTTAATATATTAAGCTCTCATATTCTTGAACCTAGCTCATAATGGCTATGTGGTGGAAAGCAACACAATGTAATTTCAGAAACATCGCAATAGTTAAAGATAAAAAGGAATTAGTAGCCGTCGACTATCAAAAAAATACTTTTTAATATGATTCCTTTTAAAATATTATAATTAAATATAAACAGTTATTTAATAATAAAATTTAAAAAGGAATATGATAAAAAGCTTATCAACATTCATATTGAAATATCTAATTTACTCGCACATAAAATAAACATAATCACCTAAATATCACATTTCTGGATGTTACTGATAGTGCAGATATGTAAAAAACACTCAAGGTATTCAGAAGCAATTTTAAAGAGGAAACATTTGGATTATGTATCAAGATATATGATTTATTCTATGATATATAATCAAATTAAATATTATATAACGATGACGCTTAAATTATGGAATGTTAGTGCTGATTTTATTTGTGTATATATTGAAAGGATGATGATTAAATATGAATTCAAATATTCAAAATTCTATTCAACAATTAGAAAACATTGCTAAATTTCCTCTATCATTTGACCCAATTAGGCATTTATCGGGTATGAATTATAAAGATTGCTTAGCTAATAATGGATTAGATTTAATAAAACCTAGTGAAGCGTCAGCTCTTAACGCCACTACAGCCATTCTGGGGTCCTCAGCTGCTGTTCTTTCTCTTTTACTAGCACCGCCAATTACTGTAGGAGGAGTAATCGTGGCAGCGTTCTCTACTCTTTCTGTTAGTGCTCCCTTTTTTTGGCCCGTATCAGGTGAAAATAATATGAATGAGCTGGTTTATGCAACAGAAGATCTTCTCGAACAAAGAATAACTGAAACCATCAGAACTATAGCATTAGGAGTTATGAATGGATTCCATAATTCAATTACTTATTATAATGCGGCTTTTAGTTTTTGGGTAAGATATCCAACATCTGATACTCCTAGATTGGAAGTGTTGAACCGGTTCCAACGCTTACATGGGGATTATGTAATGTCAATGTCTATGCTTGCTCTTTCAGGGTATGAAGAGTTACTGCTACCACTCTATGCACAAGCAGCATTTCAACATTTACAGGTACTAAGCGATGGTATCAGATATGCTGATAAATGGAAACTTGCAAAAGATGACTATAACTATGGAGATCTGCATTATGCAGAATTTCAACACTACATGGAGGTTTACACTAATCATTGTAATCTTTGGTACCGGAATGGACTCATTAGATCTAACTCTACTTCAAAAAATTGGGCAGAGCAAAATGAATATATTCGTTATATGACGCTTTGGGTGTTAGACACAGTTGCCCTATTTCAAAATCTCAATCCACGATTATATCCAAACGCTGTTAAAACACAAACTTTAAGTAGAAAGATATATTCTCCTCCAATCAATTTTGTGCCTGCTGACAAAACTAGCGATACCCTGAATTTCACAACCAAACCCGACCTCTATGCTAATTTAAATGCCTTAAATATTTATTCCAATTCCCCAGTATCGGGTAGCAGTTCATATGTATTAGGGATAGAAAATCGATATAACTTAGGAGGTGGAGCTAAAACGATATCCAAACTATTCGGACAATCAACTAATTTTCCCCAATTAGTTGACTTTCAGAGAAGGGATTCTTTTGGTAACTATCAATATAAAGACCTATACAGACTAATTCTTGGTTTTAATTCCCAAACTGCAGGTAGAAACCTCCAAAATTTATGTAAAATGGAGTTTTATGGTGTAGGTCCTGATGTAAGTGCTATAAACCCTACTTTTGAATATAAGACAGGAATGCCAGCCAATTATCATGCATTACGAGATTTGCCGCCATTGGAAGACACTCAACTTCCTCATTTACATCATTCACATGATCTATCGGATGTAATTATTGCTAAAACTAACCCTGATAATACTCAGGCGTACTCAATCGCTTGGACACATAAAGAACTTGACTGGAGAAATTATATAACTGATACTCAAATATTGACCGATGAGACGACTGGTAGCCAATTGCAAATACCTCTAATAACACAAATCCCAGCGACTAATGCCTATAATATAAGCAAAACAGGGCAAATAGCACAACAATATGCAAATATTTCAGTTACAGATGCTGTAAAATTCACAGGAGGAAACTTAGTTTTATGTGAACTTGATATACCAGCAAATGATCAAAATACGTTTATAACATATTTTGATATTGATTTTGGATGTGTAATAGGATATATAAGAAATAACTCGTTTCGTATACGAATTCGTTACGCGTCTAATATTGATTGTAACGCAAGTTTTATTGGGTCTCCTGGTTATGCTACTGTAGCATTAAAAAATACTTTTAATAGTGTTACAGATATTAGTAGATTAAACTTCGGAAATTTCGCTTTTGTGGAATCTACTGGAACTTTTGGAGTATCTCAACATATGAATCTCTCAATAGATATATCGAATCCAACCGTAAGAGGTAAGAATGTTAAAATATTGATTGATAAAATTGAATTGGTACCTTACCGGTAGATTCGGAATACTAGAAAAGAGGGCCTGTTACAAAATTTCTTAACAGAGAAAAAATTGGTATGATTGCAGATAGATTTTATGCAATCGTTAGTAATTCATTATACGTCGAAAAAACGGAGTTTGGTTATTACAACTTCGTTTTTTCGACGTATAGAGCATGAACAGTGGTTCTGGTGCAAAAAACGTGAAGTATATGAAGATGGTTTCTCAAACTTGGACATACTGATAGTATGAATCTAAAAAGGTGCATGATTCATATAGAAAAGAAGAATGTATTTAAGTGAAAACATTATCAACCAGACATCATTTTATTCACTGTACGTTGGTACCTACGGTACAACTTAAGCTTGCGAAATGATGGAAGAACGGGGAATACACTTAGCTCATACAACAATTATGCGTTGGGCACATCAATATGGGCCTGAATTAAATGAGCAAATTTGCAAACATTTGAAACCAACGAATGATTCTTGGAGAGTGGATGAAACATACCTCAAAATTAAAGGAGAGAACATGTATTTATATCGTGCAATTGATTCCGAAGGAAACACAATTGATTTTTACTTGAGTAGGAAACGAGAAGCAAGGGCTGCCAAGTGCTTTCTAAAGAAAGCCTTGGCTTTTTGTCATGTCGCAAAACCGTGTGCCATAACTGTGGATGGTGATAAATCGTATCCCGTTGCGATACGGAAATTAAAGGATGAAAAGCGCATACCACATGGTATGCCACTTCGATTGAAAAAATATTTAAACAACATAAGTGAACAAGACCATCGGTTTATTAAAAAACGCATTAGGAATATGCTTGGATTAAAGTCATTACGAACTGCTACAAAAATGATTGCTGGAATAGAGGCCAAGCATATGGTCAAAAAGGGCAACTCAAATTAAGAGGACGGTCTGTCAAAAATCAGAATATATGTATCAGCATTTGTTTGGATTAACCGCATAAGAATTCCGTTAGGAATCCATGTCTTATGTAATCTCTGTTCATTCTTTGCACAAAAACCCTTGTTATTATTAAATTACATTTGTCTTAACGCCCCACGTCTACGTTCCTAACAAAATCTATTCCTCCCCATTAAATCTTCAATTTCACGAGCACTAATTTCACTTTTCGTTTTTTCTTATTTTTCTTTTTAACTTGTTTCGATTTCTTTTTCCATTCACATAGCTGATCTCTTAGTGACTTCATTTCCCCATCTCCCCTTTCAAAATAAAAGAAGACACCATTTCTTAAGTCAGCTGTAATAGCTGTTTTAAAAATTGGTGTCCTTTAGTTTTCTAGCCGGACTTTTTTCCATTCTTCTACTCGAAACTTATATGATACACGCTTTACTTTCCCTTCAATTAATTTTAAATTATGCTTTAACTTCCTTTATTTCTTCACTTTCTTCATCTTGTATTACTTTCAATGTACTTAACATCAATTTGTAAAATGTATAATTATTTGCATAATCTATTTCTTTATAACTTTGCTTCATTTTATTTACTATAAAAGAATCTTTATGATATTTTTATATATACAAAATACTTTTTGACACCAAAACTCCAAAATTTACTGGATCAAAATATAATCTACCCTCGGATTGCTTTATCTCAGATTCTAATGCTTTCCCTAATTTTATTAAATGATATAGCATATATTGTACTCCCTCCTTCTAGTTCATGTACCAATTTTGATAAAATATTTTTCACTATGAAATTACAAAAACATGTATATGCTACTTAAAAAGATCACTTTGTTGAGTTTTGAATACTTTCATTGTCACTCCTACTACGACTTTTTCATATGTTATTGTGAGTCCGCTTCCATTCAGAGTCGAGCTTATTCACTTTAATCCTTAAAAACCTTCCTGAAAGTCCATGCAATATACACTCAAGGAAAGATCACTGTTCGAGGGTGCTCTTTTTATTTTTGCAAATCTGAATACCCTTTAATACATAGCGCATACTATAGTACTGACATAATCCTCCCTTGTATTTCTTCACTTTTTTTTAAGAGCAGTTAGCTTTGTGCTAGCTGTTTATTAGTACAGGCACCTACTTAATAACAGCAACATAAACTATTTTGAACCTTACTTTTTGCATCATTCAATTGTTCATGACTCACAAACATAACATAATGAATGACGGCATTTTATAAAACGAGCACTCTGGCACTGAAGTGACCCCTAAAAGTTAGACACGGTTATTTCATTAGGCAGCTTGATAAAAGTGAGTCCGGTATTGCACCGGGCTCATTTTTAATTTTGTCTTTATCCGTTTCGTATTATAATATTTTATATATTTATCTAATTCCATTTTAAAATGTTCTACACTTTCAAACTCTTTTATGTAGAGGAATTCCGACTTCATAATCCCGAAGAAATTCTCCATTAATGCGTTGCCATAACAATTGTCTTTTCAAGACATACTCTGCACAATACCTCTTGATTTAAGTGTACGGACATATTGTTTTATTTGGTAATGCCACCCTTGATCTGAATGCATCAATAGTTGGTGATTTTCAGGAAAACGTTCTAATGCGTTCTCTAACATTTCTGAAACAAGTGAATACGTCGGTCTAGAGCCTATTGTATAGGTAATAATTTCACCATTATACAAGTCTAATACAAGTGATAAATAAAGTTTCTCTCAAAACAATTTAAAATCTGTGATGTCTGTTACCCATTTTTGATTCGGTGCATCTGCATGAAAACTGCGTGCTAAAATATTTGGTGCAATTTTACCGGATTTCCCTTTATAAGACTTATATTTTTTCATACGTACAACACACTTTAATCCAAGCTCTTTCATAATGCACAGAACCCTCTTGTGATTCACTTTCTGACCACGATTCGTTAACTCATCACGAATGCGACAGTAGCCATAACGACCTTCATTTTCCTCATAAATCACTTTAATTTCAGCTTTCAAATCCGCATCTAAATCCGGACGATTCATTTTCTTTACTAAATCATAATACGTGCTTCGTGGAATATTAGCTAGCTCCACGAGTGCCTTCACCGAATATTTATGCCTTAATTCATAGACTACTTGCGCTTTATCTTGTTTTGTGACTTTTCCTTGTTTTGAACTAAGGCATTCAACTTTTTTAAGTACTCATTTTCCATTTCAAGCTGTTTAATGCGTGCTTCAAGTGCTTCGACTGAAACTTCAACTGGTGCTTGTTTTGATTGTTTATTTGACTCTTTTTTCATGGATGGACGCCCCTTTTTCTTTGATTGAAGGGCATCAATTCCTTGTGCTTCGAGTTGTTTTTTCCAAACAATAATCGAATGAGCAGGGGTGTTAAAGATAGCTGCCGTTTCAAACAAGGACGTACCGTTTTCAATCATAAAATTTAGTACGTCTAGTTTAAATTGTTGGGTGTAATTTGTATACCGTTTTAGAAAAGCTTCCGCACTGAACTGTACCCTATAAAATGGACAGTTTAATAAAAAAGTCCTGAAAAATCAAGCATTTAAAAGATGGTTCCGATATTTGATCGGAGCCATCTTTTTTAATGTCCACTGATAACGATTATTATTATACTCCTCCATATAATCCTATATGTTGAGATCAAGGGATTCAAAGGTTTGACAATCTTTGTAATCTAATTCATCTTTCATATGACTAAAGAAGGATTCCATTGGTGCATTGTCTAAACAATTGCCCCTATGGGACATAGATTGTCTGATTCCCATTTGTAAAGAAGAGGGGACATGATAGGCTAAAATCTCTCGTGTTGTACTGTCTTTTACACATGATCAATAAGCCTCCTTTCCTTGTCCATAAAATAAATAGGTAATATCGGGTTAACATACTTTTTTCAGGCTCTTCTTGATTGAATTGACGCTTTACAAGGTTCGGACATGTTTTATGTTCTTGTGTCGCTTTTGCGATATGTTTATAAGAATTCGCTCGGCGAATCTTTTTCACAAGATTATATTTACGTATAATACAGTAAATTCGCTTAAGATTCATACAAATTCCTTTTGTCTTTTCCAACACTATTTTGATAAAACGACCACCACATATTTTTCCTTTTCGATTAAAAATTTCTTGGATCCATTAATAATCTGTTTCATCATTACGTTCTTTTTCTAGATGTTTATCTGACTGATGAAGCCACGCATAGTATCCAATCCGACTTACCACAGCCAGTGTACAAAGATAACGGACCATAGAAGCGACGTATGGTTTGTTCAATCAGTGTGTATGTTTCTCGTGGTGTTAACGCTTCTTCTGTAACGCCTGCCTTTCGAGTTCGTCTAACTTTTTTAGGAATGTCAATTCTGCTTCTAAAAACGTAATACGTGCTTCCTTTCCCGCGGCGTTCTGTATAAAAGCCCTCTTCACCAAATTGTTCAAAGGTTCTTCGCCAACGTTTCAAGCCTTGTTTTAGTTTCTTCTCACCAATCACAGCTAAGTCAAACCCATTCTCTAAAAAGATTTGGCCAGGACCTTTTCCTTGTTGATTTTCTTTTACCGCTCTTATTTTGAAATCATGACAATAGCTAATCGAACGTTCCGACGCTTTTAATACATTTTTATTATTTTCTAGCTGTTTCATTTGAATTTCTTTAAAAATAATTTTACTCATTCTTCGTACCTCATTTCTATCGTTGGTTCCATTATAACGAGGTTTTTTGATAAAAAAACACAAAACCCCCGAATCATGGGGCCTTTTTAAGTGTCCATGATTCGGGGTACAGTTCAACTACAATTGTGTGCAAATTCAAGAAAAACTAAACAACCTATCCCCTAAAGAATTTAGGGAACAGATGGTTTAGGTGTTTTGATAGGTGTCCCGTTTTCAGGGTTCACTTCATTTTCTGCTTGAGGGTGTCTTATTTTCCTTAGCTTGATGAGCCGAAATTTCTCTCGTCTACAGGAGTAGGAGTGCTTTATTCACACTTGTTACAATTGGGAAGAAATATTGAACCTTTAATTGGAATAAGTGTATTTCCACATTCATCGATTTTATAAGTACCGGTATAGGCAGTAAAAGTAGATCCACTTAAATCTGGACATGGTTCTGAATTATCTAAATCTGTATAACAAATTACACGATCTACACAAAGAACTTCAGAGCCATTTACAGAACCTAGACCAGAGGATAAAAAAGGAGGACTTCCAGCAGGATTTGGAATATACCCACCCTGTGGAATATCTCTACTTACCAGTGGAAAGAGGCCTGCAAATATTTGTATACAACCAACGATTCTTATCTGGTTTATTAGAGCTTTAGATGGAATACATTCTTTAGTATCGCAGGGATTATCGACATGAACGGGAATTGAAATAGGCTCTATTATACATTGTAAGCAACTAACATCAAAAGTAAAATCCAAATATTCAATTTTAGAAGTATCTAGTTTCGAAGGCACCAAAATAGAAAAACAAAAAGGTATTTCATTATTACACGGTTTTGGAACTTGTTTTGATATTTTCTTGTTTGATTTAGACATTTTGAAACATCCTATCTGTTATTGACTCTCAGGAGTTTTGAAGGAGAATTATAACCTTTTTGGTTATATTCTATGATTATTAAAACTCTAATGTTACTTCAAAAATACTAATTCTTCCAAACTAAGCGACTGCCCATATGTGAAGTAGAAAAAATCCATTTCTCTACTTCACATGCACATAGGCTTCATTTGCAGTGATATAGTATGTTGTACCTTTACTGTTGTGTACCTTGATTGCGGTGAACCATTAACAGATACCTTAGCATCAATCGTAAATCCAAATCCTAAATCTACTGTTCCTGCTACAGAACTTTAGGTATTAGTTTGTTCACCTTGAAATTTAATGTAAGATGGGTTGTTATAAATCCTTTGGTTACGCCAAGATTTAACCATATATGTATCCATTATTTGTTTGGATTGATCACATAAAAGTTGATTCCGTTAGGAATCCATGTCTTATGTAATCTCTGTTCATTCTTTGCACCAAAACCTGATTTATGAAGTCGTTAACAATAAAAAAAGAAATCCTCAGTAAAAGGATTCATCCCAGGAAACATAGATAAATAAATAGAATTAAGTTTATTTTAAAATAAAAGTAAACGAAACATATTGAGAAACAAAAATGATTGAAGGTTGATAGCAAAGAATAATGATTGCTATACTAAATGCTCACAAATATATACAAAATCACAAATAAAATAAGGGCAGCCATGCTAGGCTGTCCTTATTTTATGTTTAATTTGAGGTATTTATAAACCTAGTACACTAACAATCTGACATGCTTTGGAATTTGCAATATGATAGTACATCTCTAACCCTCTTCTTTCCGAGCGGAGAATCTTGCCACGCATTTTAGACAAATGCTGAGATACAGTAGATTGAGGGACATCTAATAACTCCGTTAATTGTGTTACATTACAAATCTTGCGATGTTCTAGCTCCTTCACAATCTGTAACCTAACTGGATGGGCCATAATCTTTAATAATTCTACATCCGCCTCTGGGATTTTGTACATTTCATTACTTGCTTGTATAGTTGTCATTTTAATTTCTCCTTTTTAGTTTCTTTTTTATTTTTAAGTATTCTGTGTTTGTATGAGTATATTGTTCATAATCGATGTGTTATTTGTTCTTTTGCCTCTCTATCAGGTTTAATATATAAAAGTATTATGATGACTAAAAATCCAACAAAAGATAACATAGGTATTGAAATGAAGCCAAACAAAT
The DNA here is from genome assembly GCF_022095615.2 of Bacillus thuringiensis. Classification (NCBI taxonomy): domain Bacteria; kingdom Bacillati; phylum Bacillota; class Bacilli; order Caryophanales; family Bacillaceae; genus Bacillus; species Bacillus thuringiensis. Next base: position 55,809 of record NZ_CP155561.1, read on the forward strand.
TCAAGTAATCTTCTGTACAAGAAACCCCTACAGAACAAATTTTCATCTCACTAATAGGAAACGCTTGAATTGTAATTTGATATACAGATAACATTAAACCGATACACGCAAATGGAAATGCATACGTGCTGACGTGCGGATCTTTTCTATACATTCCTATCCCCAATATTAATACTAATGGATACATGGCCATTCTTTGGTACCAGCACAAATCACATGGAGGCAGCTTCATCCATTCACTAAAAAACAAACTAATTAACATTGCACTAGTAGCTATCGACCAAGCAATTGCAATGTGGTACTTACGAATCCATTCCATTTTATATTCTCCTCACACGATTTTAGTTGCATTGAAGGTTTTATAATAAGGGTGTGATATTATCTCAATTATCTATTTAGAATGTCACTAACTTATTTCCGTATTTGGAATAACCGGTTTCAATGGATAGTATCCAATTATTTAGATCTTCCCAGTCATACTCCTTATCTTTCAACTCTGGTGGAAAGCAATTCTCAAAATCATCACGCATTCCGTACATAGTTTCTAATGCTGTTTCTAGTGGACCGAATCTATATACAATATGTGTTTTCACTCGTTTGTTTTTCTTTTCTGCTACAGCCAAATATACATATCGTCTTTCCTTTGCTAAAACGAACTTTAAAAACCCTGGTATTTGACTCATCTAAAAAATGCCCCTTTCGGTTTTCCTTACCCTTTTCTTTTGTATACGAGTAAGGAAAACAAGCGCTTTTGCCGTATTAATTTAAGAGGTGTCTTATTTTTTTGCTTTGAAAATACAAGAACACACTCATCATGACAATATTTATTACACCTGCTGCAGCTCCAATTTTTGATATAACATATACATATTCATTACCGCTAAATGGAAATAGACTCAAAAAAATAAAGAAAGTAGACATAAAAAAAGATAAGAGCATGTTTCTTTTGTTCCCATTCATTCAGGAAACCTCCTTTTTGAATAAGTATTGATATTAAGCTGCATCATCACGGTTATAATGTCGGTTCTTTTCATCTACAAATCCTTTAATGCTCCACACACCAGCCTTTAATTCTTTTGCTTCTTTTTCTGCTTCTAGCATTTCAGGTAGAAATGTAGTATTCGGTCTAGAAATATAGGCTATAATCCCATAACCAGACTTGACCATTAATTCATTAATATGTATTCCGTTACAAAATACATAAGCCAATTTCCTACCGTATTTGTCTTCTTTTTGTCCCCGGTCATAAACCAAAGTTACACTTTTCCCTTCTAGCTGTTTCTTTAAAAAGGAAAAGGCTTCTTTTCCCATCTTTTGTGGTGGAATTTTTTGAGATACAGACTCAGGGGTATCCAATAACAGTAACCTTACCGTTTGTTTCTGTCCCTTTACGTTCACGTCTATCGTATCTCCGTCCTTTATATGTAATACATTCCCTTTAACAGTCTCTAAGCCTTTTACTTTTCCCTTATAAGCTTCTGGAATATCAACAATACCTTTCCCTTCCACGTGCTGTTGTATCCCGTTTTGTACTGCTTGGGCAGGTCTTGAATCGTTTTTTGTTTGCGTAGAACTACTACATGCTGCCATTTGAAATACGAATGATATTATACAAATAGCCTTAATCCATATTTTCATATCGAAATTTCTTCCTCCTAATCAAAATACGTAAATAGCTGCATCTAATAAACAAACGGACTCTCTATTGTATTTACTTCTCGATTATTACAACATAGGCAAAACTGTATCCATTTTGGATAATCATTATAAAGTGCTCTAAATGAGCGTTTCTTACAATTCGGACATATTGAAACTATGCTTTTTTCATTCTCTTCCTGACTTTTCAATTTTTCAAAAGAAACATTAGTAGATGCTATACTAGTGGTACACAATATATATCCCCCTTTTGAGTCTTGAAATCTTAAAAATACATAAAAAAGGACACACCTATGGCATATATATGCGTAGGTGTGTCCTTTTGCAAGATAGTTTTAGAAGTATTTTGTTACTTTCATCATATCATATTTCTTATTAATTTTATATATGAAATTTAAGATTTTGCGATATTATTTCTTCTTCACGTTTATAAACGTCAGTCTTTTCTTTACGGTGTCATATGTTAATTTTGCACCGAATAATTCCCCCGTTTTTTTTGATTTAAATCCTTGAATTGTATCATTCATATTCTTTTCTAGTAATTTCTTAATTTGACTAGCTGAAATTTTTTTTTCGAGTATCATTCCTGAAATGATGAAATCACAGTTCTTCTTGTATTGTTCACATAGATAGTTTGTTTTCCCTATTATAATCCTACTCTGGCATAATGGACATTTACCTACCGTACGATCATCTGTAGTCGAAAATTCAAAACAAATACTAAAGTCCGGCTTTAATCGAATCGCAGCAGTGAATTCTCCGTTTTCCCCACTAAAACCATTAATGAAATCTGTCACATCATTATTCAATAGTTTTTTAACCTGGTTATCGGATAATTTCTTACCTTTTATTTTAGCTGACAATAAAAAATCGCATCCGTTTTGATATTCTGAGCATCCGAAAAACGTTGTACGGTTAAGAATGTGTCCTTTCTGACACTTCGGACACTGACCTAGCGATAATTCTTCAATTGAAGGCAAATTAAAGCTGACTACGCCGTTAACGAATGCTAGATAAGCAAAAAATTCTGTTCCGTTAGATTTAAATCCTTTTATAAGGTCCATTTTATTCTCTTCAAATAGTTTTTTTACTTGTACTGCAGGGATTGTTTTGTCTTTAATTTTCTTAGGTAATCCAATATTACAGTTCGGATGATTGCTGCACCCGAAGAATTTCCCTCTATCTAAAATTATTCCATCTCTGCAAGGGCATTGGCATACTTCTATTTGTTGCTTCCAAGTCTCTATAAGATTATACGAAACCGTATCAGGTATTCTTATAAGCTCTTGTGTTATTTTTTGTACAAACGTATTTGTTTGTGCAATGAAGTCTTCATAACTCATTTCATTCTTTTCAATACGGTGTATCATTCCTTCCATTTCAGCTGTGTATAGTGGATCTTTAATTTGCTGAACAGGAAATTGCTCAATAAAGGAACTACCAATTGGAGTCGTTGTAATTTTTCCTTTTTCAATGGCTATATAGTTCTTCCCGTGTAGAGTTGGAATAAAGGTCGCTTCGGTCGCGACAGTCCCTATTCTTTTGCCTTTCATTAATTCTTTTAAATGTTCATCATCTACTTTTCGTCCAGCTGTTTCCATGAAAGTCAAAATTGAACTTTCCGTGTGTAATGCGGGTTTCTTTGTTTTGGATTCAAGTAATTCAAAACCACTGATTTGAAGTTCTTGTCCCTTCTGTAGAATAGGGATTTTGAATGCTTCCACACTTTCTTCTTCCACTTCCTCTTTGAACACTTCTAGAAACCCTTTTTCTCGAAGCACACTTTCTTTTGTTTGATATATATTCCCCATCGTGTCAATAAGTAATACTTCTCTTACCAAGTACACTGCAGGACGCATGAAATTACCCACAAAACGTTTTACTACAAGGTTATATAGTTGCTTTTCAATCTCTGGACGACTTTCCTCTTGATATAGTTTAGTCGTTGGTATTATAGCGAAATGGCTTGATACAAGCTCATCATTAAATGTTTTATGTTTCACATCAATTGCTTCAATATCGACAGATTGTACCAGTAAAGAATACTGACTCTTAGCTAACGCCTGCATAACACCTTTTACACGATCCACTTGTTCTGTAGGTAAATGCCTAGAAGATGAGCGTGGGTAGGTTATGAAACCTTCCTCATACAAATTCTGAATGTGTTTTCTGGAAGTTTCAGCATTAATTTGTAATTGCGCATGGGCATCTTTATACAGATCTGTTAAGTTATATAGCAATTTAGGATTCTTCTTCCTGGTTCCTTCTTTAAATTCTTCTACTACAAGATATTGCCCTTTCATATTTTCTCCCAAACTTCTTAATGGCGATGGGTTTAACACTTGGTCTTCTGTTTTCATAACCGGTGTAAGTCCTAAATCTGTTGTTAGCTGCAGATGATAATAAGATTGCTCCTTAAAGTTTTCAATCGCTAACTCCCGTTGACGTATCTCATTTAATAAACACATTTGTACACGGCCAGATGACAATAAGAATTTATTTTGTGCTAATTTTGTGGTGCATCCCCTGGTTATATTCATTCCTAATAGATAATCCAGATACTGCCTTGCTTTAGCAGAATACGCCAGTCCATCGTATTTAGATGCACTTTCTAATCGATTGAGTGCTGCCTCGAGTTCTGCCGCTTCAAAAGAGGATTTATATACGCGAGATTGCTTTTTATTCACTCCTGCATATTCGTACACTTCCCTATAGATTAATTCACCTTCTTTATCCGCGTCACAAATATTCACCGCTTGGTCAACATCTGGACGTTGCAGCAGTTTCACAAGAATTTGTAATTGTTCAGCATTTTCTTGTTTTACTTTATAAGTTGGCTGATAAATTAAAGGCAAATGTTCTAACTTAAACGTTTTATACATTGGATCCATCTCTTCCGGATTTTTTAGTTCCAGCAGATGCCCACGGCACCAACTGACAATATAATGATTATTTTCATAATAACCATAATAAGGTTTGCTACCAATGTACTTTTGTGAGTGACGGAATCGTGGTGATTTCATAATTTCATTGGCCACCTTTGGTTTTTCTGCAATAAATAACGTTTTCCCCATATACTTTTTCCTCCTTAAACAAAAAAGGACACACCTACGCTATGGTTATGCGTAGGTGTGTCCTTTTGCAATATGATTTTTTAATATTAGATTACTCATATAATATCATTGACTTTATTTATATACAAATACTAATAGTAATCAATGAAATTTCTAAATATCTATTGCATGGTTTAAACTCTCATTAAATAATTAGTAAAAATATTACAAATATATACCTTTATTTTACAAAACAATGATATAATTATATGAAAATTCTATTTTATAAATAAGAGGTGAAAAAATGAAAAAATTAATTCTATGTTTCTCTTTAATCTTTTTATTCTTATATTCAATTTCTGCTAACCCATCATTTGCAGAACAAAAATTTGATACGTACCTTGTTACTTTTAAAAATGAGGTAGATTCCAAAATAATATTAAATTACGGAGGAACTATTGAAAAGACTTACAAATACACACCTACTATAGTTTCTAAGATACCTGTAGATTCAATAGATTCCTTAAAGGAAAATCCAAATATTTCAACAATAGAAAAAGATGTTTCAGTTGAAGTAATACCTGATATTAAAAAAGAATATTTGAAAAAGCATAGCAACATCATGTATACAGGAGCTCCTGTATTATCCAATTGGAACATGGAGCGTGTAAAAGTATTCTCCGTACATAAACAAGGATATAAAGGGGCAAATATTAAAATCGGAATCATTGATTCTGGTATTGATATTACACATGAAGATTTAAAAGTCACGGATGGTATTAACATTATAGATCCAAACAGCAATTATAACGATGACTATGGACACGGAACTAGAGTCGCGGGTGTCATTTCAGCACTGGATAATAATAAAGGTGTTTTAGGAATGGCTCCTTTATCTGAAATTTTTGCAATTAAAGTGTTAGACGCTAGAGGAAAAGGTTCTATTAGTAATGTAATTTCAGGAATTGAATGGGCAATTGATAATAAACTAGACATTGTAAATTTAAGTTTACAAACAATTATTAATAATAATGCTCTTGAAGAAGTAGTAAAAAAAGCCTATGAGCAAGGAATTATATTGGTAGCAGCCGCTGGAAATAAAGGTCATAATGGAGTGCAAGAAACCATAACTTATCCAGCTGCTTATAAAGAGGTAATAAGCGTTGGTGCAATAGATGAGAACAATGAAAAGGTTATATTCTCTAGTGTTGGAAGTAGATTAGATTTAGTCGCTCCCGGAGACAATGTCTATACTACCATTCCTAGAAGTTTCTATTATGTGTATAGTGGTACTTCAATTGCCTCTCCTCATGTAGCTGGTATAGCTGCTTTATTAAAAGAATCTAATCCTAATCTTACAAATATAGAAATAAGTCAAATTTTAAAAGATACAGCTACGGACTTGGGGGATAATTTTTATTATGGAAATGGTCTAGTAAATGCTGAAAAAGCTTTATTGAAAAGTAAAAAAATGAGAGATAATGAAAAAAATGGTTGAAATACATCAATATATAAAATACACTAAATATTGAAATAAATAAAATATTTGGGGGATGTTATTTATGTTTAAAAAAGTGATTCCAGCTTTAACTGCAGTTACATTATCGGTAGGAGTTTTATTACCAACCTCTTCAGCATTTGCAGATAGTAAAGATAATACGGATATTACTACGGTTCCAAATAATAATGTAGTAATTAATCCGGTACAGTTAACAAACGGTCCTGTTATTAATCCTGAAGACGAAGTTGAAGCTGCTGGGAAATGGGGATGGGCTATTAAAGGAGCTCTCCAAACAATTAAAGCTGGTATTAAAGCTGGTGACTGGGTTTTAGGTTTAGTAGAAGAAAGAATGGGTAGTGCTTCTATTAAATATTTAAGAAATAATGTAACTAAGGTAAATAAAGGATTGGACAAAGCGATAAGCAAAATAGATGCAGGTACAAATTATGTACAAGCTACTGTTCGAGATATTATTTTTGAATCATTAAGAAGCGCTGGTGTACCAAATGCTACAGCTATGGATATAGCAGAAAATGTTGCTGCTGCAGTTAGCTTCCTTGCTTTATAAAGTATAAATAATAGTTTAAAATATAAAAAGAAGGTACAGTACCTTCTTTTTATATTTTATTGAAGGGAGAACAAAATGAATAACTATGAGGCACTAATACAAAGAATTGAATCTCAAGACAAAAAAATTGAATCTCTACAAAATGAAATTATCACATTAAAGGACCATATAACACGATTATCTATCTGTAAATTGACTGACTCTAGATACCCTCTCCAAAATTTAATAGTAGACGCTAGAATAACTGCTGAACAAAAATCTAATTTGGACCTCTTATTCCTTATAATGTCCGATACCTTTAAAAGAAAAAATATAAACCCTCAATTCTTGAAAGCAATAGAATCTTTAGATGTTGCATCGATATTTTCTAATGGAGACATTTTATATAATGAAGTAATAAAGCATCTAATGAGAATACTAGATGCACCGACTGAAGATTTACCATTAGAAATGCTAGAAAAAATGAAGGAAGAGGGAAGTTGCGTCGAATTATGCCAATATCTTCTTTCACAAGCAAAAAAATAGATTCATTACGATTACACATTTCATTTATTTAGGTGATAAAATATGTTTTTAAAAAAAGTTACAATACTTCATGAGAATATAAAAGATTATAATTATTACCCTTTCTCAATACCATATATAAAAAACTTAGAGTATATTGATTTTAATAGTCCTGTCACATTCTTTGTAGGTGAAAATGGTTCAGGAAAATCAACTTTACTTGAAGCAATTGCAGACAAATGTGAATTTAATACAGCCGGCGGAAATCGTAATAATATGTATGATGTTTATGCATCAGGTTCTGATTTAGGTGAGTATGTTCGACTTTCTTGGTTACCTAAAGTTACAAATGGATTCTTTTTACGTGCAGAATCTTTTTACCATTTTGCTACTCATATAGATCATATTGATGGGAGTGGTTTTAAATCTTATGGTGGGCGTTCTCTTCTTAAGCAATCCCATGGAGAATCTTTTTTATCACTATTTTCAAACCGCTTCAATAATGATAAAGCAATCTATCTTTTAGATGAACCAGAAGCTGCTTTATCGCCATCCAAACAATTAGTTTTCATGAAGATTATCAATGACTTGATTAAAACTCAAAATATCCAATTTATTATTGCTACTCATTCACCGATTTTACTTGGATTCCCGAACGCCACAATTTATAATTTCGATAACAAAATTGAACAAATTAATTATGAGATGACAGACCATTATAACCTCACTAAATATTATATGCAAAATAGAGAAAACCTATTAAATAATCTATTTAGCAATGAGTAGACTAAGAATTTTCTATCCATTTAAAAAAGCACTTTTCCTTAAATAGGCTTAGTGCTTTTTACATGGATGGTTAAATATAACTAAATAATTTAAATTCACAATAAGTACAGTGTGAGAGATCTCTACTTATTTTTTCATTATAAAATCGTTTGAATCTCCTTTTAACCTGTAATACTTCATGTTAAGACGAATAGCTACTATGGAGATTACTAGGAACCCTATTACATATAACATGTCTCTTTCTCCAATTCCTATTGTTTAGCGAACCTATTCTGTAAATACTTCTCATGTTTCTTCTCAATATCCTTATCCATAATGTTTGCTCGCAATATTGTTTGGTAGATATGCTGGCCCTTATCATTTGTTAGTTGCACGTCAGTATATGATTCAATACACTTTTGTAGATCGTTATAATACAGAACATGTTTATCTTTAGAATGAACATGTACTCTTTTTAGACTACATTTTGGATGGAACGCTGCAATAGAAATACACGGCAGCTGTTCTTCCATCACCCATTCGATTGCTTTCATATGTTTAAAATTTTGTCGAAATGGATTTTGAAATGAGTGTTTCTTTCTAAAGATTCCTTGTGTCCATCTTGCTGCTTTCTCATTTCCATAGATCCATCCTTCGTAGTTCTTCGTCTCTATAACAAATACACCTGTTTCCGCAATAACAATATGGTCAATTTGCGTTGTATCACCGTACTCCGTATAAACAGTCACATTATGTAACACATGGTAGCTTTGCGGTTCTAACTTACTTAATATACGTTTCACTAATTTTTCTCCGGCTTTTCCTTTCCATTTTGGTACATGTTTTTTAACAACAATATTCATTGGAATCAGAATCGCAATAAGAATTAATTCGAATATCAATACTTTCATTGTAAAGCCTCCTTTTATACTTTTGCATTTCTACGTATTAGACGGAAGACATGCGTTTCTAATCCTAAAATAAAATATGAGATACATAAGCCTTTTATCACCATCTCCACAAATCCTAAAGCTATTGAAACAAGGAGTCCGCCCCGAAACTGAAATGGTCTTGTCACCCTTCGATTGACTGGTTTTTCTATAACCCCAAAATTAGCCCAAGTAGGCAAACGTTTTTCCACATTCTTTACGGTACCCATCACCCCATATTTAAGTGATAGAATGAAACATCCAATTAGTAAATATACGATAGATGAAAAATAGATAGATAGACCTATAACGATAATTGTAAGCAGCCAACCTATTAAAATAGAATTTCGCAAAACAATATATTCTTGACTTCTTTTCAAAACAAACATTCCTTTCAAAATAAATTAGGTTATTTTTAAATGGAAAATATTTACATTTAAAAATAAGCATGATATGATACGTCTATATTAAATTCAGAAATAGCCTATAAAGGATTGTGATAGATATGTTAAAACTTGTAGTAGATAATACCGTAACAAAACAAGAAACAGATTCAGCTTTTTCAAACTATTTCACCTGCAAAGACTGTGTATACTATCTATCAAAATCAGATTCTTGCAGTCTAGAATTAGCAGCCGATTCAAATAGCCCCTTTATCCCTTATGGATGCGGGAACTTTGAAGAAACCTATGAAATCGGAACAGAAGATCCATTGAATTCACATATCCATCAACGACTTCGGGAAGAAAAAGCACAAATGCTGGCTGAAAATTACCCAGCACAACCTTCTATTGATCCGATTCATAAAGACGCAATATGGCATGGAGCAATAGATTATGGTTGTTGGATTGTAAATGATTCAAAGAAACGTTTTGCACTTGCAGAACAAGTTCCTTTTGATAAAAATCTTCCCCTAGAAAAATACGCTTCTCCCTTCCCTTTACATGATCATGGTGCAAAAGAAGGTATAAGACACTACATGTGTTGGTATGTAAATGAGAAAGGAATTGGTGAATACCATCTCCTAATTGGTGGCGTCATCATGAAAATCGCAGAAGGAGTTAAGAAACTTGGATTCAATTACTAAGCACATTTATAAGAAAAGAATGGTAGAACATACGATGTTATTTAGCCTGGTACAATTGGTGCCACTCCTTTTTATTACTGGTATCATATACGTAACAATGGGGAGTTCTGATCCAGAATGGCAAATTTGGCTTAGTTACGAAGGAATCTTCACAATTTTATTCCTCATAACAAGATTTCAGGTATTTCAAACGAAGGAAAATATTTTTTCTATGATACAATTCGAAAAATGGTTTTCGAAATTAAATATTTTCTTAGTTTCTATATTCCTTGTCTGTTTCGCAAATATACCGGTTCTACTTAAAATTGTGTTCATTTTGCAAATGACACTCATTTTCTATCTGTTAGAGCGTACTTGTTTGCATATTGAAAGATTACGGACACATAACATCTATACAATAAAGACCATCATTTGCGACAAAAAACACTTAAAAATCGAAAGAATTATCCCCTATAACGAGGAGCATGGCACACTTACCATTCAAACAAGGGACAAACAGTACTTTTTATATACCGCTATATACCTAAGTGGCACATTATCCCCTATATCTGAAGAGATATTTGCAGAATACGAAAGAAGAAACTTAATAGGTAGATAAAAGGTACTGAATGTTCATTCAGTACCTTTTAAATCTTTATATACGGTTCTTCACATATTAGCAAATAGCCATGGAGCGAGTACGGCTAACATACTCAGCAAACATGAACCCGTTATGACACGGTTGGACCAACGGTAATATTCAGGCTGTTTCGTACTCTCGTGAATTCTTCTTAAACGAATACCTGCGATTAACATAAATGGTGTGAAAATAAGTGCTGTTGCTTTAAACAGGTCTAAAAAATCCGTAAAGATGTTCATAAATGAAAATACATCGGAACTGAAGAAGAAGTACACACTTAGTCTCAAAGACATCATGCTAACAAATGAACAAATCATACTTCCGGTTGCCCACTTCATCCATTGACCATTCTTCGTAATCAATGCCATAACCATAACAATAACGCCTAATACAAACAAAATAGAAAAGATATTTACACCTGTTTTAAAAGCCGGTGTATACATACCTTCAATCTTTTGTAGGATTGATGAGCCGAATGAATCATCTTTCTCTGTTGTTTTCGCTCGATTGTTCAATCCCTCTTGAAAGGATGACGAAAGATCATTCCCGTTCGATTTATTAAAATCTACTTTTACTGAAGCTTGAGCTGCTTGTAAGGGCATAAGTAGTAATATCATCAAAACAAGCGTACATAGGACTCCAATCATCCCTTTTTCTTGTTTCATCATACATCACCCGCTAATTTTGGTTTAATGCTTTTTAATTTGATTTGATTTCCTTCCGCAACATAACAAAGATCTGCTGCATAATAGATATTTGCTTTCGTATATGCTCCCATAATAGCATTCGCAATTTCTTCCTTCTCTACCGCAATGTATGTTTCATTTTCATTGTAAAATTCAATTTCAATTCGATTAATATTATTATTCAATACTGTGATATGTAGCTCTTTTAGGCTATCTAAACGATTACCTAATCCACACACTAACTTAAATACTTTCTTTGCAATTGTCGGTGGTTTTACATACGTTGTATTAAAATGAATAGTTTCATCATCTATCACACCATCTTCCTCGATTTCACACGTCATAATGAAAGAATGATTTTGTTTTTCAATTTCTTGTTGACTCAACTTACGATCAATGACATACTTCACGCTTGTTGTCAGGTTTTCTATATATTCATCCAGTTCGGTATTTGAAATTTTAACCTCTGAGAATTCCGGAAAAATCATGTAAGCATGGATGTTCGAACTACTTTTACTTACACGTAATACCTGGACTTGTTTCTTTTCATAACGCACCGTTTGTTCTAATTTTTCTACTACATTGTTACTTAGGGAATTAATATTCATTTACATTCACCTTTCAAAATTGTTATTTTTTTGACTCAAAAATATTTTTAACTTCATTTAATCCTCATGTATGGATTTAATCTATTTTAAGCATTGTAATATTGCGGAGAGTTCTCGGTTCTCCTGTTTTAAAATTATTAATCACATAATCTTAAACATTTTAATATTACAATGACGTACAATGTCTCATTATAGTCGAATATTCTTATATGGTGAATCATTCTGTCCCACTCATTTGTACAAAAATAAAAAAATATTTTATCCTTGTACAAATGAGTGGAAAAATGCTGTATTTCATGCTATTTAACTAAGAAAATACAACTAGGAAATAGGATTATATATTCCCTAGTTGTCTATTACTCCATTCAACTAGTGTATAAGAATCAGGGGAATCGACCTCTAATTTCATATACAGTAATTGATTTTTCGGTAATATCTCTCCTTCTGTATGAATCCAATAACGCTTTTTATTAGACATATTTATGACACGTGTCAGTCCTTCTTCTTGTTCTATTACTTTTGCAGTCCACCTCACAAAATCCATATCTTCAACATCAGCTACTCCTTGTTGAACAGGAAAAATGTGTTCCGTTTCCTGTGAAATTGAAACATATTCTTGTTGTGGATACATGTCCTCATATTCAAATAATTCTTCAGGTATATCCTCATCACTTGGAAAAGGAATATCATACACAACTTCAGGAGTAGGAGTATGATGAAAAGATTCAGCATACTCCACTTCTTCTATATCCTCATTTTTGAACCTGTTACTCTCTTCCTCACCCAGATTCTTATGAACAGATGTAGCAACTAAATCATATATACTTGCTACATCTTTTTCTAAGGTGATTTCTTTCGTTGGAGCAGTAACACGTTCTTGTTCCCTTCCAATAGGTCTATTTTCTCTCGGACACCAATAAACAGGTCGTTCCATCGGTTCCGATCCTTTTTCTTTTTTCTCTTGTTCTATCAACATGTTTCTTCTTGTTTTGCAAACAACAAAACATATATAGCAAATTCCTGCGATAAGAAATATCGTAAACATGATTTTCCCCTCTCATTTAACCAAATAAATCGAACTCAAATTGGCCTTCAATTACTTTGTTTTTTCGTTTCCCTTTCTTTTGAGAAGTATCTACTTCCACAATCAATTCATCCCATAATGCAATATCTTGTTTTTGTACAAGCATACGCTTATCGGTATTCAGTGTTGTTAAAGTACGTATGATACCATCAACATTCCCTTCAATTACAAGTTTACGCTGGTTTATTGCAACGCCAGGAACTTTTTCTTCTTTAATACATTCAACAGCTTTTTGCACAAATTTTGCATCTTCCATAAACGATACATCAAATGTACCAGGTAATGTTTTCACCCAGTTTGTAAATTGGATTTCAATTGATTCAAACACTGGTGTAATTACTTTACCGATATTCGCAAGTACCCGCTTAGATTCTTCTGATGCTGCTTGTGTCCATTCTTCTGTTGAACCTTTTAATTGATTCCCGCTTTTAATATTTTGAATTAATAACGTCTGGAGATCTCCTGTATCACCTAGCATTGCATTTAATCCATCACTTGTTGCATCACCATTCATGGCTTCAGAAGCTTTATTCTTCTGGGCGATCAACTGTGCCATCTGAGCTTGGAACGTTTCTTGGTAGCTCAAATAGAAGGTTCTACATTGCTTTGTTTGTCCAATACGCCAGTGTCTTCTTGCTGCTTGGTTTAACGTAAATAAGCTAAATGATAGTTGGTAGAAAATAAGGGTTGGCGTTGCTAGTAGTCGGGTAGGTCGGAGATGTTACCACCTCTTTCCCCCCTAAGAACCGTACTTGTACCTTTCAGCACATACGGCTCAAGCCATCTTTCATCCCTTCAACTTAATAACGGAACTTCTTGAATGCTTTTTTCATAAGATTAATAGCCTTTTTATTATTCATATCTTTAATACCATTGCTTTCTAGATAATTTACGACTTTAGGTAGTTTCTTACCTTCTCCGTATTTCTCTAGCAGTACATGGTGTGTTTTATGACATGATTTATGTAATAGTTCGAAGTTTTCATAACTATCCACTCCACCAATTACTTTAGGCACAATATGATTGCTTTCAACCGGTTCTGTTCCTTGTAAGGATTCACCACAAATTCTACATTTGTATTTGCTCTTTTTCGCAAGTTTCCTCTTGGCATTAGTATTTTCCCTATCGAAAATTTTCTCGTCACGTTTATCAAAGTAAGCTTTGAGCATTGCGTCAAATGGACTGTTATACTGTTTGATTTTCACGTGCCTTTCAATCTTAGTCCAACTCATACGAATAAGTTGTTTAGTATTGTCTTTTGGACACGTGAGAAGCCATTTGTCTTTGCTTACGCCCGTAATGTCTGGCTTAAAATACATTTTCATCAGTTTTCTAAATGAAGTTCTATGATGTCTGTGTTTAAGGTAAATTACTATTTTTTCATTGACATAAGAATCAATATCTCTGAAAATCACTTTGGCTACTGTTGGTGACCAATAATTTGCAATCCCTTGTAATACACGATTGAGTTTTTCAATTAGATAGACTGTTTCTCTGCCTTTACCCCAGTCAAACACTTCCTTGATTTTCTTTTTAGCGTTTTTAACACTTTCAAGTGATGGTTTAATGAACAATTTATCTCCATCTTTAGTTGGGTATTGTCTAAAGTTAAATCCAAGGAAGTCGAATCCTTCATTAATATGAACAACTCTTGTTTTCTCTTCCGCTAACTTCAAACCCCTTTTGTCTAGATATGGTTGTAGTTTTTCATACATTCCACGGGCTTGTTCTTCCGTAGGGCATACAATAACAAAATCATCTGCATATCTCACAACACCAACTGACGATTGATATAAAGTGTATCCTTGTCTTGTAGTATTGAAGTATCTTACTCCAATTTCTTCTTCCATCCCATGTAATGCTATGTTCGCTAGCAATGGTGAGATAATTCCACCTTGTGGTGTTCCTTTGTCTGTTTTATGGAATGTATCATTATCAACGTATCCACTTTCCAACCATTCCTTAACGATTTCATTATTCGGGAAGTTATTAATTCTTTCCATAATAAACTCGTGGTTTAAGTTGTCAAAACACCCTTCAAAGTCACCTTCGAAAATCCATCCCTTAGCGCTTCCTCGGCTTAATTTCACGAATAAATCGCTCATAGCATCATGCGCGCCACGTTTAGGCCTGAATCCATAAGATGTCATTTCAAATTTTGCTTCCCATTGTGGTTCTAAGGCATTTTTAAATACATTTTGATACACCCTATCAACAATTACTGGAATACCTAACGGACGTTTCTTTCCATTCTTTTTAGGGATATATACTCTTCTAGCTGGTTTAACCTTAATATTTCTTGTACTGTACACTTGAAGTTTGTTGTATAATTCAACTCGCTCTTGCGGAGTATTCGAAATATATCCGTCTATACCAGCTGTCTTTTTGCCTTTATTTTCTTGCGTTACTCGTTTAATACTCAATAGTAAATTTGCTTTACTTCTTAATAGAAGTCTTTGTAATTTCCTTACTTTTCTCGTTTGTTTAAGTTGTTCGGCACGATAAATTCGTTGTTGAAGTTTCCTTACATAGCAATTAACTTTCACCCAATTAATTGAGTGCCAGTTATCCACCAGTGGGGAAACAGCCGACGCAACGTATTCGTTGGTTTTCATAACATATCTCCCTCTCTTTAAGGATTATTCTTTCCGCTTTCTATTCGTGTTGATGACCACATGGAAGTCTGCAATCTTTCGATTTGGGTATTTCCCTATTCGACGGTTTATACAAATGTGTCTTCACCTTAACTTTCGTTATGTCGACATTCGCTTTCTCCATGTTCCTTTACCCTCTACATATTGTGGTTTCCTTACGGTTACCCTACCTCACATGAGAGGAATATATAGGGCTTACCAAGTTTCACTAATAATAGATACGTTAGGTTAGGCACCCTTCTTTACTCCGGTGGATCTATGGGTCATTTCTCAGTTCCTCGACCGTAGAACTTTTCCTATCCACATCTACAAGCTTTTTCAATCACAGTACGCTTGTTGTCGGTGACGAAGACTACAAAGATTCAGCTTACGCTTATACCTTCCTAACTTTCCCTAGCTCTTTTGGAATTCTGTGTAAATTCCGCCATTAAGCATTTAACCCTCATGCAACCCAACAATTCGATTGCTCGAAAAGCAGTTTCGGGCGGGAACGTCCTCAATGACTAAGACGGTTTCCATTGGAAACACTATTACTTAGCAACTTCTTGTCGCACAATCCAATCCAACTTTTACTAATTCTTGCGAACAGATAATTACATTTATACCGCTTTTTACTTGCTCTTTTAACCATGCACTGCGCTTTGGCGGAGTAACTGTATTCGTGCAAAGAATAGATACTTTCGCACCAGGTACTTGCTCTGCGACCTTTTGCAAACGAGGCTGAACGTCTCGTTCTTTTACTGTAGATCCTGTATCAGATACATAAATGATGGTTGGACGGCCTTCAGATATTTCAGTCTGCAATATTTCTTGCAACTTCTTCTCCTTCGGCTGAATACAATCCTCATCAAATCTAAATTCATTATTGGACCAAACCAATTCCTTTTCCGCGTTATCTAAGTGATAGTTTGGATAGTGGTTCATATTGTCAGGATACGAATTTCCTGTACGAATATAAGTGAGCCATAGTTTCCCAACATCCGGTGTACCTTTCGCCCCTTCAATCGCTTTCTCAAAAGACTCTTTCATATGCTCATAAGCCTGTTTTTGTTCTTCCGACATATCGACAAGAATCGTAGGTACATTAATTAGCTCCACAGGATTTGGCCAAACATCTTTTAAACGCACATTAATGGTTGTATCCATTAAAAATTGGGTAAACACATAAGGTGAAATACCAGGTACGACCTTGGTTTTATCTAAATTACCTTGTGCTCCACGTGAAGCAATATTAGATGTGACCTCACCATCATGGTAATATGTTCTCTCGATATTTCCGTAGGTTTCATTCCATTCCATTAAAGAACTGTATTCAAAACCGCTTTTCACCATTTTTTGAGGGAATAAACGCCATAACGTATAGAATACATCGCTTGCGCGCCCACCAAATAATGTACCTGTTCCAGCTACAACTTTCTTACAAACCTTTGCTAAACTTCCTAAGGCAGTTCCTTGTGCTGTTTCGCTTTTTAATAGCAATAGGTAAGGATTTGATGTTATCTCCACCTTTTCCCCTGCTCCACACCGTACGTGAGACTTTCACCTCATACGGCGTTCCATCTAGATAATCCTCTACTAAATTATTTCAAGTTTACAAAGCCCTCTGAGTTGGTTGATTTTTCTCAATTGCATTGAGTTCAATCCCAAAATGCTTTTATACTTGTGAATAGTGTCTTCTTTTGTGGCATGAATTAAGATATGGACATCCTTGTGAACTATTACAAGGTTTTTAAACGTGTCAGAACCACCAAGAGTGACAGGTGTTTTGTGATGACAATGTACTTTATCAGCCGTTAAAAATTGACCTGTAATAGCACATTTACCTTTTTGCATGGAGTAGGACGATAACCTATTATCCATGTACTCAACACTTCTACCTTGAATGTTGGAACGCATTAATTTGGTTAATTCTATATCCCAACTGTATGTAATATTACAGTCGTAAGGGTTTTGTGATTGACTAAAATTCATATTATTTTTAGTCTTTATTTCTCCTATTGGATACAGGTAGATACCACCTATTTTGTACGTTTTCCTATTTCCAGTGTAGAATTTTTTGTATGCACTCTTATCTTCAAGTCCTTTGGGTTTACCATAGGTGCTGAAGCTAATCAGTTTGCTTCTTAACGTTCTTATTAGTCTATATTCAATGTCTGCAAAATCTTTCACTACATGTGTAGCATATTGGAAGTATTGTTGAATACCCAATATTGCAGAGTTGTAATTCATGATATTTTTCATTGATTGTTCTCTACTGATTAATATGATTCGTTCTCGAATTGTCTTTATTACATCTTGTTTCTTTTTAGGAGACATTCTTGTTATTGCTACAACTTTTGTTTTCTTAACTATCGCTTTAATTTCGTATCCCAAAAAAGTAGAGCTATGTCTTTTAAGATTGATTACCTTTGATTTTTCTTTTGAAATATCAAGTTTAAGTCTATCTTTTAAGTATAGTCTTACTGCATGGAACCATCTTAGTGCGATATTGTAGCTTTTTGCCATGATTCGAAAATCGTCAGCGTACCTAACAATATACCCTTGTTTTAAACAAGATTTATGTCTTAATTCAGCTATCTTTTTGTCATTTGACTTAAATGATTTACGAGTTTTTTGTAAGGTATCAAATTGGTCTGCAACCCATTGGTCTAAATCATTAAGGACTACGTTTGATAAGAGAGGTGACAGGATTCCCCCTTGTGGAACTCCCTTATTTGGGATTCCAATCCCCTTAATAGGTGTTTTAAGCATTTTCCCTATTATGGCTAGGACTCTTTTATCTCTTATACCTATATTCCATAATTATTTAATTAAAAGGTTATGATTAACGTTGTCAAAGAATGCTTTCACATCAATATCTACGGTGTAATGTAGTTTATTGATATTTACTAGTGTTTGAACTCTAGCAATAGCATGTCTTGTTGACCTTAATGGTCTAAATCCATATGAATGGTTATAGAATTTTGCCTCACATATGGGTTCTAAGACATTAAGAAACATTTGTTGGATTATTCTATCGAGAATACAAGGTATTCCCAATGGTCTTTTTCCACCATTTGGCTTGTCAATCATTACTCTTCTAACCGATTGTGGTTTGTAGTTAACTAAGGTTGAACGAATTTTATTAATGAATGTTTCTTTGTCTAGTTCAGCAACATTCATTATGTTCCAGTCGTCTGTTCCTTTTGTTTTTGACCCTGTGTTACTCTTGATTAGTCTATAAGCCAGTAATATATTTTCATCCGAGATTATCATTTCGAACAATTTATTGAAGTTTCGTTTTCCACTTTTACTATTCTTGTATAGATCCTTTTGTATATCGTTAAAGCCATAATATTGTTTGTTTCTTGCGACCTTTGTGTTCATTGGTGTAGGAAACCTCCTTATAAGAGATAATCCAACTCACCTTCTTACCCGAAAGATGAACTTTAACTTTACTTTAATTTAGTTTTTGGGATTTTAGACTTAGGGCTATCCCTACACGTTTATTAGACGTTTTATCGGTACTGTGCCCTTACTCTCACAACGATAAACACATTTCGAATTGTTTACACAAGTCTTATAGTGACCATTCCGCTGATAGGCGTTTAATATGAATGTTCGTTGCTTTCCACGTTCCAATAATTCTAGCTATACATATATCCTTAGGTGTATGTTTTATACCTGTAAGCCTTATAACCTCATAGTTGGTTATCCCGAATTTCATAACGAACAGTCTTACTTTTCGGTATCTTACCCTGCAATTTGCAGTAAACATGTTTCCATGTTTTAGTCCTCTAGGCATTTTAATTCACATATTCGTCAGTTCCCCTTGGAACATACTCACCGTAGATATTTTGTAGCGCCCCGGCATATCATTAATCATGTCATCAAAAGAGATAAGTTAGATTAGCTTCTGCCGACTTCACCTAGCTTCAAACATTTATAGACTATCACCTACTAGATGCTTGTAGGAGTATTAGGTATTAGTTTCAACCAACATGATGGCTTCATTCCTAAAATCGAATTATCAGTTGTAATGTAGTAAACTACACTCTCTAATTTCGTATCATTGTTAGACACTTATATAGAAACGTGTCACACATTCGTGGACTTCGTCACAAATTAAAGCATCAAAGAAGTGTTTCATTTTTCTACGAATATACTCAACAGTAGCTACCTTTCGATATGATCGTCCTGATTGTTTCGCATCATATGGCTTCACACGATTCTCTAGCTCTAGTTGTTTTTGCAGCGGTTTATTTCCCTCTTTTATTGCTTGCACTAATTTATTTTCATATTTGGTCCAATCTTTAAAACTTGCATATTTCGTTTTTACTTTTGGGCTCCAAATATTTGAATTACAATCAGCACATACACTGTTTTTATTTGTTTTCGAATCTAAGTCACTTCCTGTAAAATCTTTATACTGACAGACTTCTTTCTGTTCACCATTAGCTTGTTGAACCATAATTGAAGACGTTTTTTTACGCAACTTAGCACCACAATCTGGGCAGTAGTAGCCATTCTTATAATATCTTTGCACCTCTTCCTCCGATTTCTTGGAAAGTGCAATTCGCTTATAAGGTAATGGCATCTCCTTAATAGAATCCCCTCGCATCGTAGTAAAACTAATGACAAAGAAGGTTGGTTTTTTTTGTTTTGGTCTTCCATCCTGAATCCAAGATTGATGAATGCGAATTAAATCCTCTGTACGTTTTATTAGATATACTTCCGCGTCTGGTATTAAGTGTCGTATTTCTTCTTTTGCCCACTTCTCAGTTAGAGTCGGTGGCACAAATACGCAGGTTCGATATCCCTTTTGTCCTGTCAAATGGAAATATCCATCTACTGTCGCTGTCATAATTGCACTTTTGCCGCACGACATTTCACCCTGTATAATAATCCCTTTTTGTACTTGTAATGCTTTAGCTGCACCTGTTGCTACATGTGCTTGTACAGGGAATAATGGTCTTTGGTATGTATTAAAATGAGATAATGCCTGTTCTTTCATCGGTTGATGTAAAGGCTCATCTAATTTTGTTACCTTATCAAGCATGACAGGCGAATATTCCAATAGATATTCGTTTAAATCATTGATTTTATTAATTTTTTTACCTGTACCCTCTTGTGGAAATTGACATATTCCAGACCGGATCATTTCTGATAAAAACTCTTTACAATCCTCTTCTTTTAATACGACTTTTGCAATCGTTAGAGAAGAAAATTCATTCTTATCAAAATAAACATCCAATGGTTGTAACAAATTTCTTGTTAGCATTTCTTCATAAATTGGTTTCGCCCACTCTTCTAAGATTGGTAGACCATACGGAGGAGCCATTAAGAAATCTATTACTTGCATTTCTGGCGCTTCATCAATCGCAACAATATACTTTTCTTCTATTTCTTTAGAAAACGCAATAATTGCTTTTTTTCTATTTACTGTTTGTGTATTTATAAACTCAAATTGTCCTGTCGAGATTACATTCATTTTTTTGCCTAATACATAATGTAATTCTTCTTTTTGTCCCTCTCCAAAATACAAACGACGACTCCCCATTGATATGGCTGCTCTGAATGACTTTAATGTACTGTCATTCGCACCTAACACTGCAAATTGCATTTGGTTGTTATGATTAACTGCCATAGCAAAGCAGAAAGCTGAATGTGAAGCAGTACCTGTCTCCAATTGCAACATCGCTGGTGTTTGTTCTTGATCAAATGTATTTTGTTGAATCATTTCCTTCATCATAAAGTTTCCTCCTAAAATAAAAAACGCATCATAATCGATACGTTTCATGTCCTACTCATTTAATTTGTTGTTTAAAAATCTATAAACTGTTTCCATTCTGGTAATGATTGTTCAGCCGCATGTAGCATATCACCTGCACCTTGAAATACAGAGAATTGCTCTAATACTTCCAAATATGTACCTGCACCTAGTTGAGAAGCACATAAACAAATGACTGTAAGTACAATAGCAATACGAAATATACGATTGCTAAATTCCCATACAATGTATAGCGCTCCTATCCCTAACAGTACAGACATATCTCTCTTCCTTTCCTAGACAAGTTCTTTGACAACACCAGTTGGTGTTGCGGTGATAAATTTCGCGCGGCGTTTTTGTAATACAACTTCTTTCGTTGTTGTTTCCAGTTTCTCAAATGAAGTTTCATAATACACATTTTCAGATCCACGAACAGCATGGAGTGTATTTCCTTCACCAAGCAAACCGTCTGCCACGCCTGTTATCAGCAATAGTCCTAATTGTCCGGAAGCAATCGGCATTTTCACTCTTTCAGCTGCTGTTTTCTCATCTTGAAGTGAGTAGCCATTCCCTCTATTTAAACGCTTTTTGAATGTCGAGATACCTTCCGATTTCCCCACTCCTTCATAAGCACTTTTATAATCCACACGTGATGTGAAAATAAGTTTGTTTTGAGGCCTCAATTCAGATATAGACCAATCCTTACGATTTACCATTTCTGCTAGTGTATTCACATGTTTTTTGACGAAAGTAAGGTCAGACATGTTTTCACAAAAATTAGCGAATCGATCATTGAAGTATGTGTCATTTTTCGTAGCAGCACGCTTGCGGCCGATAAAGACACATTGCTTAAATTGCTCAAATTCTTCATTTTCATCACCAAAACGCATTAATCCTATTTCCTCGTAATTCTTAGCTAAAAAGTAGCTGATTTCATCTCGAGCAAAACGATCGTATGGAATGACATACACCATAACGCCACCATCTTGTAAATTATGATGCGCACGCTTTAAGAAGTTAAATTCCATTTTCTCTGATTTCTTTTTTTCTGTCCGAAGCTCCGTATTATAAGGAGGGTTTAAAAAGATGAGTGGAAAATAGTCATGACTAATCATCATATTTTCAAAGCTAGAGCGTATCACTACATCTAATTGTTCTTTTGCTTTTCCATATCGATTTGCATCTACTTCGACTCCATACGTATCAAGTTGTATACCAACTTGTTTCACCTCATCTGCAAAACTTCGTAAAATTGTACCTTCTCCACAACATGGATCAAAGCAAGCATAAGCTCGCCCTGGTTCCATTTGTAATAGTTGCACTAAGTATTTCCCTTCTGTTAGTGGTGTTGGATAAAATCCCGCCGCTAAATCATTTCCTATACGCATAATATAATTCCCTCCAAGTTCTTTTTTGCAATAAAAAAAGGAAGATCCAAGTATATACATCACTTAGTTCTTCCTTTTACCCTCTATACACTACCTCGACATAATTAAAATGGTAGTTCATCATCTGTAATCTCCGATAGCTCATCCAAACCAGCGAATATATCATCCGGCTCTTTCGATTGCTTTCTTGTTTCCTGCTCTTTTGGATCATCTAACACTACCCAAATGTTATCTTTTTTCATATCTATCCCTCTATATTCCTTATTTTTCAGTCTCATAAACAACTTCCTCGTAGTCAAAAAGATAATCTTTAACCTTACGTAGAAATGTACGAAACTTCGGTTCAGCTACGATCTTTGTGCCATGGTAAAAATTTTGTTGCCCGACAAAGCGCCATAAGATTACGTAGCCTTCTTTTGCTTCCTGTATGCCTTCAATGTATAAAGCGATTTCTTGAATGGCAACCTTTTCATTAAGAGTATCTGGTTTAAAGTATTGAAATTTCCCATCTGGTAATATAATTTCAGCTTCAAAACATCCTCTCATTTGATTCACTCGTGCTCTGGATTCAGAGGACATCGCTGCTGCAGCATATGATTTCTGATTTTTTTCCATTCTTGTTTTATGTTCCTCTACTGTTGGTACTAGTTGTAAGTGTCTACAATCTTTTTTCATTTTACTATCTCCTCTACTGTTTAATTTGTTATTTTATAAATAATAAATAACCCCGCCTGCAAACTTGAAAACAACACAAAAAGGGCTTCTTCAAGTCGATTAATAATGCGCATAGCAAAATAAGCTATATATACACTAATCGGCTCAAAGAAGCCCTTTCACAATTGAAACAAGACGCAACTTGCTTCTACAACTCAACCACAACACAAAAAAGGTGTGGGAATAAACGGAATCAAATAAACTAACAATATACCTATATATTATATAATATTGTTATATATTTCAAGAATTTTTAATTAAAGTTAACGCATTACCTAAATAAATCCTGCTTCCTCAATCCTATGAAGGATGATAGTCAAAAAGTATCCGAGTAATGCGTTAAGGTTTAATTGAATACTATAAGTGTTTTACCACTACTTTCAACCCACACACCTACTAGAGGTGTAAAGCCCATACAATCCCTTTAGACGTTTAACGCTAGCGATTTCAATCCGCGCACCTACATGAGATACGACATTAAGGTGTTTTAGAAAGGCTGCCCATCTTGATATTTCAATCCACACATCTATAAGAGATGCGACTTCTCTGTATCCTTTCTTGGTAAGAGTTTAAACTGATTTCAATCTGCGCAGCTATACGAGGTGCCACTAGCACGAAAATTATCATCGCAACACCATCTGGTATTTCAACCCACGCACCCATGAAAGGTGCGACAAAATGCTCCAGCCACACCGTTAAGCAACAGCCTGATTTCAATCCACGTACCTACAAGAGGTTCGACTTTTTTAAATAAATACGCTTTCCTTCAATCATTCTAACGTTTTCTTCATTACAGTCCATCAATAATCGCCACTTTTAAACTATCTAATTCTTTTACCAAAATGTTTTAGTTAACAATTATTTTTGGTTCGTCAATGTTCCACTTAATATCCAGTAAACGGTGTACTTTTGCGGAAGAGTACTGGTCAAGTTTTGAATTATGATCCCATCCACAAACTTTATGTATTTCTATACTTCAAATCAACACGATGCTTCATCCCCATTGTATCTGAACCTTTATTTTTCCCAGGTTCAGAATTTACACTTTTCGTAATCTGCATACTAGTAATGTCAATAGGATCAGCTTTATGAATTGAAGCAGGTCCTCTTACTCCAGCAGAGACACTAAATAACTATCAAGCTTCTTACCAGTCCTTACTCACGCACCTATATAAGGTGCGACTTGAATCGTCAGATGATGATTCTGACCTCGATTAATTTCAATCCACGCACCTATATAAGGTGCGACTTATGTACATACTGCTAATAAATCCGTCTCTATAATTTCAATCCATGCACCTATATAAGGTGCGACTACGATAAGGGAATCCTGCTATGAGCAAATAAAAATTTCAATCCACGCACCTATATAAGGCGCGACTACTGGAAACGAGTTTCAGTGTAGAAATATCAGGATTTCAATTCACGCACCTATATAAGGTGCGACGAATAACACTCTTCATTTGGTGCATCCATTCATCATTTCAATCCACGCACCTATATAAGGTGCGACCTCTTACTGTTCTTATTATACATGTTCTCTAAGATTTCAATCCACGCACCTATATAAGGTGCGACAGCGATTTTTGTTTAAAATCATACAAAAATACATTAATTCTGTTCAAAAATATAAATATTTCTCTATTTAATAAGAGAATTTGTATGAAAAATATTAAAATCCACTCATAAATTATGAAAATTCAGGTGCGAATGTACGAGGAATTTCATGTGTGCTATACATTCGCACCTAAAAAATCAAAGGACTTTCTAAATCAATGGATTCCTTTATACCGATATGTTCAATCCTATTTTTATAGTTATTACCTAACTGTTGAACCACCCCCACTTTCACTTCGTTTAGAAGTGAGGGATTCCTAAGTAAAGAGTTCTATCGAACTCTAATTGATTAGGCTAACCCCGCAGTCCTTGCGGTTAGAAGCCTTATCGCTTCATTCTTTATATTGATACTTGCGTTAATATCCCTATCATGGTGTGTACGACAAGAAGGACAGTCCCATTCACGTAGATTTAGATTTTTAACGTCTTTATTTTGATATCCACAACAAGAACATAATTGGCTGGAAGGAAATGTTTTCGATACGACAATGACTTGTTTGCCATACCATTTTGCTTTATATTCCAACATAGTTCGAAATTGTGACCATGATACCTCACTAATTGCTTTTGCTAACTTATGATTCTTTAACATATTCGATACTTGCAAATCCTCTATACCGATAACATCGTGGTTTTTGATGATTTCAGTTGAGATTTTGTCCAAGTAATCTTTTCTAGCATTTGATATGTATTCATGAATTCTAGCTACCTTTACTCGTTGTTTATTCCAGCCAGAAGATTCTTTCATTCTTCTAGAAAGAATACGCTGTGCTTTCGCCAACTTATCTTCTAATGATCGGAAAAACTTCGGATTTTTATAGGGTTTTCCATCTGACAAAATAGCGAAATCTTTTAGTCCTACATCTACTCCAATGTAAGAATGTGTTTTCGGAAGTTCGTGTACTTCTGTTTCAACTAATAGTGACACAAAATATCTGCCAGAAGGGTTTCGTCTAACAGTCGCATTTACAATACGTCCCTCTACTTCACGACTTTTGGCAAATCGAACAAGACCTAGTTTCGGCAACTTTATTTTGTTCCCTACAACGGCAATGTTTTCATTTGTTTGTTTTGTGGTGTAAGATTGTACGTTGTACTTCTTAGATTTAAAGCGAGGTGCGCTGTTTTGTTTTTTGAAAAAGCGAGTATAAGCATCGGCAAGGTTGCGAACAGACGACTGAATCGCAATACTATCCACTTCTTTTAGCCAAACAAACTCTTTCTTCATGGCAGGTAATTTGGCAGAGCATGTACCATAAGTCAAGCCTTTTCCTGTCTCTTTGTATGCGTGATCCCATAAGAATAGGAAATGATTGAATACAAAGCGAGAACAACCAATCGTTTTGTTGATTAGAATTGCTTGTGCTTGATTTGGATAGATACGAAACTTATAGGCTTTATTGATCATCATTTCATTCACCTCCATTTCGGTATATAACTACTATACACCAAACGTACATTCGATAGATAGTGAAGTAACACTTTCTGTATGTCGAACAATTAAGATGGCTTCCTGCCATCCCTTGTTCGAAGCCAATTCATCTCCCACCTACTCACTGGGCTGTGACCCTTCACGCTCCTTGAGGAAGGAGTCTTCTTGGCTAAAATGATAAATGGTTGATCAGCTTTTTGATGAAGAAACTTCCCTTCAATCGTCCTAACGTTTTCTTCCCATTGTTGTTCAATATGAATGAGGGCCCATTGTCGTTTGCAAAATTGAAAATGTTGAATACCAGATAACATTAAATAACTATTATCTTCATTACATTCCATCAATAATCTCGACTTTTAAACCATCTAATTCATGTACTAATACAGTATAATCATCGATTGTTTTTGGTTCGTCAATATTCCGTTTAACCTCTAATAAACGATGTACTTTTGCAGAGGAGTATTGACCAAGTTTTGAATTATGATTCCACCAACAAACTTTATGTACTTCTATACTTCCTTCAGGGCGTGCTGCTGATGCATCATTTTCAAACAATGTAACCAGTGCATTTTTAATCTTTTCCGCATCTCCATTAGTAAAACCTGTCTTTTCTGCTAACTGTGTATTAATACTTCCATAAAAAACATAGACTCCAAAATCAACACGATGCTTCATCCCCATCGTATCTGAACCTTTATCTTTCCCGGGCTCAGAATTTACACTTTTCGTAATCTGCATACTAGTAATATCAATCGGATCAACACTCGTTGCCGTATGAATTGAAACAGGTCCTCTTACTCCAACAGAGACACCTTTTCCAGCTCCCCCTTTAAAGGCAAAAACTTGTCCAAAGCTTCTTACATCAATCCACTCTTTACATGCAATTGCAGCAAATTGTTCATGTGGATTATCCTTCGATTTTAACGCTTTGACTAAATCTACATTGGTTTCTGCTCGTTCCCTTAAACTATTAAATTGGTCTATCTTTCTGTCATTTGATTGAACAAAAATAGATTCTTCCATGTCTTGCAGACGATTTCTAATCTTTCGTTTAATGGCTACATCAGAGATTTCACCATGTCCATCATAATTTTGTCTTGGGCGATTTCCATTCAAAGGATCTCCATTTGGATTAGCTTTTGTAACTGATAGAACAACTGCAAAATCGATTTTGTGATCTAAAGGTTTC
Organism: Bacillus thuringiensis; assembly: GCF_022095615.2. Taxonomy (NCBI): domain Bacteria; kingdom Bacillati; phylum Bacillota; class Bacilli; order Caryophanales; family Bacillaceae; genus Bacillus; species Bacillus thuringiensis. The sequence continues at coordinate 83,612 of NZ_CP155561.1, forward strand.
ATTTTTAAATCTCCTCTCCAATATTTACTGCATCATTTAGTGAAACATTTTTTTCTTTTTTTTGATACAATTCATGCCGTTGACTATAAAAGCCTAACAAATATTTTCCAGACAGTGGTTTATTATTAAAATCTTCAATTTTTATCATTGAGCCAATCTCATCAATTAATTTGTTATAATACCAAACTTTCTCCCCTAAACGTGCTTGATACGGTTGTAGGGCCCCTTGAATGGTCCTCCATGTTCTTTCCGGATGTTGAGAAAAGGAATTCATATATCTCCTAGCATTTGTAGCACGTTGGTCACCATTATTTAATGCCTTTCTTTCCAAAACATCCGCAACCGCTAGAAGGCGTCCGAAGAGATAATCTCTATTATTATTTTCCTTATCTAATACCAATTGATATCCCTCCATTGTATTAACTAATGCACATGTAATACTTAATGTTTTTTCCCATTCCCATTTTTCCATTGATAGAGGGTTTGATGTACGCTGAAAGGCACTTCTAACAATGTCGAAAGGGATTTTTCTCTCGTCTATGATGCAGGGAAGCATACGCTCCATCAAACCCTTGACTACTTTTTCGTTTACTTTTGGCCCATAAGCAGCAAATGCAATATCTCTGGTTGACGGTGCCCCATAAAATTTAACAAATTCATTATCTGCATTTTTACGGTAACCATGCTCCCAGACACATGTAGAATGCCAGTTCTTTAACTTATTTAAATAAAGGTTTTTATCCATATTACGATAGTAAAGAACTGCTAATCTGCCTGTTGTCGCTGAATCAAGCAAGAGAATATTTACATTTTCACTGGAAGATAAATTATTTTTATAACCATCAATTGCCTTAGCAACTTCATTGGCAAATTGTTCATGTGTATAGGATTTTATTTCTGGCTTTTTAGTTCTTCTTATATCCATTGAAAATATATTGTAACTATCCTCTACAATATCTGGAACATCTTCTGCATCATTGCCCCATACAAGAAATACACGTTGATCGATAATTTTTCCTTGCTTGTTAATAAGCCATTTCAATGCATTATGCGCTTTTTGGGACACATCATAGCTAATATTCGCTACTTCATTTGACGTAGTAAATCTTCCTCTAAATGTGAAACCTCTTAAATCATTTGAAGAGATTAACTTTGCTTGATCACTGGCATTTCTAATCTTTTTCGCATGTTTATCTGTACTCGGTTTTATTTCCCCTGTAACATAGCAGTAATCTTCATTATCTAGGAGGCCATCATAAAAATTAATAAAGGAGTTATGTATTTCTTTGTCTTGCCATACCTTTGATAGCATCTTATTTGGAGAATACACGGTAAATCTAACAAATGCAGCTTCTTGGCCAGCTGGAAGCACTGTAAAGATTTCGGGCTTGTTCCCAAGTAAAACTTCAACTTTTTTATCCCATTTTCCAATCAGCTTTTGGTTTTCATCAAGCCATAATATTTTTGTATCTACCAAGTCTCTCACTAATTGTTTTTTTCTTAAGTATTTGTAAATGCTGTTTAATTTATCTGTCGTATATGGGGATTCTACCCAATTCCTTAGCTGTTCGATATAAAAGCCAAATGACTCCTCTTCTTTTTTACTGCCGCCGTATTCACCAAAATCACCTGCAACGTAAGTTAATTTATCATGTAATGGATGGGGAACTTTATACGCTCCGGTACCAGACCTACTTGCAGAGTCTTCTGTACAAGGGATCAATGTAGTGGCGTCGCTCTTATCTATAACTGTCGCTGAATGGAACTCCCCTTCTTCTGTAATTAAAACTTCAATATTTGCTGACTGAGTAGTGTGTGAAATAGGTAGCAATGTATATTCTTGGCCATTATATTTTTTTTCAATTTTACCGACTCGATCTAAATTTGATTGATATGTCTCATACAAATTCAATAGCCAGCTCATTTATTCACCTCCTTCTTCTAATTGTTTTATAAGCTCATCAACTGATTCAACGTTTGAACTGTCAAAAATCTTTGGCTCCATCTTGAATATTTTACGGATTTTTGTACATTCTTCTGGTCGGATGAATTGAATAATTCCATCTCTCATTACCGGATTCCATAATCGAACCTCTAATTCATTCCTACCTGTTTCATCAGGATAATTAAGCCCATGAACCATTGTGCCTAAATGAATATCTCCACCATAATTATCGTAAAATCCTTCTCCTTCACCAAAAACACAAGGCTCCACATATCCTTGGCATTCTCTCGTTCCTAAAAAAATGTCTCGTCGTCCTCCAACTTTAAGTGAACGTTTTAGGATGTTATGATGCTTATATTCATTACGATCAAAAGCTAAATCAGGTCGATGAGGATTAAAGATAAAATGGGCCTGAACTTGGTATCTTACATTCTTTAAATATGTGTAATTTGCGAGTGTATTTCCACCACCATATTCAATTGGACGAATACCTTTTGATTCCATTTTGATTGCATTCATAATTCTTATTTTATCTACAATCATAAGAAGAGTTGGCTTCCAGTAGATTGATTCAGCAATCCCTTTGATAGCTTGATAAGTTGGTACTTGGTAAGTTAACTTTTCTCCTCCCATTTTCATCAAAGGATCTGTGAAAAGTGCGTAATCACCAAAAACCTCAAATTCAATAGAATTCCGCAAAGATTCTTCCTCCTTTTTCATTTTCTATATTTTTCTAGTAAATTAATGATACTCCTCCTATGTAACTATATCAATATTTAGCGATAATATATTATATGAAATTTAAGAATTCTTTTGATGTGGTATAAAAACATGGATTAAAAACCCTATCTCAAACAAAGATAGGGTTTAAAATATAGCTGTCTTAAAATCGCTCTCATTAAGCACATTCAAACCATATTCATCATTATAAGCACTTTCCTTCAAGGCTAGAATTTTCCCATCAAGATAGTATACGAGTCCATCGTTTATTACCAATTTTTCTTTTTCATAGTTAAATAAGTTAACTGTATACTGCTGTGCCTTTCGTAACAATCGGCTCAAATCCTCAATGGAGTTATTGCTATTTAATTCTGCGATAATATCCTTTCCTTCTTTATATGGGACAATGACTGAAGTGGTTAGATCATCAATGACGTTAAAATGTTTGGCTGCTGTCTGGTAGCTATTTATAATAAATAATGGAATATCTTTTTTATCATGTTTATGAATATATGCTCGACGATAGCTATTTTCTATTCTTGGTACGGATAATAACTCAGTCATGTTCTTTTTTAGTTTTGGAATAAAATAATCTAGATCAGATTCAAATTCTCTATAATATTCTTTAAAATACCTCTTCATTGCCTCTCTTGATAAAATATGTCCTCCATGTATTTTATCGTTATGTTTTAAATCCTTAAGAATTTTCTTCGTAATTTTCTTTCCAATTTTAATTTCCTTTAAGTGACTTAAGTTTTCCTCTTCATAATCAATCACATAGACATTCTGTATGCCCTTTTCCCCGTGGCGATTACATCTTCCTGCAGCTTGTGCTATAGAATCTAACCCTGATAAAGAACGAACAACACACTCAAAACTTACATCTACACCTGCTTCGATTAACTGTGTGCTGATGCAAATGATTTTTCTTCCTTTCTTGAGACATTCCCTAACTTCTTCTAAAATTTTATGTCGATGTGCTGCACACATTGTTGTGCTTAAATGATAAATAGGGATGTTTAACTCTTGACTCTGTAATTGTGTATACAAATCTCTCACAACTGATTTTGTATTTAGAACAATGAGGATACTTTGTACTGCCTCTATTTTTGTATGTATAAATGTTTTGAGTTTATCTTTATTAAAGATTTCATTAGTTGCTTGATCAATGATTTCTACCCTTTTAAATGCTTCAATTACATGATCAAGGTTATTAATCATTTCAGCATCCGTATTTATGTCTAATTTTTGTTCTACAAAGTCCAAAGCAGGTTGAGTAGCAGTGCAGAGGACTATACTGGAACGAGTATATATTTTTAAAAAATTCAATGCTTGATTAAATAATGAAACACATGAAACAGGAACTTTTTGCACTTCATCAAAAATAATAATTGCCTCACTTAAATTATGCAGTCTTCTAGTATTTCTGTTTCCCTTTGCGTAAAACACATTTAGAAACTGAACCATGGTTGTAAAAATAATAGGAGAATCCCAATTATCTTTAGCTAATTTAAATTTTTGTTGTATGCTAACCATACCTTCTTCATTTTCATCATGATCATTCCCTTCTTCAACTATATTTGAATGATGTTCTAAAATATTTTCTTCATCTTCTAATATTTTCCGAACCTCTTCCGCATTTTGCTCGATAATTGTTGTAAAAGGTACAACATAAATGATTCGTTTTTTATTATGAGTTTTTGCATGTTTTAATGCATATCTTAAGCTTGCTAATGTTTTACCACCACCAGTTGGAATAGATAACGTATATATTCCTGATGGCCTCTCAGCGAACTGATCACACTGATCTGACATGTCTGCTCTCAACATGTTAATAGGGGTATTTGCACTCTGCTGTTTTTTGAAAGCATTAATTTTTATCATGAGCCTCTCGTAGTATTTCTCAAATAACTCCTCAGAATTTATTACGGATTCTACACTTTTTTCTTCTTCAAATAATCGGGTATTTGTTCTATCGGCATCAATTAATGTACTAAAGATGAATTTAGTTAAAAACATTAATTGCTTTTCGGCATTTTCTGGGGATTCTTTAAGTAGGAAACTTTCTAGTTCTACAGTAGCTTTGTCAACATACTCATGAAAATCTTTCTCTTTCATGACATGTTTAAAAAAGAATTGTTGTGTAACATCAAATCCTCTTAATTGCTTATCTCGCACTCTATTTAAATAAGGTGATTCTAAATCTGGATTTAAAAAATCTTGAAGGTAACCGTGGTGAGAAATAATGGCATTTCCCACTATCTCAGATACTATCCCTTTGTAAGGAATCATATTTTCTGTATGGAATAATTGATATAACAATTTCCCCCCTGCAGTTGAATGGTCAACACTCCCCCTTTTAGGTGGAGAATTAGGATTATTTACTGCTTCCAATATATATTCTTTAAACTCATCGGTGTATTTCCCCATATCATGAAGCATACCTGCTAAACCAGCTAAATGTTTTATACAAATTTTTTCTCCATAGGTTTCAGCTAGTTCTTTTACTCCTAATAAATGCTCTTCAACTGTTTGTACTTGACTGTCACTCTCACGAATATGGGCAATGTAGTTCATTCAATCCCTCTCCATTTCATGTTTTTTACATGTTTGTTAGATACTGCAGTTTGTTAGATGCTTCCAGTTGAGTATCTAATAAACTGCAGAGCGATTTAAAGCCAGAGCATTACTAATTTCAATCCACGCACCTATATGAGGCGCGACGAAAGCATATGCACGGATATTCCGCGTGTGGTTAATTTCAATCCATGCACCTATATGAGGTGCGAATACAAATGCACAACCTACAACTATGATCACTACGGATTTCAATCCACGCACCTATATGAGGTGCGACTTTAGATTTTCGTCAGTTTCCAAATTGATAATAATTTCAATCCACGCACCTATATGAGGTGCGACGATAAGATTTGTTCTTATCCGCAAACGTTTCTTTATTTCAATCCACGCACCTATATGAGGTGCGACTTTTCTTTGAGGATTCATATCCATACATTAGTATAATTTCAATCCACGCACCTATATGAGGTGCGACAAGAAAGTTGGGAGAGAATACATATCTTCATGGTATTTCAATCCACGCACCTATATGAGGTGCGACCTAGTGAGCTAGGAATAAGTAAAGATACTCTTAGATTTCAATCCACGCACCTATATGAGGTGCGACACCGATTTGTGTTCAAATTCAACCACAAATACGTTAATTCTATTCAAAAGTATAAAAATATTTTTATTTAGTAAAGCATTTTTATAAAAATCATAAATTCCCACCATACATTATGAAAATTCTAGGTGCGAATGTACTAGGAATTTTATGTTTGCTATACATTCGCACGTAAAAAATTAAAGAACCCTTTAAATCAATTTATCCTTTTACTCTGATATATTCAACCTTATTTTCATTACTATTACCTAGCTGATAAATAAAAAAATATAGTTTCATAATAACCTTTATATATTAAGTCATAATTTAGTTTGACAGTCCTGTTATTATACGAATGAAAAATGAACAAAAAAGGCGGAGCTCTTAATGCAACCCCACCTTTTTAGTATATAAAGAATCATTTGATTATTTAACAGTATGTTTTTAAAGCCTCTATATTTTAGATATCTTTACAACAAAATCGTATCTCCCTATTTTTTTGAAGAAACAGGATCCATTTTTAATGTTTTTATTCCTTCTTTTAATGTAAACGCATCTGCTCTTAATGTTTTCCAACTATCTTTCGCTGCATTCAGGTTTGGTTTTAAGAATTTAAATTTATTTTGATCTGCTTTTTGGGATGCTTTATCAATATGATTAAGTACTCCTAAATATTGAGAATCTAAATCATGCCATTGTGCTGACATGTAGGTAAGAGCATTAATAGCTGAACCAATTGCATTTTGCATTTCAGCAATATTATTATACGCAACTCCAACTACACGATTTAATGTTATTTTATAGTCTACCGTTTGACGTAATTGCGCTAACAATGGCTCTAACGTACCTAAATTGTCTCTCGCTACCCCTATCATTACACCGCCAGCAATCCATGTAGGAATTGAGGGAACGGATACAGTTATTATTCCATCCGATTCTACTTGTTTAAAATGTCTTACTTGCTCTAAAACATCATTTAAGCGCTTTTCATCTTCATCTATTCCAGATGCTTGGTTTTTTAAAATCGATTGCAAGATATCTTTATGACCTCCAAATGCTCGGACATCTTCTCCAATACTATCTCTTAACTTAGCTAGTTCTTGTATTAAATTCTGTGTGTATGCTTGGTTTTGTTTAATCTCACCTTGTAAATCTGTAATACCTTCTTTTAATGTATCTGTATCTCCTTCATTAATTGCTTCTACTAATGTATCGTAATAATTATCAAATGTGTTATCATACTCTACAATCCCTGTCAGGGTATCTAAAAGTTGTTTTTTTATGTGTGCATCCCATTTTGTAGCATGCTCTCTTGCATTCTTTTGATCTTGTAGAATTTGATTAGGTAAATTTGTATATCCTTTAATATCAATTCCTTCAAAGTTAACATCGGGATTATTAATTAACAAATAGGAGTAATCATTCATGGATTTTGCAAATAACCCAGCATCTTGCAAAGCTTTTTTCATCTTTTCGCTGTTTACAGAAAGAGATATATCTTCTGTACTCGTTTGTTCTATTTTACTTTCACTTGCAAAAGCTGCTACTGGATAAACTACAGTAGTTGTTGTCAGTGTTAAAAACGTCGATAGAGTAAGTAGTTTATAAGGAAAATTATTATTCACTTTAATTCCTCCTATATATATATGAATTTTTAGTTTATTTTTTCTTGTTTAAAAGCAATGTCTCTTGAAATGAATTCTGCGTCTTTATGAATATCATTCCAACTTTGTTTAGCAGCTTTTAAATCGTCAGGTATTAACGAAAGTTTATGTTCTTGCATTTGATCAATATTATCATATAAATCTTTATAATTTGCCCCCATTTTATTCCATTGTTGCTGAATACTCGTTAGAGACATTATTGCTTGATCCACTGTCTGATATAAATATGTTAAAGTGTCTTTTGTATTAGTAAGTGATATAACCGCTTGGTTAGCTAAATCAGCTCTCATACTTAATTCTCCGATTTTATTCGAAATTTCATTATAGGAATTCATATGATTAGATGCCTCAACACCAGCTGCTGTTCCTAAGCCGATACCAGCGGCTCCTAGGGCTGTAAGACCTCCAACAACAGCTGGTGTAGCTGTGCCACCAGTCACAACAATTACTACCGCTCCTGCAATTGTTCCAATAACTAAAATAACTGCTCCTAATCCACCACCAATTGACCAGGCTAATACATTATCAAAATGTGTTTTCTGTGTAGAACGTAAATTCTCAATTTCAGCCTGAAGTTGTGGGACTAGCGCTTGTTTTCCTGCTAAAATAGCTGTCAATCCTCCCTTTCCATCCGGACCCCCAACATTATTTTTAAAATCTACAGTATTTGTATACAACTTTGTTTTGAAAGCTTCTAACATTTTAATGACTTCCGTAACTTCATTTGAATTTGTATGAATTGTATCAATTAAATCCCCTATTCCTTCTTTGAGGCTCACCTTATCTTTCTTTTTTACAGTATCTACTAATGTGTCGTAATAATTTTGAAATTGCTCATCATAATTTACAATATTACGTGCTGTTTTTTGGATATTCGGCTTCGCTGTATCTAACCAGTAATTTGCATTGATTCGTGACAGTTCCTGATTTAGATGAATGTTTTTGATTAATTCTCCTCCTCCTGAACCTAAATCAATATTGGATAAATTTACATCCGGTTGCTTAATCATTGTTTTTGCGTACAAATCCATTACAAGAATATGAGAGCCTGTTTCAGCCAACGCTTTCTTTAACCCTTCAGGTCCTAGCGCATACTTTTCTATTTTCTGTTCTTGCGCCGTCTGTTCTTTTGCAAGTGCATGAATAGTACTACCATTCGTAGCAGTTATAACCGTGGCTAAAGTGGCTAAAGTTATGATTTTAAATGGAAATTTCATCATTTAATTCTCCTCCTTATTTTCAGTTGCGTTATATTTTTTGTTAAATTTTAATTTCTTAATATTAAAATTTATTAACTTGTTCTTCGAGTTGATTTGTTACATTTTTTAGTCGTCTTAATGTATCTTTTTGAGACTGAGTGTTATTTGTATCAACTTCAGTCGATAATTTTGTAATACTGTTACTTATTAGATTCAAATCCTCTTTGTAACGTTTCATTAAATCAATTTCTCCATCTACTTGGTTAGCAAATGTATGCAAATCATTTTGCATCAAAAGAATCATTGATTTTTGTAAATCTGCTACTGTTAATTTAGTTGTTAAGTCATATAACTTCTGATTTTGTTTCTCTAAATCAGTTAAATGTGCTCTTTGCTCTGTTGTTAGTTTATTAATTTCAGCAAAGGTACTATATGTTTTTTTAATTTTTTCAGGATCAATTACTTTCATAAGATCATACTCTTTTGTTTTTGTAACTGCAGCTGCAGCGATTTCACCTTTTTTACTTTTCTCTATCGCTTCACGAGCTTCTTTTTTGGCAGCCTCAATTTCTATATCTGATTTTCCCTTTTCTTTTGCATCTTTCTCTGCTTTATTCTCTGCGTCTACAATAGCATTGTTTATTTCTTTCCCTTTGTTATACGCTACAACTGCTGTTTGAGCAGCCGGTTCAATGATATCTTTTGATAAACTATAAATTTCTTGGAATACCTTCAGCCCTTGTTCATTTAAAGCTCCTGGTAATAATGCTATTTGCTGTAAATCATTTTGAATTGATTTTTTTGTATCTAGCATTTCGGTTTTTAACTTATCTATTTTTCCTGTTCCCTCTGAACTAAGGATACTCTGTGCTTTTGTCACATCGGTATCAAGATTTTTCAACTTCTTATCTACCTGTATTTTTAAATCTGTTAACTCATTAATTTGACGTTGCACACTTTCTTGATTTGTTATGGTCATGTCTTGAAGGACTTCCAGTCTATCTGTATACCCTTCTTTATCTTCCTTATTATCTACAAATCCTTTTAATGTTGGATAATAACTATTAAATTTAGTTACAAATCCTTTACTTTTTGAATTTAATAGAATTAATTTTGGATAAAGTTCGGATGACCACTCTTTCATATCTTGTTTAATTAGAAATTGATTTGTATTGAAAGATGGAACTTCTTCAAGTTGTACATTCGGACTTGCTAAGGCTCCATCTATAAAGGTTTGTGTTAATTTGGAGTGTGCACCTAGTTTTCGTAATGCTGAGGAAATATCTATATTATCTTGTTTCGTTTCTGCCTGAACGATTGGCATTGCGAGTGTATTGATGGGAATAGTCGCACCAGAAACAATTGATGTTATTAAAAATCCTGCCATAATTTTATTTTTCATTCCGTACACCTCTTCACTATTATTTTTTACAATTTTAATCGCATATGTTGTAAAATCTAACGTTAGAATTTCTCCTCTCGCACAATCGAGGATGGAAAATTTTCTAATAGAACGTAAAGACTTTACTTCCCCATCATTTAAACACTATGTTTTTTATAAGTAAACTAGAAAATCGCATTTATATTATTCGATTTTTCAGACATTAAATGTTTTGTTTTTTTAAAAGTTATACTTAAAAAATTTAAGTAATACTATCACTTCATGAAGTGAAATAATTATACTACGTTAATTAAACGAAAAATTCATTAATATCATTCGATTTTAATATATATCTTGCAAAAAAATGATTTTAATATAATTTTATAGTTTTTTATGTATATATGTACTTTATATGAATATGAAAAATTACATATTCATAAACGAGGTGACCCCATAAAGTTTGACCAAATATTGCTATATTCAGCAATCGTATAGACTTACAAAAAAACTCTTCATGCCTATAGAAGCGTTTTTTACAATGATTTCACTACTCTATTAAGAGTATTATCAATGATTAGGTATAGATTAAAACCCATTAAAGCAAAAAAAGATGTCCTAATACCATATTTAGGACATCCCTGCAATTTAGTCTTCTTATACATAATTTATCAGCCTATTCATCACATTTTCTCAATTATAACTTGCCTTTTATACCACCGGTTCAACTTCTCATTAGCAACACCTGAAAGACGCTTAGTTTTTTGATTGTAAAACCTTGAAAGAGTAGGTTGTGATATACCTATCTCTTCTGAAAGTTCCCTCATTGTTATATTCTTCTTTGTATGCAAAAATACTATCTTTTCACGAATTAAAGATTCGCTTTCATCCACACTTATGGGCTTACTTTCTTTCTTTGCAGTGGCTTTATCCGCTTGCATTACATTGGTAGTTTTCTTTTTAGGCAAACTCTCCATTGAATTCATTAATTCTGTAGGTGGAAATATTCTAATACCTAACTGCGAATAATAATTTTTAAACCAATTCTTCTTTGTTAATTTTTCTTCATCTAAGCTATTTTCATACTCCCAATGGGAAATAACCTTTTCACGTTCTAGATCCATTAATACATTTTCTAATTGATCTCTAATTCTATTCGGTTTTTGATTTTGTTTAATATCCATTACTGCTAAAAGTCCTTTATTCCCACCTATAGAATAGGGCCTGCTTAAACTAGAAAACATTTGTCGAATTCTCCACTGCCATGTTAAATAACGAATTAGCCTTTTATGATACTTGTGTCGATAACTATTGTATTCAAGTGCTTTTTTAGAGAGTAACGCATTTGTACTATTTGAGCCATATAAGTAGCTTGACAAGAAACTACCTGGTTTAATTCGACATGATTCTATTCCCATGTATTCATTAGTGTTTTTATCTCTCCAAAGTACCACTGAATCGAGTACAAATAGCCTTTTTATGATTTCACGTTTTACTTCGTAATGTTTACCAGGTTCTGCACGATCATTTAATACTACAACCTCATTTTCATCATTAAGATATATAAAAATACTTGCTAAAGCAGCAATTCTTTTAGCAACTTTAATCTTATCTTCAGCTCGATAATATTCAACTCCTTTAGCTTTTGCCTTAGGAATACTACACATTTCTAAAACTTGTTCATATGAAAAATCAATGAACTCATCTGGTGATTTAGCCTCATTTAACCATTGAATAGTGATAGAATCCAGACAATCTGCTGTTAAGTCATCCATATTACTCATAACACCATCCACGAGTGTATTCCACCGAGCTGCTTCCTCTATGTTTGTTAACCTTAAATCCTCATCTTTATGAGAAGAAAGTTGAGCCAGTCCATTACTATCCTTTGTTTCAATTGGATATGACTTGATTTTCGTTTCTTCATCCTCTTCAAATTGATTTTTTGCAATTCCATCTCTTAACTTATAATAAACAGCAGAGTTATTAACCTCATAATAATCATTTGGTTCAACTCGATTATCATCCACTAACGGAATAGATTCCATTTCATTGTTACTCTTTATAGACCTTAAAAACTCCTGATGAATAAATAAATCGATTGCCTCTTGTATTTCATCTTTATATTGATCTATCTCTGTGAATATTTGTAATGAAGAAACTCCTCTTTTTTTCTGCTTTTCAAGCCACTGTACTAGCATTGAAAAAGAAGGTGAAAGATATGAAGAAGTTACTATCTTACTGTTATCTTCTTTCACATCCTTATAATAGGCATTCCATTTATGCCACAATGCCTCGTTATCTTTATAAAGTGGTTCCGATATTAATAATGCATCACGAAACAATTGAAGAACATTATCCATACGCCCCCTCCTTCTTCGTTAAATTTTAAACTATTGTTATTTCAAGTTGAAATAATATAGCTATATGAATTCCCTTATATAAAAATATGAAATATTGTCAGAAATTTCACTTAAAATAACATTCAATATTAATGCCATTTCATCACATAGCATTCAAGTTTCTTCTTTTATTTATTATATAGAACAACAACAATTTGTAAAACATAGCTAATGTAAAGCCTACTTTATAATAACATTAGCACCATTAAATAAGATTATTTTCATATAAACATGAAAATCTATAGCGGTATCATGTCCCTTTCGAGATAAAGATGAAAATTATATCAATAGCTTTATTAAAAATAATAAACAAAAAAATTTTTTCGTATACCCCTACATCCCTGATATAAAAGGATTTGTTCACTTCTCTTAATATTAAACGTGAAAACTTATAGCTATATCATGTCCCTTTTAAATTTGTCTTAAAATGCTTAAAACTACCTATATATCAATGTTTATCATGCTAATTTTCATTTTAAAAGTTCTTTCCCCTACATGAAAACATATAGCGGAATCATGTCCCCTTATTTCAAAAACATGAAATACGAAATAGCTATATGGTGTCCCTTTCAAAAACTCTAATATTTGAAATGACGCCCATCACATCAATGGTTTAAAGTTATAATCCTAAAATCCAACGAACATAAAAAGATGAAATTCCACAGCGGTATCATGTTCCTTTCATTACAACCTAAATTCATTGAAAGCATTGTTAAATCCAGCATAACAGGAGTTTTCACCCCTAATCCTTCACTTACTAGAAAGATGAAAGTCTACAGCGGTATCATGTCCTTTATTTTTTTTGGCATATTCATGAAACCCCTTGTGGCTCTAAGATTCAAAACACTTTTCACCTTTTCATATTTTGCCTTAAAGGAGGACATTTTTACATTTTTCGATTTGCTATAATCAAAATTGGTATATTTTATAGTCTTTTGGCATATATTTCTGAATTTGTAGAACGGAGGTGAAAAAGATGGGGAAATCATTTGTATTACGAAATCAACGTAGCTTAAATGGGGAAACAACTAATGCTGTACTAGTAACACTAAAGTCTTGGCAAAAGCTTGTGGAAGCATTTGAAGAGAAGTACTACAGCTATAAAGATACCTATTTAGAAGATATTCTGCAGCACATGACATACGAAGAACGTATTGCTGACGTAGAAGGCTTTGTCGAAAAAGCCAAGCCATCTTTTTCACGTCGCGCATTGTCTGCACTTGCAGAAAAAACGGGAAGAAAACATAAATTATACGGTATTACGAATGCTGATCTTGAAGTATTCTTGTACCTACATAAAAAATGCTATACAAATGGCGTCATTCCAAATGTAACAATACATATGATGTGGGAAGATTACAAGCAATACAAAGAAGAATTTGCTTATATCCAACACTCTCAATTCTATATTGCATTAAAGAAATTAAACTTACATAACATTATCTCCATTGAAAACGGAGTAGATGGCCGATATACAATCAAGCTGACTCATTTTATGAATGAGGAAACAGAAAAAGCAAATCCATACGTATATATTAGTCCTGTTGTATTTACAAAGGCTTTCTTTAAGCTATCTGTAGCAGCTAAGAAACTATTCTTAGACATCGCTATGCAACAACATACAGAAACAACATTAAAGCGTTCTTTGGACAAGCAGGACGAAAGAGGAAACAAAACTCACTTCGGTGGGATGTATCGTTTCTTACATAAAAAATATCCGCATCAGATCCGTGCAGTTATCGAGGAATTAACAACTGCATTACCATGTACGGGGAGTCCCCTATTCAAAATTTGTAAAATGCAAAAAGGTGTAAAGCATACAAAACGATATACGACATTATATCTGTCTATCCATTCAGACTTCTTATGTTCGAAAGAAGCTGGAGAAGAACAACATAGGGATCCATTTACACCAAAAGCTACCTATGCTCGAAAAGCGAAATTTATCGAAGCACTCCTACAAGAGATGAATATCGGTGAATTGTCTGCAGACATGAATAAATTTATTCATGTATTAAAGCATACTTGTCATCGTCAAATCCGTAGTGTCATTCGTGGACTTCGTGATATGGTTGACCGAAAAGAAGGATATCCAACGAAGATTGTATATACATTGAAAAAACTATTACATCAAACATCTCAATATCAAATCCTTGATGCTGCTGCGAAAGAAGGTATCTACCCTCTTATTTCGCAACATATACCAAAAGAGAGAAATAGTGACCGTGAGCAAGCTGTCTTTAATTTTGGTCTACATTATTCTATGTACTCTCTTCATAACATTAAGAAGATGTTTAAGAATGCGCATGCACTACTGAAGCAGAAGTTTGCGGTACCAGTGACGGAAGAGTCTTATCACCGTAATTATCTAAAATACCAGGAAGAAACGTTATTTAGAAAATATGCATATGATCAAGGTGTTAATCTCCATGCATATATTGCTTTAGAAATTGAAATGCGTGAAAAACTAAAAGTTCGTGGTCATAAAGACCGTACTATCCCAAGTGATGTGCGTGAATGGTTTATCGAAGCAATTGATAAACTCCCACAAGAGCAGCTGCGTGTGATTGAGCTACCAAAACAGTTTAATTTACTAGAGTTTATGCGTACCTTCGAACGTTTAGTACGTGCTGGTGTAACAATAACAGCTCCAGATCAGGTGCTAAACGCAATGGAAATAAAATAATAGCAACAAGCTCTCTATTTTTGAAAAAGTCGAAAGTGGAGGGCTATTCGTGTTTGTTTTATTCCCCCTCCTTTTATACTACTCTATTTATAAATACAAAATCAGAAGGACTTCATGTAAAATGGAGTCTTTTTTATGCACTTCTATACAAATTCTCTTCTACCAATATATAACTCTCCACATAATGCTATGAAGTATTCTTCTAATGTAGTAAAACCTAACCTATAATACCTACAAAAAATCAGAAGGAAAATTATGATAATAGTGGATATGAGGACAAATAAGATAAAATGTGAATAATATTTTCCCAATGCCCTTGAGAATACTAGTATCGTTGAATATATCTAATAAAAATCACCAAGATTATTGTGAGTTATGTGTAAATACTGAGTAATGTTAACAAATATCTATATTACCTGAATAAATTGTGGATAATTGGACGATAAATATCAAGAGATTTACCAAAATAAAGAAAATTTATCCTACTTCCCTGTTCGGATAAATATAAAATGATTTGTATTAATTTCTTTCCGATTTCATGTAGAAATATATGTTTTTCTTTCTGTTTTTTTGTAGATTTGAAAGTCTAATAATCCTTAAATCTACGGTTACATTTTCTACTATTTATGATTTTTTATGCCCTAACATCCAATTCCCCCTTGTGCGAGTAAGTCTATTACCTATTTTTGATAGCCTATAAAAGTTTTATCTTTATTTCTTTTTAATATATAAGATATATATTTATAATAGATTTTATTATTACTAATATGATTGTTAATAAGATGTCGGACCTAATTGAAAATATTTGTAAATTAAGTTATGATAATGGTAATTAAACATATCATTACCCACATACAAAAGGACAAACCTACGTATCCCTAACAGGACGAGGTTTGTCCTTTTTTCATTTTAATAAACAATTTATATTGGAGGATTAAACATGGCTGTAATAAAAAATACGACTTACATAGATATGAATACCTATAACGAGATTAGTTTTTTTAAAGGACTACGTTGGGGATTAGTTTTTGTAGTGCCTTTTTGGGGCATCATAATCACTTTATACATTTTTTATATGCCAGCAACCGCGCGTAGCGAAGGCCGGTTGCAGGTCTTTCATTTCTTTTCTGTTATAATATATCCAAAGAAATTAGGTGATTATATTGAACGAGACAATTAGCTTAGAGAAAACTTTAGAAGCTTTCTCTACATATTTAAACGAAAAAGGCCGAAAACATTCTACAATCCAACGCTATGCATACGATATTAAAGATTTTTATAGATGGTTGAATGAAAATGAGTTGCTTTTACATATCAAATCATGGAATGAAATATCTGCAGATGATTATCAAGCTTATTTCTCAATGTTAGAAAAAAAACGAGAATATTCTCTTAAAACAAGGCACAGGATATGGGTGGTTTTAAAGAAATTACACATGTTTTTAGGTATAGTTACTCCATTAGATGATATTCATCTCTCTTTAATTCCGGATCAATCACTAAATGACAATGATTTTATTACCGAGTTAGAAGAAACACTTTTAAAACAAACTGTTCTATCAATAAAGGGGTTAACAGAAAGACAAGCTAAATATCGGCCTCTAATCATGGATAGAAACGCTTGTATAATTAATTTAATAGTAAACTACGGTTTGTCTTTACAAGAGCTTGTATCGCTTAATATGAGCCATATACAGTTTACCAGAAATACCTTAGTAGTACCTGGAGAAAACGGATTAACTAGGTCTGTCTCCTTAACTATGGAAGATGCACAGCAGCTTTACAAATATTATACGACTATTCCGGAACCCGTAAGGCCTCGACAACACACAGATAATCCCTTATTTGTGGCATTTGATTTTAATCGTGGTACGTATCGTTGGGTGTACGAAAAGGAGGCGCCAAAAGCTTTGTCTGAAGTTGCTATACAAAAGATGATACGACTTGAAGTGAAACGAGCAGAGTTAAATAGGCGTATTTCTGCGCAGCAAATGAGGAACACTTTTATTCTCCGTCTTATTAAGCAAGGAGTAACTGAAAAAGATTTGGTAAGTAGGATGGGGTTCAAAACTAAGATATCCTTAAAAAGATATTATCAATATTTACAGTGATGTATAAAATTATGAAAAACAATATAAATAAAAGCCATATTCTATAATAGAATACGGCTTTTATTCAAAATATATCTTTTTTGATTTCATGTTTGTTTATTAAGATTAAATTATAAAAAGGTATGTGTTTCTTTTTGTTTAGGTTAAAGATAATCATTATTAATTATAGTAGCTCTGCTTCTCTAAGTTTATTGTTTTTAACAAACTGATTGTAAGATTCTATTAGGTATAAATCTTTCTCTTCAGGAATAAATTCAACTTTTGAGTATTCGTATATCACTGCCCACCATTTTTCTAAAACAGGTGGGGTGTAGCTATATCCCATATATGAGTGCATTCTTACCAAGAAATTATAAACTTTTTTTTCAATTGATTGTTCAGAAGCTTGATTATAATTAATTATGAATTTTATGTTTTCTTTTATATAAGTATTTAATTTATCCATGTTATTAGTAGGTTCTTCCGGATAGCTCTTTGACTCACTTTTTATAGAATATATTAGATGTTCTAATAATACTTTCCCCTCTATCCAATTACCATTATCAAAATATAGATCAGGTTGTAAAAGTGCTTTTTCTAAATCATTGTATTCATAATCCATATAAAATCTTTCTGAACTATTCAAATCATTTGGTTTTTCCATATTAAGTGTCCAAAATCCAGCTATAGATATACCTGTCCATTTTAAATTATGGAAATGCTCGCTTAATTCTAACGAATCATATAGAGATTGTTTTCCGTATAATTTTAAAAAGAATGCAAGATTACCACCAATTAAAAAGTTATCTAAGTTCGTCAATTCTTTTTTATCTCGTAAAATTTTAACTATATAAATATTGTAAAAAAGAGAGAATAAATAATCTTTATTTAGATTGACTTTAGAACTAATAATATTTGTAGTATCTAAGAACGCTTGAATTACTGATTTTACTTCTCTAAGGTTACTATTATTATTTGAAGCCCATACTTTTTCAAAATCTAATACCAAATCACTAATTACATGTGATATTAATTCTTTATCATCTGCATTTGAAAATATTTGATTATCAAATTCACTATTAAATATACTGTTAATTGAATTTCTAGTGATAGTCTGGTTAAAAGTAATACAATCTAATTTCCCTCTAAAAACTTTATCTACAAAACTATAGCCTAATATATCAACATTACATATAATAATCACCTTAATTTTATAATTCTCTATTAGTTCATTAATCAATCCTGTTGCCACATTGTATTTCTGTAAATTATCAGTAATAGATATCACATTATTATTTTCATCATATTTTTTAAATGCTTTTTCTATTTTTCGGAATTCATCATTTATTTCCTTGAAATCCCGTATTTTACTACTACTCTGTAACATGAAACTATTTTTTTGATATGATTCCTGCATGCTTCCAGTTGGATCTATACCTAAAGAAGTGATTCTTTCGAAGTCATCAAATATAAAAATAGAACCTTTAGGTATGCTATTTAAACTATAAGAACCTTTTAACATACTAAAAAGTGGTTTACCGATTACTGGAACGTGTTGAATCCAATTAAACAAAGAAGTATCATTTATCTCAATTTGATTTTTTATTTCGTCTAATATTAATTTTCTTGAATCAAGACCAAAGCAAGAAATACGATATATAGGCTTATTTGAAAATTTATAATATTTATCAAAAAAATCTGTAACTATATGAGTTTTTCCGCTGCCCCATTCACCTGTCACTAAGTATCCTTTTCCATTGGGTTTATCATCAATGTATTTATATAAGCTATCCTCAAAATTATTTAACTCATATCTCTGTGGATTTTTAAAGTAATTTCTAATATGCAAATAAAGATTAATTCCTAGGAAAGATAAAATGCAAAGTACTAAACCAAATAATGCATATTTTCTCAGGAAAAAATATAAATGTTTAATTTGTATAAGATCAAAATCTATTAGATCAAAACCTTGAACAAAAATTAACATCTCTTTTATCAGATTTTTAATTATTGTGATGTTAAATAATAATATAAATACTAATAGAATTACGAAAGCTTTTTTTAAAAATTCTTTCGTTTTATTACAATGACGATTCAAAGATATTCCCCCAATATATTTTGATAGAATGTGTCCTCTTAGCGTTAAAGAAAGTACCTTTAGTAGTAAAGGTACTTTCTTTAATTATAAATACCATTTATATATTATACTATTAGAAATGCCTCATTTCCTAATTCCTTAAGTATTTTTGCAAAGAGATGGTTAGTCTACTTAGATAGCAAATTCTCTGTTTCTAGCAATCGAGAGAGCCTACTTATAAACTCCGTAGTATATAGGATTTTCGTATTTTCTAATTCATCCGGCTTAAATAGCTTTTCATGGTACATCGCCATACCTAACCACTGACGTATAATACGTTGAGCATCTCTTGCTTCTGTTATATCAAATCTAGATACAACAAAAGTTAGTTTGATCCATGTAAGCTTTGCAGAATCATTAGAATAATTTGAAGGGAAAAAGAAAAAACTCTGCTGCGTAACTTTCTGTCGTTCCTTCATCCAATGAAATATCTCCTGCTTCCCTAAATGAACATCAATTTCCACGAAAAACACAGGGAATGGAGACGGCGTTTTTTCTTCATTTATTGTACAATCAGCTTTCTCATTTTTTCTTGTTCATTTTTCTTTTTATTCCCGAAAAACTTATTGAATAATCCCACAGTATAATCGCTTTTCTTTATATTAAAGTATTAAACTTAATACTGTCCCGTTTTTCGTTCCGTTTCACAGAACATTAATTCTATCGTAAGGAGTAATTTTGTTTTTTTAGACAAGCAGGTCGATGAAGTTATTAATAAGCTTATAAGAGCTCATACAAATGTTGTGATAAATGAGGACATATGTTGTACAAAAAATAGATACAAGCAAAAACATTGCTCGTATCTATTTTTTAAATCTTTCTGGTACAAAAACTATTGTGAGGCAAAATTAATTGAACTAGAACTTGAGCATGATATAGATGCAATTGTTCATCCAAAATTTAAACGACTGTATTTTGATAATAACGAAATTACAGTAAGTGTGTATATTGAATTCAATCTTTTAGACGATTCTATTGTCGCTACTCAATAAGATATTCTCTAAGACAGAGGTATAATATGAAGGATATTTTATTAATTGCTTACGAAAATCTTTTTCGTAACTTTGAATTAACGATTTTAACTTTCTCTTATTTGTAGGTGGAGATTGATCTCTTAAAACTCCGCTCAAATCTCTTGAAATGATCCGATCGACAAAACCTAATTCGTAAAATAGTATATTTAAAGAGTTAGGTACACCATATTTCATACGCTTTTGTAATCTCTTAAGATTTTCAACTAAATATATATTTTGATCAGTAATTAAAGACTCAACTAATTCCGCGACCGCTCCAATTAGAAGCATACCTTCATATGAAAGTGCATTGTCACAAATTTCTACAATATGATCTATTTTATATTCTCTACGCTGTTTTTTTGTTTTCATCCTAATATCCTTATCTTTAAGAATATCTAATAGTATAAAATAAGCCTTTCCATGAATCCATGCGATAGCGACTTCTCTTAAAATTTCAGGCTCCTCGCATTTATTAAATGTTTTATTTTTAATATTCGATGCTAAAAGCGGCCATAAAACATTCAAAAGCTCCTCATAGCTTTCACACTTCACAAGTTCATCTAAATGCATTTTAGTCCATTCTTCAATCTTTATAGCAGTTTCCACACCATATAGAAGTTTCCCATACGATTTCTTTTTTGAGTCTTCTGGAATATTATTTGAGATATTGTTAGCTAGCATTTGAAATAAGATAACAATTTGTTCTTTTATATGATCATCAGCTAGTGAATAAGCCAAAGTCTCTTTAGCAAGTGAGCTTACCCAGTTTTCTCCTGCTTCATTAGTTGCATATTCCCAATTGGCCATCAAATAACTTTCAATAGATGAGAGTACATTAATTTTTGATTCGACTTGTTGATTCAGTCCATCAATTGAAAATCCCTCGTTGGCAAATGCTTTCGCTATTTTTTCCAATCCCACGTAAGCTTTATCAGAGTCTTCGAAATAAATTTCAAATAGTTTTATGTAATTAATATTATGTGTATTCTTCTTATCATCGCTACATAAGGGATCAAATATCTTTAACAATGAACTCTCAACTGGTTCTGAGTTATTTGGATCTAATAAGCTTTTTACTTGTCGCCAACGCCATTTATTATTATAACTGTTACGTTTATCATAGATATTAGGGTCTGCGAATATAACACTACCTTCTGTATGCATACCAGAACGACCGACGCGACCAATCAAATTCTGAAAATCACGAACTTTAATTTTTTCAGATCCTTGATAAATACTCGTTACAATAAGATACCTAATAGGTAAATTAACACCTTGTGCTAGTGTAGATGTACAAATGACGAACTTTGCTAAGCCTTCTTTAATTGAGTGTTCCACAGCATGACGGATACCAGAAGGTATATTTCCATGATGTGTTAAAATCCCTAGTTCCGCACCTTTAGTGACAGAAGCTTGTGAACCAAGATGTAAGCAATAAAGGCTATACAGTTTCCTTAATTCATTTTTTTTCGATAATTCAAACGGAGTTATTAAAGTTAATCCTCGTTCATATGCCTCCACTACCTTGTCGCAAAGACTAGATACATTATCTTTCTTTCCACAAAATATTGCCACACTTCCATTTGAAGTTAGCTTTAAACCTAAAAATAAAGAGACAGTGCTGCTATCGTTTTTAATCGGAAAGAAACGTTCGGTTGTTTCTCTTCCTTTCAATTGCAGTTTTTGTTGCTCTATTATTCTGGGTACATAAAAATCTAATTCATCAGGATTTTCTTCATTCAGAAATTGAAGTTTTCCAAGACGATCCATCCAACTTGTAAGTGCTACAGTTCGATATGTAGGAGAAAGATTAACTCCTGAAACAACTTTATTTTCAGGGCCATTAAGCCAAGAACCAACCACTTCTGCATTATTGATTACAGCGGATATTAATACTTTTTGTACCCCTTCAGGAACCATCCCTTTTAAAGCCGTAAGGAGTAATTCATAATTGATTCCTCGCGTATTACTATCAAATTGATGTCCTTCATCGTATATTAATAACCCAATTTCCGTTGCCAATTCTGGACATTGGCGCAGCATGTAAATAAGTTTTTCTGGAGTAACAACTAAGATGAAATCATCTCTAAGTATTGATTTCAGTTCAAAATCCATTTGAAGCACATCTGATAATTCATCTATATTAATAGAATCACTTTGGAACGACTTACTCAGACTCATACTTATTTCATGACATAATGCCCTAAATGGAGCCACGATTACAGCTAAAGAGGTTCTATTTGATAGAAAAGCACTACGTATTATTACTTCCGTCGCCTTGGTTTTACCAGCACTAGTTGGTAATTGAATTACAGCGGATTCCCCTTTAAAAACACCAGTTTCTCCCAAAAGGTGTTGTGCTGGCCAAAATTCTTGAATAAAATTTTTATTTTGTAAAATGGATTCCCAATTCCCAACACTTATACCAGAATATTTAGGCAAACATTTTCTACTAGAGTTTTCAATTCTTTTTCTTATTACCGCACCAATTACATCAGCAAAAAGCAACTCTCTTGGAGAACCAAATTTATAAGCCTCACCCCTTAGATCGGAAATGAGTTTATATATATGTTGTTCATTTCCACCTGTCTCATAAAATATAGATAGATTAATTGAAATATCTATTATATTCATTGCATATGTTCCGCTTTCTTCTACATAACAGGGGGTGAAATTTCCAATTAGCAGTCGAGCTAATAAGGTATCTAAATCCGAACATTCTAAGTTAAGTTTATTCATTTCAATACGTTTTACTAAAACAAGTGAACTTCCTGGTAAGTCGCATAAATAATAAGAGGCTGAGCCTAGTAGTAAAACGTACTCATCTAAATCTGCCATAAGATTAGTATGTAAATACGCATCAAAAAAATGTGCTGAAAATTTAAGGTTATCACGCAATTCCTTTAAATAATGCTCGTCTGGATTCTCGGAATTTATATACGCTGACAAATCACCCAGCAACCCTATTGCCAATGTAAAAAGGGTTGCTGGATCTTTTGTGAGTTTTATATGATCTACTTCTTCGACGTTATATTCATTCATTTTTGCTTTTGATCTAGTAGCACTTAATAATTTTTTTGATTGTCTCTCAGGCTTCATCTGCCGCCCTCCTATACAATTCATGGACAAGAGTCATCATATTTTTACCATGAATTACTAATAATGTTAGATTATCTTTATTTGGATGCTCATTAATAGATGTATTTGTAATCGTTGAAAAATCCAGTAGACTTGAAGAAAACATAGCAACTGCCCCTGAAATCTCTTTATATGGATGATCAGTAGGGTTTTGGAACCTATTTATTCTTTTTGATTCTTCAAGTTCATTTTTGAGATAAAGTTGTTGTTTAATTGCATTTAGTGACTCACCTTTTCTAGCTACATCTTTTTTTGAATCATCAACAGCATTTTGCAAACGTGGGTTTGCCCTTGTACCAGAAAATTGTGTTTTGGTTTCAAAAATTGCTAGTGTATCCTCAGGCGTATACTCTCCATCACTGATAATTTTAAAAGCCAGAGTATCACATCCTTTAGAAGATTCATTACCAATTATTTTTGTGCCATATCGAGTACGAGGTACCCAGTAATTTAGAATAAACTCAAGGTAATCAGCTACTAATATTTCTCCGAAATCCCCTGCCCGTATACTAGGTCCTGGAGTACGAGAAGAGTCAGGAAATTTTATGATGTTTAAGTATTCTGCTCTTGTATAATTGTAACCCTCCCTAAAAAAATCAATTTCACTATCTAAACAATAATGTTCACGAAAATGTTTTGCCCATGAAGATAAAGTTTCTTCATCTTGCTCATACTTAAATTCGAAAACTTCAATATTTTTACCTTCAGATGTTTGAATGGTTTGACCCGTATTTTCAAACCATCTAATATGTGATTGTGTAGTTAATATCATGTTTATTCATTCCTTATTTAATATATTTTCAGGAAATATCTTCTAAGGATATTTTACCAAAAAATCAAGACATTTAGTTATTTGAAAAATAAATATATTGCTATTAAGATATGATTTAATTTCAGTATTAATAGGAAAATAGTGTTACTAAGAGTATTATCTTCTTCACGTAGATGTAAAAAGAGCTAGTTATGAGGAAATAAAGAATGTTGGCTTGCAATAGATTTTTGGTGGAAAAAGGTCGATAAAGATATTAAAAGGCTTATAAGAATCGATAAGGGTATTAAGTTGATACCAATGGACAACTAATGCGAATATTGTTGTAAATGAGATTATTTGTGATACAAAAAGGAATAGTACATATAGAATTATTCTGTATGTCACTATCCCCCCTTCTTTTATTCTTATATAATGTGTAACATCATATTGTTATCCCCATAGCAAAGTATCATTTCATACTACTAGGGAGCATGCCTCCTCTGTTTTTATATAGAAAAAGAGAGTCCCTATTTAATAGGCACTCTCTTATATATATCCTCTATTTTTAATCAACTTTGATTTCATGTATATTCAACTTGTTTAACTTTTCCATATAAAAACTCATTATTTTTTGAGCATGTTGTATAGCGATTAATCCATCTTGAACAGTAAGTGCTTCAAAATACGGATAACGAATGTCTGTAGCATAACCATTCAGCTGCACGCACTGTTCTAAAATTAATGAGAATTCCTCATCTAATTTCCGACACGATTTGTGCAGCATTAAAAGGTTATGAGTTTTTGGAACTGTTCTACCGTTTAGTGCAAGAAATCCTTTTAGAAGTTTTTCCACGCATTGTTGACTATGATAACAAATAATTGCAGTAGGGAAAGGGTTCATGTGAGTTAAGTAACTAGCAGAATCTAAATCAGATTTTGCAATAAATACCCACTCTTTTAGATCCTCAGTATTTCTCATATAGGACCTTCCCTTCTAGTGCAATCTTATGTTCCATAGTAACGGTACGGCTAGCACGTTCTTGAAACTCTTCTGGTCCATACACTAAAATATCAACTGGTGTTTCCATAACATCATAAATACCCCAATTAATACGATTAATGACTTCCCTTTTTCTTTCTCCTACACCTTCCACAACAATACAGAGATCAAAATCACTGTCTTCATTTGGTGTGCCATATGCATGAGAGCCAAAAAGGATGATTTTTTGGACAGAAGATACAGTTTCACGAATCTTTTGCACCAATAGGTCCAATTCTCTTTGTACCTCTTCGTTAATCCGAATCACCCCTCGGATAATGTAATTAAATTGACGTTTAAGTATATTATACATGCGTTTCTCTTCTCCCTGCTATTATATATTTTTTTTTCTTGTTTTCTTGTTTTCCAACGTTTTGCAATGCTTGGTAACATTCGTAACCTGCTTGAATTCTTATAAGAGGCTAACGTCTGCACTACTATTTCCTCTTTTACTTATTAAAACAATATATGGTACAAGCTTTTTTCCTTTTGCGATATTGATAATAATGCTCATTGTAGATATCCCCCTAGTTTTATTTTGAAAGTGTATTCCCTAAGTTTCTTAGATATGAAATTGATAAATTTGTAATCCTATGTACGGTGTACAAGTCAAATGAGTGCATCAATAGTATCGATGCAGTATGGATAACTCCTTCCTCCTGCACAATGGAAATAACATATTGAAGTAAATTCGCCTGCTTAATAAGTGTATGTATATACTGGATGGGCATTTGAATCTATATAAGTATCATTCCTCTGGCCTTCAAGTGCTTCATATATTTGATTTATCTCTAACTCGCAAATAAATTGAAATAGCTTATAGTCATGATGTGGTTCCTCTAATATTGGCTCAATCTTTGTAAGCAGAAACATGTAATGCTTAATATTTGTAAACATTGCGAATTGGAGAGTTTTAAATGTCCTCATAATAAAAGAAGGAGACAAAAAAACATGCCTCCTTTCCGCCCCCTTGTATATTTATTTTAGAAAAATAATCCCGCTTAGATTATAATCTTCGTTAACTCCTGTTATTGAATACTCACCTGCAAATATGAACTTAAGATGAATACAGTAAAAGTTACTTACCGTATTTCTATTTTTCCTATCTCTGTGAATTTATTCAAAAAAAGACATTGAACTAGGTCGTTCAATGCCTTCTCTCTTCTTACATATTTGTGTACTCGAAGTACAATTTTTCCGGTTCTCCATACGTATTAATTTCATTCTGATATACAGCAGCTAATTGCTGTGACATTTCAATGCTCTCCATATAGGATAATGAAGTAACTGCTTCTATTTTTTCTTTAATGTTATTAGGAAGAACTGAATAAGATAAGCTATTCATCTTACTCCCTAATTTAGTTTCTGTAGCAGCTTCATAATAAATCTCAGTAATTAGAACTTCATTATCATCTGGATCGTACATATACCCTCGGTTAACTGTAATCATATTATATGACTCCTCTCTGGTTTACAAATCCTAATCTCTAGTGTTTTTAGCATTGCAACAAGTACCCTACTTCTATATACATTCTCTAGTTTTTAATTTTTATATTCCACTCTTTATCTAGTTTACTATGAATTAGAAATTAATCTCTTTCTTTTATGTCAAATTCAAAAACCTTTAACAATAATAAGAAACGCTGTAAACCTAGTGCTGTTATTCACATTATTTTGTAATGGTTATTACCTGTGTGCCTAACTTTTAAACATTTAGGTACCTTACACAATCGAAGATAGGATATGTTTCTGTTAAATAAAGGCCCATTGTTTCATGGTTATTATGAGTATTAATGACTTTCATATTCTTTTTCTTATGCTATACTTTGTAAAATTTCATATAATCTCTCCTCTAAATGAAACAAAAAAACACAATAGGTGTACTTTTTTATTTCGCATATTATTAGCCCGAAGGTCTACGTACAAGTGATTCCTAACTTAAAGACAACACAAAAAGGGCTTCTTTAAGTCGATTAAAAACGTGCATAGCAAAATAAGCTATATATACACTAATCGGCTCAAAGAAGCCCTTTCACAATTGAAACAAGAAACAAAACTTGCTTCTACAACTCAACCACAACACAATAAGGTGTGGGAATAAACGGAATCAATTAAACAATAAATATACGTTTATATTAATCTATTTTTATATGATATTCAATTATTTTTAATAAAATGAAGATAAGAAGGGACCTTCTATGCAGTTGTTATATGTATTAATAATAGCTCCCTTGTTACCCCTGCTGAAAATCCCCTCTTATTTTCAGTTCTTGGTATTAGTCCATGTACTGCATTTCAAAATAAAGTTTTTTTGGCTTTTGATTTTGGTCTAAATAACAAAGTATTTCTGGAATGGTTTGTTCTTCTACTTCCATACTTTCCATATAAGACATACTTTCGTTTTCTTGAACTTTTTCAAAAATAGAAGTAGGTAGCTTGTCTGCAGCAAACACACCCATTTTGCTGCCTAATTTTTGTTCAGATGCAGCGTTGTAGAAAATTTCGTTCACAATGACCTCATTATCATCTGGATCATACATGTAGCCTCGTTGTATACGTAGCAATGTGTTACCCCTTTCAAATATATTCCTTTACACGGAATAATTATATTCATATATATTGTTTTTTCTGCATAAAGGTGTCAAAGAATATTATTTCGCAAAATCCGTACTTTGTATAGAGGTAGATACAGGATTATTAATTTTCACACAATACTTCAAAATTTTTTTGATTTGATTTGTGGATTAAAATGTATGCTAGGAGTAACATGTAGTATGGTTAAAAGGTTGTGCTAAAGAGTAATAGACTGGTTAGCTCTATTACTCTTTGTAGTTGTTAATACAAATATAAAATTTAAATGGCAAATTGATGAATGAGTGATAGTACATATTTTTCGCTATAATTAACGAAATTAACATTAATGACTAACGGGTCATATAAATCTGATTCAGCTTGAATGCATGGATCAATAAGTCTTAAATTAAAGTTCATTGCAAATTTAGTTTTATCAAATTCATTATAAAATCTGATAGAATAGTAATTTCTTTGCATAGAGTTACTGTATCCCTCAAATTCTATTTTTTGAGATTTAATCATTTTTTTCACCTTCCTTTGTTGGGATGTTTTGATAATAACTCTAGTGTAAAATTACTGCAACAACATAATATATATTTGAAAATTTGTTTTTTTGTCCTTAATTATGTACGTTTTAAACGAAAATAGATGGAGAGAAATTATGAATATAAATAGATTAAAAACTCAACAAATCCGAGTAAATAAGGTGCAAGAAATTATAGATTTTTATGAGGGTTTTTCTACCATGTTACCGATATTGTATACTGATCATCTTTGTTATGCAGAAGGTTTTTACGAGAAAAAGAATGAATTCCAAAAGGATTATGAAAAATATGTTATTAGTATTGTGAAAGATAGGAAGAACTTTGAAACTAATTTAGAACAAGTATTACAACGTATAGCCGAAAGGACTGTCTTATTAAAAGAAGCATGTCAATATATAATAAGTTGTTTAACTGCTTTAATTCAGCCAAAGCAAGTTAATAGAAAAGGAGAAATGAAAAAAATAACCAAGAGTAGTCTATTGTCTGTATTAAATGAAATAGAGCGTACAATATTGTCTATTAATGTTAAAAGAGAAGAGTTTAGTACCCACCTATTTATGCAAACACACGCGATAAGAAAAAAGTTCTTAGTGGATGCATATATGCAAATACTTAGTCTTCTTTCTGTTGAAAGGGAAGAATTTGAATTCCTTTTTAGTAATGAGCTTAATAAAATCTTATCTGTATCTCAAAAAAATTCTAATGTTGGAATTATTAAAGAACATAGAAAAATTAAGAAAGATAAAAATTTAATTGTGAAATATTGTTTATTTTTCAAGGGATATTCAAGACGATACTTTTTAAAAGAGGAAAGAGCAATTGCAAATAATATAAAGGACTAGTAGGAAAACTTCACGGTATTACTTGATATAATCTATTTATTTACAAACTAAGCCCCCCTTTAAAAGAAAGCGATAGTTTGTAAGGGGGGCTTAGTTTGCTGTGAATAGCTTTGTATTTACTTGTTTAATCTCCCCTTCTGCAAGGGGCTGGTAAAATGCATGTTGTAATCCTTGTATATGTAAGGTTTCCCCTATACATAGCAATACTTTACCAGGAATTAAATCGAGTAGTAGTTCATTATTAATTTGTTTTGCTTGTTTTTTAGTAGAAACATAAATAACTAGGATTGTAGGGTTATTCCCTAAATCTTTTATAACAACATCTTTTCCTGACTCTACGAAATCTTTCCAGCTGGCAATGATACGTTTTAAGCGCCCCTTATTATCTGTTAATAGAGTGGAGTATAAAACGAAATTACACACTTGATCTACTCCGCCTTGCACTGCAAAACTTAAAGGAGGGGTAAAAATTCCTTTACTAATAGATGGGTGCATAATATGTCCTAAAAATGATGGAGCGTAACGTAAATGACAAAGTAAGTCTATATCATGCCAATAACGCAGGTGAATATATTTACCATGATTATCAATTCGCTCTGGAGCAAAGAAAAACATATTTCCTTGCCAGTACTTTAAGAGTTTATAACCATTATCGGATAACGTATATGTTTCTTCAAAGATCTCCATATCAAAAAGCTCTACTTGCCATTTTTCAATCAGATGATAATAGAGTAATCCTTGAAGTGCATCATTTATTTTCTTACGTGAATATTTATTCTTGAATAAATATAATAAATGATTAAATCGAACAGATGTATGAATTCCAATGAAAGTGAGTATGACATACTGTTCTTCAGTTAAACGCTGCTTAAACTTAACCAATTCGTCATAAGAATGGAATACATAGGTTTTATCTAGTTCATGTATTCGATATATTTGAAGTCCTTGTACATCCTCACTTGATAAATGAGGAATAGAAGGGGTATAGGGAGACAATTGTTTCTCTATTGTACGCATAGTCATCCATTAAAATTGGAAAATTGACGAATTAGATTTTTTACTTTGCCCCTGTGGATAATTTAGGATACGCACTGTTCCTCTTCTATTTTTAGTATCAATATTAAGCAGCTCACATGTAACAATGGTTTGATTTAAGGCATCTTCTGCAGTTGGGTTTGCAAGATTACGACTCTTTAGTCCTTTAAACTGAATACCTGGCGCGACTTCTACGAAAATCCCGGCAATTGCATCTATACCTACAATTTTACCTACAAAGCGATCACGACGTTTGTTTAGTTCTAAAAGCTTTTCCATTGGATCTGTTTCTAATACTTTTTTATTCCCTCTAAACTCATAGCGAGCATTTTTTTCTACCACTCTATCAATAATCAGTTCTATAACATCACCAATAACAATATTCTCCGGACGAACGAATGAATGGGACCAGTGTGAATACCTAACTCCTACCGTTACGCCATAAACTTCAACCAAGACAGTTTGTGCAGATGGGATGTGTCCTGAAACGGTTCCTGTGTATACCTTATTTCCTTCTTGCGCTGTTACTTCTTCATATAATTTTTTTTGAAGTGCCAATTCCCCTGCTGTGATAGATACAACAGCAAAGTTGCCTTCCTCAGTTTTCTGGAAGTGTTCAATGATAACAGGCTTTGTTCTACCCACTAGCCATTGAGGATTTTTAGGAACATTTATACCTGCCTCTGTAATGGGGCAATACGCTGTTGTATGCGTACCAATTTGCATTGTAAGCACTTGTATACGCTCGGACTTTCCGTTTTTAGTCGGGAATAGCTTTTCGGATACGACTGTAATCAAACCTTTTCCTACAGTACGCTCACGTTTCATACGGGCTAATTCCTCTAATTCATGCTCACGTACTCGCTCAAACTGATTAAATTTTATTTCTAACACCATGTCACCTTGTGGGTTCTCTGTTTCAAAAGCCATTCCAAGTTCTTCTACAGTTTGAGTGTTTGTCTTATCTTCGGCCATTATATTTTCCTCCTAGAACGTAAAAAAGGACACACCTGTACCGTTGGGATGGTACGTAAGGTGTGTCCTTCACGTAAATTATGTTTTATTTATATAGTTATTAATACAAATATAATGGTATTTCTAATCAAATGCAAGAATAATTTTAAAATCATAAGTTTGCTATAGGTTGAATCAAAATCTAGAATGCAGTCTTACTAGGGGACCAAGCACAAACCTATTAAGTCAAAATTTAGAGTTACCCCAAAACAAGAATTTTGTGTGAATTGTTCATTTTTTGTTTTGGGGTAATTTATTTTTGTTAGGTTGATGGGCATGTGTCTGTACCCCATTTTTAACAAATTATTTATTGTGCAAACTTTATATATTCTTGTTCCAGTTTTTTGAAGTCACAACACTTGTTTTTCAGAGCGGGAATATTTTTTTCCGTTATCAGTTTATGTAACTTTTGAGCTTTTTTAATTATTTTATCTTGGTTACTAACAATAAAACGATATTCTTTTTCTAGAAAAGCTTTGTTTTTCTCACTTTCTTTGTCAAAATCCACCTTGGTCATTTCAGTTATGATAGATGGGAACATATTGTTTATATTGAGTAATGCGATTTTTTTATCATCATCTTCTTCTCTATCTTTTCCGTAAATGATGACGCAAGATTGATCGCTGTTTTTAATGTGTCCGTGCTTGTCTTCCTTATAAGAAGTAAGCGGAGCAAAATATTGATGTACTCCAATGGTTATCAAGACCCCTAAATAAGTTCTTAGTTTACCGTCGTGCCTATTGTCCATAATTTTGCTCTCGATATTTTGCAGGAATGTTATGTACTTGTCGGTTGCTCTAAAAAAATCTAATTGTTTTACTTCGCTACTCAACCTTGCTTCCCCCTCTGTGGTATCACCATATAAAAAAAGCAGTGGAGACCACTGCTTTTTTTATATGGCGGTGAACGCCCACTTTTATAGCTCGCATTATATGGCAGCGAAACGCCCACTTTTATAGCTCGCATTATATGGCAGCGAAACGCCCACTTTTATAGCTCGCATTATATGGCAGCGAAACGCCCACTTTTATAGCTCGCATTATATGGCAGCGAAACGCCTGCTTTTATAGCTCGCATTATATGGCAGCGAAACGCCTGCTTTTATAGCTCGCATTATATGGCAGCGAAACGCCTGCTTTTATAGCTCGCATTATATGGCAGCGAAACGCCCACTTTTATAGCTCACACTTATGGTGGTGAAACACCAATCGTCGATAATTTAATTATCGCTTGTTGTTAGTATTATTATATTACTTGATTTATATTCCGTCAATGACATCTAACCATTTTGTTAATGATTGTCAACTTTTTATTGGTTGTTTTTATAACCATTCTCTCTGGAATTCGATTTCAAATATATTTTTGTTATCTGTAATATTTTAGGCTTAATAAGAGAAAAATATGCTCGTTCTTTAAAATTTAAATCACATTGCTTTCGTAGATGATCGAAAGCAATGTGATTTAACATAGCCGATCTCTCGATTTTGTAAGTTATTGCATTTGTTGCATTAATAACAACAGTGCGTAACACCTGTCTAGTGCCTTATGATGCATTAGGTGTTCGATTGCATCTTCTAGTGAATACCAACGCTCAGAATCCGCGAATGTAGTGTATAACTCCATTAAACATTTTGATTTAAAGGTGATGGGGGCTATGTTGTGAGCAAGACATGTTTGTCGTAACATAGATATATCTAATTCGTCATTATAGATTAACAATATTTTATCGTCCGCAATGTCACATAACTGTTTATACACTGAACTCCAGGACTGACCTTTCTCCACCATTTCATCAGTAATACTGTGTATCATAATCGCATCGTTGCAAATCCTAACAGTCGGTCTTATAAGTGTATGTAAGAGGCTTTACCATCCAAATCAGTCACAGCGATTTCAACGATTTCATCAGTTGCGCCTAATCCAGTTGTTTGGGTGACTAAAACAAGAAAATTGATTTTGTTGTTGAAAATGTAGTTGATTTTGTTCTTGTAGGACTCTCTCTGTTCCTTTACTAGCGTAGTTAGATCGTCATGAATATTTCAGATAATTGAGTACAACAATATATTATAATTAAAATTCCAGAGGAGATAATTATGATAGAGATTGAATTACCAAAATTAGAAATTAATCTTATTGATGCTGCTCAAAGAAGTGAAGGTTTTCTTGGAACACTTGATTTAGCATCATTAAAAATTGTTGAGCAAAGATACTTGAGATTTTTAGCTCTAATTAAAAAGTATTCTCCCCCGATTTGCTCCAACTTATGAAATTAATCAAATGTGGCATTTACATATGTTACATCCCCGGAAATATTATAATGATTGTATGAATTATCTCGGATTTATTCTCGACCATAATGCAGGATTGGGTAAAAATGAAGAGGAATATTCCGATCTAGTTAATACTTTCAATAATACTACTGAGATTTGGAATAGTGAGTTTAGTGACCAATATAATACTCCAGAATCTATAAGACATAAAATAGATGGATACAAAAATGGAAATTCGGTTGTTGAAAATAGCGTCTCACCTGCTGCTAGCAACCAACCACCGCGATGTGATGCTCGCTCACGGTCGTAAGTGAGCAGACCTTTAAGGATTTAATCAAGGAGTTTAAACATTCCGGCCCTGCATATCGCGAAATGTATTACTTTCCAATCACCGAGGATATAACGAATAAAGACCAATTTCTGAATTTAATGCTGAGAAATGGGCTTTTTGATATTGGAATTTCATTAGCGTTGTAAATCCGTATTTATCTATACTATGGAAGTCATTAGTATTAGGGGTATTTACATTTAATTCCATATGCATAACGCTTTTTGGACTTATCTCGGACTTACCCCATGCCCATCAACTTAAGGGCGAAACAAACTGAACCTTCATTCAGCTAGGTCAAAACATTCTTAAAATAGAAGTATATTCTTAAAAATGCGTATAACAAATAAACCCTAACGGGTTTCGCTTTTTTTATTATGCAATTTTCTTTTGTTTTATCAATCCAGTATACTCATAGACAACACCCAGAATATCAAAGACAGTTTTCTTCTCATATCTGTGAGATTTTCGTCCATTCTTCTGTAGAAGATGGAACAAGCGGATTAGCATCCTTGTTATTTCTCGGGTGTTTTGCTGTATAGCTTGATAAAGAATGTATAGATGGTCTTGAATCATTCCAATGGCTTTATATTCACTTAATTCTCTTTTCTTCTTTTGTAAAATTAATTGTCCCATCTTAAACATAGTAGAAGAACATAGAAAAATAGCGATGAGTTTTCCATAAATGTGGCATTCTAATCGCTCTCGTTTGATATTTTGCCAATCATGAATTTGAAATAAGGATTTCCAAGTTTTAAAGATAATTTCAATCTGCCAGCGAAGAGAATAAAAATCATGTATTTGTTCCATCGGAACCCATTCCAAAGGTATATTGGTAACATAAATGTTCATACCAGCTAAGCGTTTACTTTTTTCTGAGTACGTAATACCCTTTTTACTTTCCGTATACACTTGCTTTTTCTTACGTTCTCGAAGTTTCTTTTCAGTTAATCGATATATAATAACTCGTGTAAATAGTTTTTTATCCTTTCCAATATAAGCTTCTGTTATTTTCATGGACCTGTCTTGGTTTTAACGTATTCATAATGTGTTCTAAATCAACTTTGATGTACTGAGATTGTTTTTTTATTGTCCCATTTCGAAAGTATTCAGGAAACTCATTTTTAATATACACCATATTATTTAGTTTAAGCCGCGATATATAATACACGCCACGTTGGTCCATTTGATTTAAATCATCCAGTGAATAATAGCCTAAATCCCGAATACATAGATCGCCAGGTCGTAATGTCGCTAAACATTCTGTTCCAAAGGTCTTATCATTGTTCTTCCCCGGTTCAACTTGAAAATTTAAAAATTGTCCGCTATGTAAATCATATTCTAATTGAATCTTTATACCCGCTGTTTGTGCACAACCACCTGACCCAGAATACACATTAGCTAAATGTTTTGGCACTTGAAAAATTGTTGCATCTAAAATACGAATCCGTTGAAAATAGGTGGTTGAAGAGCTTGGACTCAATAAACGTTCCTGTAACAGCATGAAGTTGACTACACAGCCGAACTAATGAATCACTCGCAACACGTTGACTAACCCAGACACAGATAATAGCTAAATCATGACCTGAAAATTTAAGCTTTCGTTGTACAAAAGTTAGTTCCCTAGCAAGATTCTCTAAAAATGAAGGAGTAAGATGTTGATGCAACTCTTCAGCAAATAACTGTAGTTCACCTTGAACCGTAAGATTCATAAAAAACGCCAACCTTTCTGTATATTTCTACAAAAAGGATAGCGTTTTTAAGGTCAAATTAATATGAGATTATATTGGTTTAATAAAATCCTATAAATTCTCTTATAGAGTTTAATCTTTGGTAACCGTATTATAATTTATGAGGATTATTTTTTGTTAAATTTTTTAATTCGTTTTCAAGGGAAAGCTTAAGGCTTTTCTTTTTCTTTTCAATGGATGTGATCTTATGAAAAGTTAACAAAGATAACATAGACAATAATTTATAATATATCTCTGTAGATCCGTTTTTATTGTTTGAAATAATTTGCTCCATAGTATAGAATCTCCTTTTTTAACACAGTCATATTTCTAATTTCAATACTTGGTTATTATTTTACCAATTTTTATTAAAATCTTCTACTTTACTAATTATTAATTCTTGATAACCTATATTCTAATTCTATATTTACCTTTAACAGTGCAATTTTTTCGTTTGAGGGATACTTCAAAATGTTAAGTTGATGGGCATGGGGTACCGCCAGCATCTCGGAAAACACTCACGCTAAGAGCATGCAAGATTTTATACAGTTTTTCGGAAAATCCAGTAACAAACAATAACCCTAAAACCGCGCTAGAATAGGAATGTATAAAAAATATATAGATCCATAGAACAAAAAAGAAGGTTCCCTTGTGAGAGTAGGGTTCCCCTTTTTCTTTGCTACCGATAATGCTAATTATGTAAATAAGCTGTCCATATGGACAGCTTATTTTATTATTGGCTTAGCGCGTTTTTTTTCGAAATGCTGACGATACCTATACTAGATTTAATTTGAGGTTTACAAACTATTAATCAAAGAAATTATTCAATTCCTTACTCATTACGTTCGACGTTTTTTGCTTTGGCTTCTCAATATTATTAAGTAGCGACTGCGTAGTGTTATTCTTATTTTTTTGCTGAGATTTTAAGTGCACTTGGCGTTCTTTATAACTCATAGGTTTATGTTCTGATTGCTTCTCATCCTTTTTCGAATGTTCTTCTCGATTTTTTTCTAAGTTTTCTTGAACCGTAATACTAATAGATTCATAAACTTTTGCTACATCTTCATCAAGCTTATTTTCTTCGGTATGAGTAAGCGTCTCTTCAATTGGAACTGTGCTGATTTCTACTTGTGTTTCTTCTGACTCTGTTATTATAACGGGAATTGAAGTAGATTCTATACTTGTTTCTGCAGTTCCTATCATTGTAACGGGAAGTCCATCAGATGGGAATTCTTCAAACAGTGGTTCAGTCTCATCAGGAATCTCGGAATGAATAATGGAATCTTTATTCCAATCTTGCTCTAACATAGTAATAGATAATTCTTTGTTTAGTTCTAATACCTCCATGTTTATTTCATAGCATTCGTCCATAGGAGGTAATTCTATATCTATGGTTTCTTTAATATCTTCTTTTGCGTTTGGTTCTTTTATTTCAGTGCTTATACTTTCTAGATGTGCTTCTTCTGCTATAACAGGAAGTTCATCATTTCTTTGTAGGGCTTCTATTAATCTTGATGCACGTGTATAACTAATTTCAAATGTATCTTGTAGTACCGGTATAGAGGCATTTCCCGCTTCTTTCACAAAACTTAAAACATCGTCGTATAGAATATCCTTAAAGACGCTAGTCTCATCTTGTACAGTTCCTTGGTCTTCGCTCCGAATCGCTACTTCCCGTGAAATAGTATTGTCAGATGAATGAGTAGTATTAACACTTGTTTCTTCTGGCATACTACTATTATTTGAAATTAATACTTTACGAGGTCCATCCCCTGTGTAAGAACTTACAATTTGATTTTGTTCTAACTTCTCGATACATTGCATAGCCTTCATATAGCCAATCCTGAATTTTCTTTGCAGAAGGGATGGCGAGACTTGTTGTGATTCAATAATAAATTCCTTAATATCTTCATACAACTTATTTTCAACTTCATCATCAACATTTCCCTTCTGGCTCATTGCTGCGGGATCATTAGGTAAGGTTTCATTTTGAGACTGGTGTCCCTTATAATCCTCCAATGATACAATGTGTTGATGCTGCGCGTTTGCTCCCATAGAGTTATTCTGTTCAATCTCACCTTCCCGAATAGATGGTAATGGTTGTATTTTTTTTATGTTTTCTGCATCTACATGCTTCATAGGATTTGCTTTCTCGATAGATTCATTAATAAGGCGAAGACGCTCATTTTCCCAATATTCACCTGTTTTTGTATCTACTTGAATGATTGCTTTGGCGAATTCTTCTTTTGGTACAAAGTTACTTGTAATTTGTTGTACAGGTTGCACATGATTATCTTGTACGATACGAGCAGCACAGATGAATGCCCCTTGTGCCATGATATCTCCTGGGGACATAACAACTTCTTTCGTCTTTTGATAGGTTGATCCTAGTCGACTAACAGGATTCTCTTGCAGAGGGGAAATACCCTGTTCGGATTCCGCCTCTTTAAATTCCTCTACCTCACCAAACATGTCAGAGAAAATTTTTGCATCATATGGTGTTACATCTCCAAATATCATTTTGTTACGGAACGAACCTAGTAAAGTAAACATGTATTGCTCAGTGAAGTCGAGAGCTAATTGCGATAGTGTTTGGCTAGCAATTGTTAGAATTACTTTATATTTACGAGATTGTGCAGGGAATTCTTTAAACGGCCGCACAACGTAATCCGGAAACTCATCGACAATTATATGATGGTAAGGTGAGACGTTTGGTTCTCTACGGAATACTGCATTTTGCATACTTAACAATACAAATTTTCCTAATACGTTTGAAAGGTCTGCTAATTCCCCTTTCGCAGTATTCACAAGTAATATGCCACCTTGCTCCAAATGTACATCAAAATCGAAATCGGATTTTCCAAATAAAACCCGTCGTATTAGAACGTTGGATGCAAGGTCTTTTAAAATATTACGTAGTCCTTTAACATATTCTTCTTCCCTATCATAATGCATCGGTTGTCCACGATATTTACCAGATTTATAAGTTGCAGGTTCTCCTTGATTGTCCATTTTTTCGCGAATGGTATTATCAAACCACTCGTCAATTCCTTTTATAATTAGATATTCGTTTTTTTGGTCACGTGACGCTGCTCCACTTTGAACAAAATCATATAACTTTTCGACCTGTATTTTTAATAGTTTGTGCATACGGTGAACACGCTCTACATCGTCATACATGCTTATTAAATCATCAAAGGTGACCTCTTTTTGAGGATTATGCAGTTTTAATAAATAGATATGTTGCTTAAGGTGGTTACGCTGTGCTTGTTCAAAGAATGCATTGTTGGATTCCGATAAACCTTGAATAACCATTGCGAAAACCTCTGCTACTTTATCAACTGGTCCCCGCAGAATGTTTATATTTTTGGTATCGGGATTAGTTGGATCAATATAGTAAACCGAGGTTGCGGGAATCTTATGTGCTTGTACTAATTTATAAACCTTTTGACATAAATCATTACTTGGTTCAATAACAGTAACACCATTTAAAAATGTTCCTTTTACTTCTTCTGTATCATAATCATTCTTTTTATAAGCAGTTTCGAATTTATTTATGAAACGTACCATCCAGTGTAAATCTTGATTTATCATTGGAATAATTAAACTTGATGTTTTACCAGAACCAATCGGACCAATAATGATACCATTTAACGTTCTATCTTTTCCCTTAATTCGGACCATTTCTTTATGCTCAATATGCGGTCCAATTTCTACATCAGGGTATATTTGTTCTTCTTGGCTATTAAACCATTTTTGTAACTTATGATTTTTATACTCGTATTTTTGTACCCACTTTAATATTTCTTCTCGGTAACGAACAATATGGCCACTATACCAAAGTGTAAACAAAATCATAAATACTGTAGGTAAAAATACAAAAATCATAGTAAGTGTGTGAAAATTCCCTGTTAAAACATGACCTATGGCTTCATACTCACCAAAATTAACATGCTTTGATTTATCCGTAAGAT
The DNA here is from genome assembly GCF_022095615.2 of Bacillus thuringiensis. Taxonomy (NCBI): domain Bacteria; kingdom Bacillati; phylum Bacillota; class Bacilli; order Caryophanales; family Bacillaceae; genus Bacillus; species Bacillus thuringiensis. The sequence continues at coordinate 123,252 of NZ_CP155561.1, forward strand.
ACGGAATAACCTTTGCATGGATTGGGGCAGTTGCGAACCATAAAAATTGAATATCAACTGCAATATGAGAAGCAATTAAAATTATTAACTTCCCGTTCTTCACATGCAAAGCAGGAATACGGCTGTAAAATCTAAAACTAAATTCTCCTAATAGCAAGGAGAAGAACATTAAAATGAGCGGTACATATGTAATTTCTATAGGATAAGACGGTGGTTCAAATGCATAGTAAAGTAGTTTTATATAGTTTACTAAACCGAATCCAAATGAAAGAATAAACCCGCTAATTAAACCAACTGTAGTAAATAGAGGTAATCGTTGTTTAAATATCTCCATATAGGCTCACCTACCTCTTACAGATATAATTGAGCTTTATGATGGAGTGTAAATCGATTATTGAATTCTTGTTTAAATTGTTCTTTTGATTTTTCTAAAAAGAATTTCGCTGCATCTTCGGTTTGTTTTAAATATAAATCAATGCTATTTCTTTCGCATAGTTGGTCGTATTCTTCTTGAGAAAGTACCGCAATATTTACTTCTATTTTTTTATTCGTTGCCGTTTCAATTATGACATCATACCAAAAGTAATTCGGCTTTCCTGGAATTTGGATATCTTGTAGAGAAACATTAAACGTTGCACCCTCTTCTGTCATATGTTTAAGGACTAGTTCAGGATTTTTAAACGCCTCTCTTGCAGAGATTACTCCCCCATTAGTAGTTGTTGCAAATTGTAAATTCATATTCATTTTTCCACCTTTCTCCATATAAAAAAAGGCAAGCGACACCCACTGTAAAAACAGCGTGTGTCGCTTGCCTTAAATTCATATGTTCTGATTTGATTGTAGTTTTTATTATATGTTCAAACGTTATTCTAACACCCTGAAAAATAAAAATCAATAAAATTATATAGAAGTATATGAAAAATAAGAGATTAATATAATTCAACAAGTTTACGTCTTTTCGGATGTATGTTATTTGCGGTACGTACCATGATCTGTTCATCTGCGTCTATAGTGACATCTTCATTTCTGAGGGATAGCAGTAGTACGTTGTCATAAGTGTCCATTAAAAGTATATCTCGAGGATTTTTGCGCTTCGGGTAGATCACAACAAGTGGAACTCCCTCATCACCTTCTCTTCTTGAAAACACAACATCGTCTAATCTAGCAATCATTCGGTAATCATTTTCATTCCCAAAAATAAAGAAAAAATCTTGCATAGCATCTTTATCTCTTTTATAAGTTCGTCTAAGGCCACCATCTATTTTCTCTTTAAATGTTTGAACTGTTTCAACAAATGCATAGCGCCAATCGGCATCTCCTATTGTACGTTGAGATAAAGGTAAGAGAATATCTTGTTCAAAGTTTTGATTATCATCTATTCCTAGCAGAATATCTGAAATAACATCTCCAGCTTCTTTCAAAGAGCAGATGTGCATATTTAGGTTTGGTAGATTCATTAAATGTTCATGATATTCTCGCATAGAAAATAGGAGATTTTTCATACGTACGTATGGAGGTTCTGCATCTTCTGCAAGGAACATCGACTTGTCATACATAACAAAAACAACAGTTATATTTTTAGTGTTTTTTTGTGCATATTCAATATACTTCCCCACCTTTTCAACTAAGGTAGCATTGGTTTCTTTGCACATATCCATTTCAATGTAAATATTTTTGTCTTTATATGAAATGTGTTCATCAGGAATTAGGAGTAAACCTGCATCTTCAATTTCTGTTTTCTTTTGTTTTTGATGATATGAGCGAATATCTAACTCACATAATATCTTATTCGTATTAGTCCTTTTCGACACTTCTAAAAGTGTGCGTACTAATATTTCTCGTGAGCAGAGTGTATGTAGTGAGATTGAAGAAGAATATCTACGTTTTGAAGATCCTGCAGGAATCCTTCCTAATTCTTGAAGGTAATCAACCATTCTATCTTTTAATGAGAATGTCGCACGTCTGGTTATACTATCATCTCTTTTATCAATTTTTTTCGTCAGGATAGCACCATATTTTGAAAAACGATTAAGTTTTGTAAACATACTATCCTCAGAAAAATCTCTACCCTCAAATGCACTATAAAGCTGAGTAATTTGTCGTGTAGTAAGATGTCTTTTGTAATATAAAAATGTAAATACAAATATATCGGCCTCTTTTAAACGAAAAGATTTCTGTGTGCCTTTACTTGTATATTTATACGTATTACTTTTCATTATATGCAACTCCATAACTCGAATTTATTTTCAATAAATAACAACCATTTCTATATATCTTATTACAGCAAAATTTAGTTGTAAATTATTAAAAGTTTAAGCTGAATTTGCGCTAATCTAGATACTAAAACTTGTACGCTGAAGTTTGGATTACTTCTCATACTAAAAATTCGCTAGAAATATTGATTTATATAGTCTTTCGGTTCTTTTAAATTTGTTCGGACGGAAGACATGTTTGAACCGAACATTTTTTTAAGGTTTAAGTATTGAAATAAAATCGTTAGGACGGCCTAACAATTTTTTAAAACAATCACATTATATAAAGACATGTTCCACATACAGAAAATATAATAGATTAATCACCTGCGCATTGTAGTTTCTTTTCGCTATTGAAATAGAAAAAGACCGACAAAATTATATTTGTCGGTCTTTTGTTTAGAATGATAATTTCTTCTTTGCTGGTTGTGAATCGTCAGCAACTTCTACTTGCGGTTCAGCACCAAAATTCAATTTTTTCTTTTTAGGTTTTTCTTCTTGTACTGAATCATCAAATGCAAAAAGCTTATTTAAAACATCATTGGATTTCTTAGAATTAGCTTGCTCACGTTCTTCTTTAATTCTCGTAATCTCATCAATAATATCACTTACACGTTTTGGCAATGGTAGCCCTGCAACAACTGAATAGAATTTTACTATATCCTCTTCTTTTTTTGTTGTATGTTTATTAACATATGGAGCTATAGGACGTTCATCTACATATGGAGTTCTGTCTTTTAAGAAGTTTTCCATTTGGTTAAGGAATGAGAAGTTGTATAATCGACCTGCTCGCAGCGGTGATGTAACGATAGATAGTGCGCTTTTTTTAGCACTTTCTAGCTCTTCTCTTTCTGTATCGTATAAAACGCCTTTTTCTAGTGCGTTCCCTAATTGAGTCAAGTAACCTAGCGGGTTTTCAGTGTCTAATTGATTTGATTTTAGTTCTAATTTTGCTAATGATAAAACGCCTGGTGTATTAATTACTTGAGCAAACTCACTCGCATCAAAATGTGTATCTGAAAACGGTGTGAATGATGAAGTAACTAGGTTAATCTCATGTAATGCATCAGCAATATATTTGTTACTATAGCTAGTATATTCGTTTGCTAAAGCGCTTGGATTTTCCTCTTCAAATTTTCTATATAGTTTAGCGTTATCTATTAATACAATTGAGCCAAAAGCTTCTTGGTTCATAGCAATACTACGAATGCGTGAAGTTGCGTTTTCTAATACTTTTAAAGCTTCAGCATCACGTGGTAAAGTCAGTAACAATCCAAAATTATAATCATGTTCATATAGCATTTCAATTGCCTTTAATAGAGCTCCAGTTCCTGTTCCTCCACCAAGACCACATGTAATCCAAATGAAATCACGATCTTCAAATTCCTGTTTAACCGTTTCTAAAATCTTTGTTTCATGCTTTACAAATGCTTCCTCACCAACCTGTGGATTACGAGCTGCACCCTGTTCATATCCTTCTAACTGTATTTTACGAACATTTCCCCCGTTTTTAATCTCAATCTTGTTAAAATCTTGACTATTTGTATTAACAAGAATCGCACGATATGGGTATTTGTTATTTTTAATTTGAGTTTCTTTATTTGCGCACTCCGCTGCGATTGCGCATCCACCCATACCTAGTCCTAAGAATCCAAATTTCAAACTAATATTTCCTTGGCTTTCGATTTCTGAAAAATTGCCTGCCATATGTATATCCTCCTCAAATATTTATTTTAGTTGTTTTTCTCTACTCGTTTTTCAAGTTCCTTAATTAAAACATTTCCTAGATTTGTTACGTCATAAATTCGAACACGTCCTATTGCTTTGAAAGATATTAACCCTGCTCCTTCAAGTCTTGCAGTCATAATATCCAAAGCATATCGTGATGGAAGTATTTTTTTACCCTCATAATCTTTCTCATTCTCAATTTGATAATCTTTATGATATTGGTTGATATAATCCCATAACTTTTCTTTGTTCATTGCGCCCTCTGCGTATAGTACACGTAAAGCCCAAATCCCATCATTTAAATTCTCACAAAGTACATCAATAATCTCACTACTGCTCATTGATATATTAGACAATAATTTCACACCACCTTTAATAAATAATAAATTTTATCTATAGATACAAAAAGACAAGATAATTATACGGAATTTAATACCGTTATAAAAGCCGTAAATACTTCGGTATATATTTCCGAAGTATCGTATGTATTAACTATAATACATCTACGTATGATAATCAAGAACCTTATTAAATCAACACTTAAATACTTCCGTAATAATTACCGTAATTAATAATTTAATATTTACGTATTTATTGCGGTAATAACAGCTGGAATGAATACGTAATTATAAAAAAGATGCATCTTAATAAGTGGAAACCCATGTTGGATTTTTAGTTCGATTCACAGAATTCTGAGGTGGTTTTGTACATAATCAAGTGTTAATCGCGCTCACCCGACTAATCACCGCTCGATAACATAGGTATTATTGGTATACAGTTAAATAAATGAGCAGTGAACGATTGAGTGATCAGGTGTAAAAGTTCATGATATTTTATGTAATCTACAAAGGGGTTCTTTTAGTTTCTATAGAATTTTTATATAATGTATTATAGGACAAGCATCATATAGTTAGGTGGTGAGCAAATGATTGATGAACAGTTAAGCGATGGTTATTATCGCGTATCTGAAGTAGCAACCATGCTTGATATTCCTGAAAGTACTCTTCGTAGATGGTTGAATGATTTTGATGAGTACTTGAACATAAAAAAAGAACGCCAACTTAAATATGTTCATGAGGATAGTATTGATACAGTAAAAAAGATTCAACATTATTATTCTGAGTCAAAGAAAAAGCACGAAATTGTTGGGCTGTTAGATATGGATCCGACGGTTATTCGTAATGTTTATGCTGAAGATGTTGACGGTGATGGTGAACCAAAAGAAACTTCATTAGTTAAAACACAACAGGTCAATCCAGACTTTATAGAAGCTTTGACGAAAAAAATCACTGAGGATGTTACAGCTAAAGTGACTGAAGAATTAACAAAACAAAATATGGAATTCTTCGCTGCGGTGGCTAAACAAAGTCAGGATAATTTCGATAGAATCAATAAGCGATTAGAGGAACGTGACGAAAAGTTAATGAGTACTATACGATTAATTCAAGAACAAAAAAGTGCTAATGCTCAGCGACAAGAGAATACTGAACAAAAAGGCGGCTTTTTCTCTAAGCTTTTTGGGAAAAAATAAAAAGGCTATCATTTGATAGTCTTTTTATTTTGCTTTTCCTTAATATCATTCCTAAAACTTAGTACATTGATAAACGATATGATTTGTTGACAACTCTTGTTTTAAACTATAATAATTATAGTACTTAGATATATTTTACTATACAAAGAGTTTTCTAATTCTATTTCTTCCAATCTTTAAAATCAGCATACTTTTTATACCTTTTTTCAACTACGCCCTTATACCCATTTATTATCACTTTTAGTTCTAGATGGTTTATTGTTATATTCATTAATGTCTCCGTCTGCATTTTGCCATTGAGGATTTTTGTAAGCATATTTGTAAATAAATCGTCTAGCTTCTTTCAATGAATTAAACCCACCTAAATGTAACTTAGGTTGCGCACCTCTGTATCCATATACGAAATAAGTTGTGCCATGTTCCCCTAAATTATCGAAAAAAAGGTTTTGGTATCAAATCAATTTTCTTCATTTATATCCTTCTATATAATATCAATAGTTTCATTCTACTTAATTAGTAGTATGAAACTATTTTTATATTAATCATAAACAGCAGTTGGCTAGGCATCGAACTTTATTAGAAATCCACAGTTTATTCTTATTCAAAACTCGCTTCCACACTCAACCCCCAACCACCCACTGGTCATCCACCTCAAAACAACTACATGGTCGACTGGTGATTAATCGACTGATTACAACTTGGTTTTATATAATAAAACCACCCAACCAATCACTGGTCAACCAATATAAAATAATAGCAACGTTTAAATATAAGTGACTGGTGATTGGACGGGTGGTTAAAGGGCGAGTTAATGAAAAACCTTTACATATGCTCATTATTAGTGATGATTTTTGTTAATTGAGCGGCAATCAGGCGATTGATCAGTAGATATTTAAATTATTCTCACTTATAGTGAATTGGCTTTTGATTGAGCGTCGCTCGACGGGGCGTTTGAGTGGTGGTTATTTATACATAGTCATTTAGCAAAGGTCATACTTTTGAAAAAATCACCTTGCAACCATGAAAAAAACTATATATGATGTACTTACTTTAATAATTTTGTATTTTTCTAGATATAAATTTATTAATAATGAAATATTTGTATAATAAAAAAATATAATAAAGCAAAAAAAGGTCATCAGCCCAATGAAATAGCGCCAACTACTTCATTGTGGTATACCGCACAAATACCAATATCCCAAAAAAATGTGTTCAGGAACTGCGGTAAACAAAGCCAATAAACCTTTTTATTTTGCATGAAATTATAAGATGATTTTACTGTATCTTATGTATTTGTGCAACTTAAAAAGGGGATTTCTTGCGTATTTTTAGGCATTGTTTACCGTGGTCATACAAGTATTACTTTTTTAAGAGAGTAGTATTTTTGTATCCGTGGTATGACAGTGCCTTTTTCTGCTCTTTCGAAAGGAGTTAGCAACATTATGCATACGCAAATGGCTTTTTCCCAACAGAACTTTAAAGTTCATGGGGTTAAATTTTTTAATGGACTATTAAACATTGTAAAACTAGAGAATGAAAGAAAAGAGTTACCATCTTCAGCTTTAGCTACTTACATCTTGCTTCACTTTGAATGCAATGATATAGGAATGCTACCACGTGAATTTCAAATAATGGATCTTGCTAAGAAAAGTGGGATTCCCTACACAACAATTTATACAGGGTTTCAAGTTTGTTTGGAGCGTAGACTCGTAAAAGAAACACCTGTTGGAAATCGTACTGTATATGAAATTGTAGATTATGCGTTGTATAGTCACACTACTGCAGAAACTGCAAATAGGACAGGTATATCGCTATCGTATTTCCGTATTCCATTTCACCTAATTCAAACAACGATAATGAGTAGTCTAGTAAAGGCTCGTGATAATAGAGGGATTATATTCCTTTTAGATTTAATCAATACTTTTTCAAGAAAAGTGGGTATGGAACATTATAAACATAAAATTGAAGAGTTTCAGATTACAAGAAAGATGTCTTCCTTAAAAAAGAGATTAAATCGTAATGCAAAGAAAGTAAGACACTACATAGAAATTATTAACCCCATTGTGCAATTTACTGCTATCGATTCTAAAGAGAAGAAATCTAATAATACAAGAATTACAAGTGTAAGAAAACAGGTAAAACAAATCATCATTGAGAAGTTCAATGCGGTATTTTCTTCAAACTGCTTAATTGAGAATGATAAAAAAGAATTACATAGACCAGTAGCGAAGTGCAGAAAAGAAGCGGTGTCTCGTTTGAAACACATGGGACAGGCATTACGTAAAAAAGATAAAGAAAATATAATGACTGCATTTAGGCAAGAAATTGTTGATATCGCAATCTATTTACCGACAAAACAAAAACAAAGTGAATTATTAATTTACGCAATGACTTATGCATTAGATCAAGTTGAAAATTGTTTGAAAGAGCAAGAAATATTCTCTATTCCAGCATTTATGCGTATACAGCTTAGAGAGTCCTGGATAAGTTTTAAGGAAAAAAACTTGTCTACAGGGGAAAGACACGATGCAATGATAAATTATCATAAGAAAAATGGTGTTTATCCGGAATTTATTTAATTTTTTTGAAAAAATATACGGCAGCCCTCGTTAAAAAATCACTTAAAAGCAAGGGTTATTTGGCATGTTCATTAATTTGAAGACATGCTTTTTTATTTAGGAAAATATACCTATTAGCATTTTTGCGGAAGCATATAATCGATTTACATTATGTTTGGTTACGATTCAGTATGTTTATAATTCGATTTAATACTTGTGGTTATCTTAATAATATGATTCTAACCTTGTGAATTCTTAGTAATATGGTATGTAACTTCTTAATTTGTGATTTCTATGATGTAGAACTTGTATGTAATGGGGATATTACGATAGTGAATTTGGCTTAATATCCAGGAACATATGTAATACAAGGCTTTAGAGGTGTTTGCTGAATCTCTTTATAATTAATAATTGAGTTTAGTTATATATATTTCTTGTTGGTTTTATATAAAATACTTGTGATTATTTATATTTAATTACTTGTATTTTTTTAGATTAAATACATAGAAAAATAGAAAGAAGGAATAAATATAAGTTTACAAGGAGGTAATTAATTTATTTATTGACTTTTAAAATTCATAGAGGTATTCTTATACGTGAACAACAATTAACTAAGAGAAATATACAAATTAATAGATTTAATTTCTAGCTAAACGGACACACCGAAGGCACTTAACCTGCCATCGGTGTGTCTTTTTTTGTATAAATAACAATAAAAAGGGAGAATTTGAAACTATGAATGAAATTGTGAGCATGAGTAAAGAACGATTTACAAAGTATTGTGAGGACAATACTGCATTTGAAGAGAATATTAGTCACATTATTAATCACTACTTTTTATTACTAGGGAATAAGGCAAATATCTTACAAGAAAGAGAGTTTAATAACGAAATTGAAGAAAAAACGTTTAAGAATAATGTAAAGCGTTTTGAAACTCTATTCCCTGCAGCTGTTAAGAATGCATTTTTAAAAGGTTACCAATTATGTCTGGAGTTTATACATCATCCTGAAACACAAATTCCTGAGACTCTATATACTGATCCGAATTTTATAAAAGATATTCCTTTTGCCTTAGCAGAGGCATCTGAATATGAATTGTACGAAATCATTCGTACAGATGAAACACAAGAATTTAGTGTGTTTGCTATACGAACATATGAGGGGATTCGTCCATTGTTAGAACAAGTATTTTGCGAAGTTGCATTCACTGGTGCTGAATATGCTTTTGAACATGAGCGATTGGAAAGAGGACTTGAATTAAAGAAAGGTAATAGTACCTCGTTAACCAAAGTTCCTGTAGATCGTCTTTTCGCTATTACTCCTTCTGTTAATGGAGTTGTTGTACATGCGGAAGAACTTTGCGAGATTTGGAATTTAAATTGGAATAGCAAAGTAACAATTAATGATCCTTTTATTGAGCTTGCTGAGGTTACAATTATTCATCAAACAAAGGATATGATTCAAAAAAATATTGAAGATGGTGTTTTATACTACAGCATTCTTTATCTTGGTACACCTTTACATGAGATACAAGATCGATTAGAAATACGAGTAAAACTAAATTCTGATTTTGGAGCGCCACGTCCAACGGAACAAGTTGAAATTGAGTATATTTTGAATGAGATTATTGGGAAGGTTCATCTTGAGGCACAAATTCCAATTGAAAACATGATTTTAATCCAATGTTAGAGTTTGAAGGAGGTTAACTATGGTGAAAAAAATCGTTTTAGCTATTAGCGATACTGTATATACGGCATATTTACGTGAGGATTTTATTGGTGCGGGATTTGAAGTAGCTGATAGTGATGTGATGCACATCAAGTATCTTGATGAAATTCTAGATATGGAACAACCCAATATTCTATGTATTAATGACAAACGATTAAATATTGATGCGGGACATGAAGAGAAACGTGAATTAATTATTTTACAGAAGTTAAGAGATATTCGCTTTAATCGGGATATTCGTATTGTGGTATTTACAGAGCGTGAAAATGATGATGAATTTTTGGCGAAACTGATTTATCTAGGTATCTATGACATTTTTAACTCTCGTAAAATTGACATTGATAATAAAGTCATTCCGCAGCTACTGCAAGAGTCGGATATTAAAAATGTAGCTGAAATTGTAGGAGCAAGTCAGGCACCACAACAAACAAAGTTACCTGAGGTTCCTGTTGATGCGGAAGAAGAGGATGTATCAAGTGAATTAGAGGAAGGCGGCAACAGTGAATCTTCCTCTAATTCCAACAAACTGTTTAAAAACAAACAAAAGCGTAAGTCTGTTCCAGAGAAGATGCCAAAAGCACCTATTATAAAAAAGCAGTATAAATTGGCTTTTGAGCCGGTGTATGAAAAACAAGTTGGTATCGCTATTCCAAGAAGAACAATTATTGTGGCCAGCATGAACAGGGGAAGTGGTGCTACTTTTGTTTCACATCTTTTAGCTGCTTACTTAAATGAACTACAGCTAGATGTGAATTATATAGAGAATCTATATGATGATGGCTATACGTATCCATTATTAAAGGGATATACGGAAGCACCTGAAAACTATCGTAGTGAATTTATGTTGCAGCGGTATAAAGAGATGTTACAAAAGGAATCTGATATATTATCAATTCAAAAATGGAAGCAAGGAAGAATAAATTATATCGTAAAGAATCCTATAGTGGACCAAGAGCTGAAAAACGAAACAGAGCAGGACTTCGACCATTTTATTAAGGTTTTATTGGCCAATCAAGAAGCACCTATATCTATTATTGATGCAGGGAGCGATTGGGATAAAGATTTATACCATGAGATATGTGAAATGGCAGATTACATCTTCTTTGTAGCGGAACCAGATCTGCATCAATTGCTAAAGATAGCGCATCCTCTTACACAAAAAGAGAGAAAGCTCGTTTCTTACTTAGCTTTAGAGAAAACGAGAATCATTGGGAATAGGTTTTCTTCTGCACTTTTAAAGCATGAAGTAGTAGAAGAATGTTTTGGAGATAAGTTATTAACTGCTTTACCGCCATATGAAATAGAAGATGTATTTGAAGCTCAATTAAATAGTAGTACGTTACTATCCAGTCGGAACTATTATAAAGAGCTAGAAGGAATCATGAAGGAAATAGCAGAGTTATTGCTGCCAAATCAATTGTTGAACCAAAAGAAAAATTCTATTTTAAGCGGATTTCGATTTCGGAAGTCTGAAAGTTAAGGGAGGATGAAGTGGAATGCAAAAGTTTATCGTTGCAGCAAGTATGTTGCTGTTATTTGTAGGTTGTCTGTTCTTTGTAACTGATATGGTGATTGGAGATACAACACATACTGATAATAAATCTTCTTTAGAAAGGGGTGGCGAGATAGCCTTGGCTAAGTCTGTAAAAATAGGTACTCTTCGTGCAGAAGAAGAAATAGCTATTGATCCAGAAAAAGCGAAAAAGGAGTTTGAAAAAGCGTATAACAGTAATGCTGATTTTAAGGATCCTGCTTCAAAACGTAACTTTACTGTCTATGATGTACAGGAGAAACCAGCAATGATTGCTGTCGAAGGTGATGCAGAAGCTGCTAGCTATTTTAAGCAATTTGATGAAAAAAAAGAAACGATAAAGAGTAAAGCAAGAAGTATTATTATCTATGATGCAAATGCAAAAGAAAAACAATTAGGCGGAAACGTAAAATAAAGAAAAAGAGTAGGTGCATTAAGAATGCAAAATACAGTAACTACGGCTCTATTCCTTACCCTTTCTTTATTATTAATTAGCCTTTTACCCGAAGGTGTTTTGTATGGAATACAGTTAGTGAAGGCACATAACTTGGCTGCTGATATGGTAGAAATTGCGGAGAATAAAGGTGGATTTCAATATGATTACAACGGAAAAAGAGTTGATTTAGTCCCTGGGATAGAGAAAAGAATGAAAGAAGAAAACATGGATGGCTGGAAGTATGAGTATACCAAAGGTCGGATTGATCATAACGAATCCCTTTCTTTTAAAGTAAAAGCAGAACACCATTTCTTCATATTTAAAATAATTGGGGTAGATGGCATAAAGGCTCCGATATGGGCGAATAAAGATGGATGGGGACAAGTGTATTTTAAGTAATGAAAATTCTAAGATTTATACTATAAAAGACTATGCTGAAAAGTATAGTTTTTTTGCTAGAAAAATATATTTAAAAATAAATATATAAGAATACTTTACAAGCCTAGTTCTATATGGTAATATTTTCCATATAGAACAGCGGTTATAAAAAACGCAAATTAATAAATTAATAAATTAATATGTTAAAGTATCTGGATTTTATATTTAAATTCGGTACAATAAAGGAATCTATAAAAAAACTAATATACTTGGAGGAACAATCAATGGCTAACAAATTTTTAAAAACAGCAACAGCACTAACAATTATGGGTACATCATTACTAGGAGCAGGAGCATTTACTGCTAAGGCTGATAACACAGATTCATTAAAATTCAATGATGTTCCAGCAAATCATTGGTCTACTAAGGCAATTTATGATTTAGCAAACCGTAAAGTAGTAGCAGGATACGGAAATAATGTTTTTGGTTTTGGTGACAATGTAACTCGTGGGCAAGTTGCTCGTATGATTTATGCATATGTAAAACCAACAGATGCAGATGCTAGTTTCAAAAATCCATTTACAGATATTAAAGGGCACATGTTCGAAAAAGAAATCTTAGCACTTGCTAAAGAGGGGCTTATCGCGGGTTATGGTGGAGGAAAATATGGTCCAGATGATATTCTAACTCGTGAACAAATGGCACAAGTACTTACAAATGCTTTTAAATTTAAAGCTACTAAAACAACATCATTCACTGACGTGGATAAAAACTCTTGGGCATATAACGCAATTAATGCATTAGAAGAAAATGGAGTTACTATTGGTACAGGCGGTAAGATGTATTCACCCTATGCACATGTAACTCGTGAACAATATAGCCAGTTCTTATATAACTCTATTAATGCAGTTGAAAAAGAAACAAAACCAGAGACAAAGCCAGAAACAAAACCAGAGACAAAGCCAGAGACAAAACCAGAGACAAAGCCAGAAACAAAGCCAGAAACAAAGCCAGAGACAAAACCAGAAACAAAGCCAGAGACAAAACCAGAGACAAAGCCAGAAACAAAACCAGAAACTAAGCCAGAAACAAAACCAGAAACTAATTTACCAAAGAATTTAGACAAAGTTTTAACTACAGACGATGTTACTTATAATCCGATTGCTATGGATAATTCAATTTCTCAAAAATCCATTTCTACTGAAGCGCAAAATCTTATCAAGAGTGTGAATAGTACATATGGTACTAACCTTAAGTATGCAGATTTAAATGGAACTATTAGAATACTTGACAAAAATATGTACTTGCCAGCAGGTACAATAGGTGCTCAAGTTTATATTGATGCAAATAATGAAAACGATTTTAAAATTATTTTCTTAGATAACAATGAAGCAACTATTGAGTTAACAAAAAAATGGGTTAATATGTTAAACTCTGATTTAGTTTTAGATAAAGAAATTCAGGAAAGCGTAGATGCTCAATCAATTAATAACTATGAAAAAGGTAAATATAAAATTCGCGTAGGTCATTCTACAGCAGATCACATGATGTATGTAGAAGTAGAACCTAAATAATCATTTAGTATTTACAGGTTGAATTAGATATTGTATAATCATATAAGTTTAATATAATGATAAATACGTAAAGGACAAACCTTACGTACCTCACCAAGGTACAGGTTTGTCCTTTTTTTGCGTTTAAGGAGGATTTTATGAGAATGAGAAAGGGATTATTATTGACTTGCGCATCATTAATGTTGGCAGTACCATCAGTTGCAAGTGCGGCGAATAATGATATACCATTTTTTGATGGCAGTAAAAATTCGATTTTAAAATCTGATGAACTGCAATTAAGCGGTATTTTGCTTAGACCAGGGAGTGGCTATAAATCAAAAGAGTTCAATTACAAAGCTGATTTACATTTTCCTGCCGTTTACAATGGCTCTTTCAATTGGGGAAATCCATGGGAAAATCTAGTCCAAAATGAAGATACATCTGATCCTTATGTTCGAATTTCAAATGATGGATACATTAACAGTGCAGTTGTTGTTGGGGATCGAATGGTAACAGAAGTTGAACAAGTTACGAAAACTGTTGTTAAAGATAAGTATTGGGGAGAACCCGAGTTTGTTTTGGGGAATTTGAAGAAACATGATATTAAAAGATTTAATGGTCCTAATGTTAGCTTAGGAAAGTTTTATTGGATTAGGGATATAGCTTACCTTTCTGGTGGATATGCAGGAGCTGGTGGTGTAGATAGTGTAAATAGGTATAGCTTGTGGTATGTACGTACAAGTAAGCCTAAGATAAATGAATTTAAAGTTACGAGTGGAAAAAAAGATGTACCTGTTAAATTTACATTTAACGGTTTTGAATATGTCAGCAAGGGAAAAGGGTATAACGATAGAGATTCAAATGGGACAACTGTAAATCCATATCAATCAGCTGCTGGAGAACGAAACAGAGTTAAATGGATGTTAGATGTTACAAAAGATGGCGAAACCGTGTATCATCAAGAAAATTATCTGCGTTCAAATCCGCAAAAAGATAATCAAAAACCAAATGAAGGTGATGCAGGGCAATTTAAGTCAGAAGAATTAAAGTGGCAGCCACAAATGTGTGGCCGATATACTGCGAAAATTAAAGTTCTTGATGCTGTTCAAAGGGAATCGAATGAGAAAACTGTTGATTTTACCATAGATGGTAACTGTGGTACAGAAGTAACACCTAATCCAGATAATGAAGATGATTTTAAATATAAAATTGATTTCTCTGCTGACCGAATTGAAGGAGAAACAGCAAGAGAAGAAAAGAATATAAAAACAAGAATAGATGTATCACGTGATAATTTCAAACCAGAACGTGACCAATATAGAGCAAAGGTAAATAACAATATTAATAAGTCCCAGCAAGCAGTAAATAGTTCTGAATCCGATAGAGATAGTGCGCAGTCTAGTCTTAGTTATTGCCGTCGTAATCCAATTCATGAGGTAGATGCAGAAGGAAACCATCACTATTACGATAGAGACTGTTCTTGGGAAGAAAATAGACTTGACAGTGCGGCAAGTAGGTTAGATACAGCAAGGCAGAAACTAGAAAAAGAGAAGAATAAAATTAAAAAGTTAGATGTATTAGAAGAAAAATATACGAATCCTGAAACAGTAGTTGTGTTAAAACATAACGGACAACAAGTAGCTTCACAAAAGGTAAGATTAACTGAGGGAGAAAAGAAAACACTAAACTTGGATTGGCAACATAAGGGGAAAGGAACAATTCAAGCGGAAATTAACCCTGCGGGTAATCGTCTAGATATAGAAGAAACCACGTATAAAAATAATCCTATTAAAACAGCTATCTATGCACCATCTCTTGAAAAAGGGATGTGCGGTGTAACGAGTGTAAAAGGTGTAGTAGAAACAGTAAGTGAACGTGTGTCAAAAGAGGACACAGTGGGAGAAATGTTCTATGAAACATTAAGTGGAAGTATAGATAAATTAGCACCATCTAAGCTTCATTCTGGTTATGGGCTTTCGTATGAAGTAAACGGAAAATACAAAAATGATTGGAATACAAATTATCCTGGTGTATTTGCAAAAGCAACGGCACAATATCCATTTGCAGACGAAGGATTAAAGTCTAATCAAGATTTAGAGAAGAAAGAACTAAAAGATAATACAGCAAAATTCCTACCTAAAAATATGTATTTATCTGAAGCAACAGGACATGTTTTTGATAGTAAAAGACCAACTAAGTCTTTATATTGGGATGGACAAGAGAAAATCATTGATGGTGGCCAAAAATGGTATTCACCACTGAAGACAAAAGATGGGGTATATACTTTCAATGTAGAAACAGCTCCAGCAGGTATTAATGAAATGAGTCTGTGTCTAACAGAGCAGGTAGAAATTAAAGGTGTTGCGTATGATGATTTTATAAGAAGAAGAGTTTTCCCAGATGATCCATTCCCAGGTGGTAGTGGGGTAGGCTGGAACTGGGTAGGTAAAGAAGAATTACTTCATAAACTGACGGATTGGTATTACATGAAAATGGGAAATAAAAATTAAATATAGTATAATTAGATGAATCGACAAAAGAAATCGTTCTTAAACTAGTAGCTGAATGGATAATCCAAAGGCACATTCCTTAATTGGGATGTGCCTTTTTTTCGTAGAAGGGGGAATTTAAAGTGGATAGAAAGAAAAAACAACGTGTAAGACGTGCAATTTTCATCGGGGTCGTCGCAATGATTGTATCTCTGTGCATTGGTAGTGAATTTCAGGATCGGAATGGGAAAAGCTACGCTCCTGCAAAGTATTTTGAAACAGGAACAAAATTGATTTCGTTTTAGAAAAAAAATTATTTATTTCATCCACTAGGATGCAGAGACATGACATGGACCATAGTTGATGTTATAATATGTGTAGAAGTATTACAAATATAGTTTTTGCATAAACTAATAAAGACGAGATGCGTCAACATCTCGTCTCATGTAACTGTTACCGCAAGGTGGTTGGTTACTAAAAATTTAGTTATTTTTTATTGAACCACCAAGTACGTTTGCGGCGTTGGGTGGTTCTTTTCGTTTTTCGTCGCTTTTTTTGCCTTTTCTTCCAAAACGTTGATAGGTATTTTCCTATATGTTTTGCAAAAAATACAGCGACTTCTCTAGCAATTACTTTCAAAATCTCAATTGCTATTGTGAAAAGTATGTCCATTCGATCACCTCCTTTCTCCATAAAATAAAAGAGAAAGGATAGCAACCGACCACCCTGAAATATTCAGTTGCATTATACTTATTATACCATATTCCTGGGTGGATTAATAGCTTAAAAACCTTGATATGACAACGTTTTTAAGGGTTTTTAGGTTTTTGAATTAGAGTTTTGAAATGGTAAAAATAATATTTTTTTTAGAAATGATTGACATAAAACGATATATATCATAATATTGAAATTGTAATATTAAAGAAAACAAATCCAACATTTTTATATAGACTTTAGATTAGCTAAAAGGACACACCTACGGCGCATTATGCCATAGGTGTGTCCTTTTTTTGCGTTTAAAGGCTACTTAAGGAGGAACACAAACATTGAAGCCATCTAAGTTTCAAAAGAAGCAGATTGCTGCGGTAGGTTTAGCTGCTGCAACAGTAGCGGGTATCTATGGATACAATCATTTCGCAGTAGAAAATGCAGTAAAACCAACAAAGATTGTTGTGGCCGCAAAGGATATACCTGCGCATACAGAGATTAAAGAAGACATGTTAGTGGAACGTACATTGCCTGGTGATGCCATTCCGCCAAATGCATTACGTGTAAGCAAAAAAGATGTAGTAGGAAAATGGACAAATGATGGGCAACCCATTATCGAAAATAGCTATCTATTCAAAAATAAAGTAGTAAAAAAAGAGGAGTTACCGGATTCTGCTATTTTAAATTTGAAAGAGGGGGAAGTTGCATTCCCGTTACTTGTTGATTTGGAAACAAGTTCAGGGAATAGTATTATCCCGAACACGTATGTAGACCTGTATTTCAAACAGGTTGTAAAAGAGGGAGACAATGAGAAAGTTGTATTCGGTGGTTTGTTCCAACGTGTTCGTGTGACTGCTGCAAAAGATAGCAATACAGAAGATGCATTTGTGCTAGAAAAGAAAGAATCAAAAGAGGAACAAGAAGGAAAACAAAAGCCTAAAGTAACACGATTATACACACTGGCTGTTTCACCTGAACAACTTCAATACTTAAATCGTGCAAAAACATTGGGAGATGTGATTCCAGTTGCAGTTGGACAAAAGGTGGAGCAAACAGGGAAAGCATTAGAACCAGCTGAAGGATTCTCACAAATATCTGATCAAAAGAACATTTTAGACTATGTAGAGAAGCATTCGACTAATCCAATTTCTAAAAATGTAAAAGAGTATGTAGCACAGTATCTGAATGAATCTAAGTAAGAAAGGGGTTATAAAGATGGAGCGGCAAGTAAGAATCATTGCCTTTTATGCAATAAATGAAAATGTAGGAAAAAGCACATTAAGTATTGCGATGGCAAATGAATTAGCTCATTTAGGGAAAAAGGTGCTTTATGTTGAAGCAGACCAAGTAAGACCAAGCTTTGCAGTAGGAACTGGTCTTAGCCACGATAGTAAAAACATCTTAGAGCTTGTAAGAAAAGAAAATGAATATAATCTCTCGCAGTATATTTGTACCAAGCAAGATTTATTAGAGAAAAAAGTGAATCCAAGGTTGATGCAAAAGTTGCACGATAAGATGGATTTTCTAGTATTTCCATCAGGTTATAGCTTAGCTCAATTTCCAGAGATTCAAAATAAAGAACTGTTTGTAACGACATTTATAGAATCACTTGCAGATACAGAATACGATTATATCATTCTATCGGTACCAACTGAATTATCCGAGGTGCTGAGTTATCCAATCCTATATCAATCAGACCTTGTTGTTCATGTGTTAAATGGCAACCCTCGTGGTGCAATAGCAATTAAAAGAGAATTACAACTACTAGAAGAAGCAAAGCTAACATTGCCTCGTATGGTTCATGTTTTGAATATGGGAGATGAGGATTATGTAGAAGATATTGAAAAGCTTTCTTCCCAAAAAATTGCGGTTACAATTCCGTATGACAGAGATCGTACGAGTTACGAATGGGGGATGCAATCTGGTTCCCCACAAATTAATACAAAGGTCCATCACATTATGGAAGCAGCTGGTCTTGATATCCCAACCCAGCATACATCCTCTATGAAAAAGGGTCTCTTTGGTTTAAGAAATTAAAAAGGAGGCAAGTAGTATGTGGGGCTATTTACAGGAAAAACAAGTCGCCTTAAAGCGAAATCGAGTTGATTTATATCACTTTGGTTATATGATTCGTTCCAAATCGGCTCGAAGGTTAGGAACAACTACAGCTCAACAAATTAAAGATATAACGGATGAAATTCGTGCGTTTTTAGTAAAAGACCATCGTAATATCTTAAGCGAATCCTTTATGAATAAAGAAAAGAGGAAAGCTGTAGAGCGAATCATTAAAGGTTTCTTATTAAGCAACCAAGTCGTCATTTCAGATGTACCTTCTGAACAGTTACTAAATATGGTGTGTGATGATATTGTTGGATTTGGAATTATAGAGACTTTGAAAGAGGATAAGGACGTAACCGATATTTATATAAATGGTACAAAAGAGATAATTTACGAAAAAATAGGGGAGGGAGAATGTACATTTCCTTATCGATTTGAAACGGAAGAAGAAGTCAAAGCTTTAGCCTACAAGATGGTAAACAGTACTTCAGAATCCTTAAATACAGCTAAACCCTATGTAGACTGCGTATTTCCCTATATACGTATCAATATTGCATTAGATGAACTTGGGGGATTGGGTACAACAATAACAATTCGTAAAAATGCTGATCATCTTCGTGCTTCTGAAGAGCGTATGTTATCTACGAATCAAGCAACAAAAGAAATACTAGATTTCTTAGCTGCAGCTGTGAAAGCAAAAATGAATATTCTAGTGGCGGGAGCAACAGGTACAGGGAAGTCAGAGTTTATGAAATATCTTGCTTCTCATATTCCGAAAGGGAAGAAAAAAGAACGTACTCTGGTAGTAGAAGATAACCCTGAACTCTATTTACATCGCATATTTCCAGAACATCATTTTGTTCCGATGCAGTGTAGGGCATCCGAAGTAGAAGAGAATGCAATTGATTTTGATAGATTGTTAACGAATGCGTTACGTCAAGGGCCAAAGCGATTAATTGTAGGGGAATCAAGGGGAAAAGAAGCATTAAAAATGCTGAACTTCTTCCAAACAGGACACCCTGGCTTTACTTCTGTCCATGCAAGAAGTGCGAAAGAGGCCGTAAGACGTTTAATGCTCATGTGCCTGCAAAGTGGTGCGAACATTGATGCTAAATATTTATATGAATTAATTTCACAGACATTTGATGTGATTGTGTTTTTAGAGAAGAAAGGTGATGGAAATCGCTACATTACAGAGGTGATTGAATTATTGGACTATCAAGATGATATACAGTTCAATCAACTATCTCAGTTTATTCCTACAGGTGAGGAATATGATGAAATGAATGAGAGAGTAGGAAAGATTCATGGAGATCATATCACTACAGCGACAATGTCGGCTGATATGGAAAGGAAGTTCCGTTCTTCTATTGTAAATCCAACTCTTTACGCATCATTCCTTTCACAACAGGAGGTGCAGCATGCATAGTTGGTTAGCCTATGGATGTATATTTTTAATCTTTATTAGCGTGTTATTACTCGTTTTACTTCTTTCAAAATCTAAAGGTTCTACCCTTTCTCAATTTGTACATGAAAATGAGAAAGAAGAAAGGCGCTTGGAATTAAGGAATATCAGAGGGATACGAATGTATCTACCGCAATCCATTATTCAAGAAGCGCAAAAGTTCGAGTGGAAATTGACGAAAAGCATGTACTGGGTATATACGATTCTTTCCGGAATGAGTATTGCGGCGGTATTCTATTTTTCTTTTGGGAGAGATCCTTTTACATTGATTTCCGTTTTATGTGGATTTCTAGTTCCGAAATTTCTTCTCCATCGAAGAAAAAAGCGCTACTACTTGGTTGTCATTGATCGACTTTCTATCTATATGAAGGCTGTAGCGAATGCACTCCAAATTAGCAATAACGCCAAACGTGTGTTAGTGCAAGTTAAGCCAATGATGCATGAGAGCATTCAAGAAGAAATAGAAAAAGTTTCTCTTTTATTAGAAGGTGGAACAACGATGCACCGTGCGTTTAGAGGGTTTAATGAAACCTTTAACTTTAGAGAATTGGTTTTCTTCCACGAAATGTTGGAAGTATGTAGCCGTGAAGGCGGAGCAAATTCGGTACAAGTCTTACTAGATATTGCAGAAGATTTCGAAAAACAAAAGCTATATCTGGCAAGATTACGTTCTAGTTTGTCACAAGCACAACGTGCCTTTGTACAGAACTGCTTAATCGTCATTGCCATGCCGATTGTGATTATGTTGATGTCAAAAGAAGCATATGGATTTTTAGCAGGTTCTATGATGGGGAAAATTGCATTAGCGGTAAATATGTTCATTGTATTTTTCTTAGCAACCCGTGTAGAAAAGATTGCAAACTATAATCCAATAGAAAGAGGGGAATAAAGTGGCTACGATTTTAGCTGTAGTGGTATTCGTTGTCATGTACTGGGTATTCTCTACCTTTCTACAAAGTAAAAAAGACAGTGGCAGCCTACTTAAAAACTATGTAGAAAATGCAAAACGAATTGAAAAAAAGAATTTAAATCAAATGATGCTCGCTCCCTTCCAGTCGTTATCACATAAGTATCTGACAGAAGAAAAGAAAGAGCAAATCCAGAAGAAATTAGAAGAAGCTGGTTTGGATACGAAACCAGAAGAATATTTGAAAATGAAGGTTGCGTATCCCATCATTTTCACCTCGGTTTTCTTGATATGTACGGTATTTCATGATTACTACTTATTTAAAGTGGGTGTTTTGATTTCACCACTGCTTTATTTCTATCCTGATTATCTATTGAAGAGAAGAATAAAGCAGGCAATTGAAGCAAGGAAGTTCGAATTACCAGAATATCTAATTCCAATGCTGCAGTTGTTAAAAACACACACAATATTAGAAGCAGTAAAAAAGGCACAGATATATGCTGGGAGACACCTTCGTCCATATGTATCTACACTTACAGCGGAATTAGAAATGTATGCAGGTTCGGATCAACCATTTCGAAACTTTTCTGCTGCTTTAAATAGTCCAGAAGTAAATACCTTTACGATTGCGTTGCAACAAGCGCAAAAGACGGACAAGGTACAGAGTCTTCGTATTATGGATGCACAAATTAAAATGATGCGCGAATTAAAACATGAGAACTATAACCGTCTCATTCAAAATAAGCCAATGGAAATGAATAAATTTAACGTCGCAGTTATTGGCTGTATTGTGATTTATCCAATGGTGATTGTTATTCAATCCTTAATGCAAGGATTTGCAAGTTTATAGAATACAGTATCAAAAATGGAATAGGAAAAGGAGTAATATACATGTTAACAAAAATGAAAAAATGGTTAAAAAACGAGAACTCACAATTATCATCAGAAAACGGTATGTTAATCGCCTTGGCGGTAATTATTGTATTAGTAATTGGCCCGTTTGTATGGAAAGCAATCCAAGGCGGATATGACACGATTCTAGCTCGATTTACAAAAGCATCAAGCAATGCAGATGTGAATACTTGGAACAAACAATAGAAGTTTTAGATGAATGATGTTTATTATGTATAGCTCAAATAAATAGATAAGGGAGATTTATTTATGTTAACAAAAATGAAAAAATGGTTAAAAAATGAGGATTCACAACTATCATCAGAAAACGGTATGTTAATCGCCTTGGCGGTAATTATTGTATTAGTAATTGGCCCGTTTGTATGGAAAGCAATCCAAGGCGGATATGACACGATCCTAGCTCGATTCACAAAGGCATCAAAAAATGCAGATGTAAACTCTTGGAACAACTAGTAGGATAATAATTTATCCAGCGTTAATAGGTAGCGAAACTACTACCTTAAAAATTTAGAAAAAGAAGTTAGGTAGAGAATTAGCTGCCTGTAAATGCCCAATTGGTTTAACTGTTCATTAGTCAAGGGGAAAGAAAACCCCACAGATTAAAGTTTCACTTGGTTAGTGTTAGAAAATAATAATTTCGCAAATAAATAGATAGGGAGATTAAATCATGTTTAAAAAAATGAAGAATTGGTTAAAAAACGAGGATTCACAGTTATCATCAGAAAACGGTATGTTAATCGCTCTGGCGGTCATTATCGTACTAGTCATCGGGCCGTTTGTATGGAAAGCAATCCAAGGTGGTTATGACACAATTTTAGCTCGATTCACTAAAGCATCAAAAAATGCAGATGTAGATTCTTGGAACTAAATCTAATTTTTTTAGGTTTGTATATAAGAGGAGTCACGTTTTAAGTGGCTCCTTCTATTCCAAAAAAATGAGGAGGACTAACGATGAAATTGTGTAAAGTAATGATTCCTACATTGGCAACAATTGTACTAGGTATATCAGTAATGAGTACACCAACAAGCGCAGCAACAACAGCTGAGACAAAATTAAATCAAAGCATAACGGGTGGCGAACATAATATTGCGGTTACACCAATTAGTAACTTTAACGACGTAACGCTAAGTGGAGAAACCCAAGTGACAAATGCCAATCCTGGAGTACTTACAGTGACAGATGCGACAGGTTCAGGAAATGGTTGGAGAATCAATGTAAAAGCAGATCAATTTAAAGTAAGTGGAGCTACACAATCAAATCGAACACTTCCAAAGGGCTCTTTAGTTTTAAATAGTGGTGGTGCTGCTATAACGAAAGTAGGAGGGACCAGTTCACCTAATCCGGAGTTTAAAACGGCTAACTATATTATAGATACAGATAATCAAGTTACGATTTTAAGTGCGAAAAAAGATGAAGGCATGGGGAAATATAACGTAGCATTTAATGATAAGTCAATGGCTTTAACATTAAACCCTCATAGTACGTATGTAGAAAATAAGGCTGGTGCTACCTCGTATGAGTCGAAACTTACGTATTCCATTGTAACAGGACCTTAATTAGCAATGATCAAGCAGAAGAGATTCATATTATAGGTATGGTTCTCTTCTGTACATAGAAAGAAGGGGGAAAATTGAAAGGCTATGTAAGTAAAGTTTCTATTAGTATATTGGTGGCTATTATACTTATTTTAAGTTTAAGTTCAAAATCTTTTCAGCTTGTTTATGCAGAAGAAAAACAGGATAGTCTACCATTTGATGTTAACATTCATGTTCCAGATAATCAGTTAGGTGATATCAAAAATTATTATAATTTACAGGTGAAAAAGAAACAGAACCAAACAATAAAAATGGATGTACATAATAAGGCTAATACCCCTATCAAAGTAAATATAAAAGTGGCTAATGCACTCACCTCTACAAATGGTGGTATTATGTATGTGCCAAATCGTGAGGTTTCACAAAGTACATTAAGTGATAAAGATTTTTATATGGATCAGTACGTACAAGCCCCTTCAACCGTTACTTTAGATGGAAATCAAATGAAAACCCTAGAGATACATGTAACGACACCTAATCAAGATGGAGTTTTTTTGGGGGGATTATTATTTGAATTAGCGCAAGATAGTAAATCGCAAGGGCTTGAAAAAGATGGATTGAATTTCTCTGTACATAACAGAATTGAATATGCGGTAGCGATACAGTTGAATGCAGATAAGACTGAAAATTCTGTTAAAAAATTATCTTTACAGTTAAATGGCACAGCAATTGAATCATACCCAACACAACCTCAAGTACATGTTCTTATTCAAAATACAAATGCAAATATCGTGAGAGATGTGGCAGTTTACTATGAGGTTTTATCTCAGGATAATGTGCTATTTCATGGGAATATGCCAGTGTTCAATGTTGCCCCTAAATCTAAGGTAGGATTGGCTATTCCATGGAAAGCGAAAGAGTACAAAGATGGAACGTATATGCTAAAAGTCACAATAAAAGAGAATGGTGTACCAAAAACATATAAAGAAGAATTCCAGATAACTGCTTCTAATGTGACAGAGTACGCGGAACAAACAGGTGCAGTAAAGGTGGTACCGACGTATTCTAATCAAACGTATATGATAGTGTCTGGTGTTGTAATCGTAATCATTTCAATATTTGTATTTGTATGGTGGAGAAAGAAACATGCAAAACAGAAAGAGGAAAAGAAAGCCTCTTAGACAGCATAAAAACGAAAGGAGGGGACAATGATGAAATGGGGGAAGGTTCTCACTTCAATCATGCTTTTAAGTGCTTCATGCCTATTTCTTGATTCAAAAGATAATTCTATATTAGCTGATCAAGCAGTAAGCCAGCAGAATGGTATTCCAACACTCACTGCAAGTGGAAAAGAGAATGAGGTCAAATTGGAATGGGCAATTGATATCTTAGATCAAGATGTACTATGGAAAATTGATTTTAATAACCCTAAAGATGTCAATTTAATGAATGGTTGGGGAGAATTTTATGGGAATGGGAATCAAAGTTTACAATCAGAAGTCTTTTATCCAAATGGTGCAGATACCAGTGGATACAAAGTATTTGATACAAAATTAGGAGGAAATCGAGTCTTATATCCCTATACGGTTAAAACAGATTCTATTGCTGTTTTTAAGAGGCTAAACGTCCCTAATAATGCTTATATTTCCGCTACCTTTAAAGCAAAGTCACAAGGATTAGGAAAGATTAGCTTTTTTGGTGATGGAAGTTGGGAAACGGGGAGAGAGTTTGATTACTACAACGCTACTGTATTAAAAGATGTGCCATCCGGTTCGAAAGAGTTAGAGATTAGTAATATCTCTTTGTTTCCGGAAAGAGAACCAGGTACCAACATACCAAAGGATAGAAAACATATAACTTCGGACATAAATAAAGATGTGTATCAAGATTCTCCGATGGTAGATAAAGTAATTCCTTATCAGGATGGTTCTGGACGGGGGAAGTTAATATTAAATAGTCCTATTATGACTTCAATGAAACAAGGTGACCGCTTAAAAACAAGAAAATGGGCAGCGCCTATCCAATTACCAAATAATCGTACGGTCACAAAGGATGATTCTAATAAAGACATAAATGGATGGTCTACATTTAGTATGAATACCCAAGTTGCAAATAATCCTTTTTATATTACGGAGCAACGAGGAGTAACTTTTTTTATGCTTGCGTATTCAGAAGGGATTACCTATGTGGATGAGTTAAAAGTGGGGTATGCGTCGGAAGCAGAAGTATACAGAGGGAATCAGGAAATATATAAGGGGAGACTCTCTGATTATGTAGATAAAGAGGCAAGGGATCAGGCAGCACCAACCGCACCAGAAAGCTTCCAAATTGAAAATAGTGAACTGAAAGAAACTAAAGTAACGTTTGCCCCTGCGGAAGATGTGGGGAGTACCTATCATTATAAAATTCGTGGAGTAGGTAGGAATGGCATTTCGGACTTTTCTAAGGAAGTTCCTGCAACTGTAACAAGTGGAGTAAAGGGATATGAATATGTAGTAAATGATAAACCGGATATATCACTTGATAATGTAAGTGGTATTCAGTTTACAAGTCAGACCAGCATTCAGTTTCCGACGGATTATTCTAAGCCGCAATATGTACATATCCGAACAGTAGATAAAGCTGGAAATAAAAGTGCAACAAAGCATGTTTCTACCACACAAAAAGGGCATGTAGACATGCTCACTGTACCAAAAAGTGTGGAATTCAGTCCGATTCGATTAGATGGAGAAAAACAAAATTCACTTGGTACGCTAGGGAAAATCATGATACATGATAGTCGGAATCAAGCGGATGGATGGAGATTGAATGTTACTATATCACCATTTACAGAGTCGAACATATCAAAACAATTGCCAAAGGGTTCTCTATACTTGAAAAATCAAGTGAGTGTAACAAAAGTAAAAGGGCCAGAGACAGGAAAACCTACTGTACAGGTTCCGAATACGCCTATTGATAATGGGGCAGCACATACCATTATCCAGGCTTCAAAAGATGTAGCGATTGGAGAATATCAAATAGATTTTGGCCCAAATGCATTCCAACTTCAGCTAGACCCAGGGAAAACCTATGTAGGGAAGAATAGGCAAGCTGCTTATACTTCAACGGTCACTTGGTCTTTAGTAAGTGGACCTTAATAAGTAATCTAAACATGAATGAAATAAGGAGAGAAAAAATATGGGCATGTATGTAATAGGAATACTAATAGGTTATATGATCCTGAATGTGTTTACTGATTTGAAGTATAGAAAAACGAAAAATATGTGGCATCTACTATTCTTAATTCTGGGTATAGGAATCACGTATTTTAATGGAGTAAGAACAGGGAAGGAGATTGCGATTGTACTAGTCATGGCCTTAGTATGTGGTTTATTGTTAGAGACGTTTAAATTTTCTTCACCCGGTGATACAAAAATGCTTATGGTGGTAGCTTTATATGTTAGCAATGTAGTAGAAGAATCGGCTATGCTTACCGCTATTACATTAACAGCTTTCCATTTACTATTCTTTTGGATTGCCAGTGTGTATCGATTAATTAAGATTTTAGGGTTTATAGGAGCTATTAAAGACCAATTAGAGCATGCTGCCTCTATATTTGGTGTGAAATTACCAAAGAAAGAAATACAGCTAATACAGAGCTTTCCAGGAGCGTGTTCTATTTTATTAGGAGCACTTATTTATGTTGCTTTCATTATATATCAAAACGGAGGTATTTTGGCTTGAACAGTAGAATCATTCATCAAAGAGAAACATATATTTACTTCACAATATTTGCGCTTATAGGAGTTATAATTTTGAACATGTTTATTAATATGGTATTTGTACTAGCGTATCCGTTACTTATCGGATTAATTGTACAGGTAGTCTTGTTGCAGAAGATGAAAAAGCCATTTTATCAAAGCGGAAAAGAATTAACGGAACAGTTAAAACTAAAAAATATATTTCTAGTGGAATCGAATATCTTAGGAGATGAAGAAGGAACAGTGTATGAGGTGCATCAAATGCCTTTTGAATTCTCTAATGGATTAATTAATAAAGAGAAGAGTTACAAAGTAGTAAAACAAGAGTACGAAAGAAAGGTAAAAGAAGATTTAACGAGAATTACAAAATGGCAAGTTACAACAAAAGCTAGACTTGTTACGACAACCCATTTTCGTTTATATACAATTTGGCAAAAAAATAGTACAGGCTATCAATTAAAAAAAATAGAGGATTGTATTGATCCATATGCCAAGATGAACAGTATACAATGGATGATTGCTTCATTCTGTACGACTGGTCGTATTAAGTACGATAAAAAACCAAAAGAGTGGGCAAGTTATGAATGGATTACTTTAAGATAAATAAAAAAGACAGAAAAACTTCTGTCTTTTTTATTTTGGTCTTAAAATATGAAGGCAAAATGAATATATTAAACAGTGTAATAGATAAAACATTCGAAGGAGTAGATTTAATTGACTGATTTACCAATGATTTTAGGAATGCTATTTTGGTTAGGATGGGCTTTATCCTGCTGTTTAGCTCTTTTTGTAGCAAAAGATGAAAATAAGTACTTAAAAAGCCTCATGTTTAGTATGTTTATGACGATGTTAGTAATTAAGATGGGTGGATATTAATAGAGAATGTGTTGGGGGAATTTCCTGCCATGTAAAATTATTAGTTATTTATCCCCCAAAAAAAGACCTCCATATAAAATGGAGGTCTTTTAAAATGACGATGAGATATGACTCAATATCTCGTGTAGGATACTTTAATTATACATAATTTCAAGAAAATGAAAAAGAATATGCGCAATATAACTATAAAATATTTGAAATGCTAAATTGTTGAAAATGGTATGGTAGATATATAAAAGCATTCTTACTTATACTTAGTAAAAATGCTTTTCTGATTTATGTAGTTATTATTCTTCTTGGTGGTGACATTTTAATGGTTGAATTGATTTTAAGGTGATTAGCTACTCCAGGTAAAAATTCATCACAGAAATAATTATGATAGTTTGCTATCCAGGCATATTTTTTAAGCAATTTATGATTATTTGCATAGGTATGTAATTCACTTTCAATTCTATTGCGGTGTTCCTCTAAGTGAGGGAAGAACGGTGTGTAATCATTGCTAGAAGCGTCGTCCTCGTACCAAGTAAATAAAACGTTTAAGTAATTTACAAACCATTCTCCATCCATATCCTCAAGTAATACAGAATTAAAAGGATTATCAGGTCGAGGAGAATAATTTATATATTCACAAACTTTATCTTTACTTGTTTTACTTAGGATAATTCTAGGATAAACAGCTACTTGAGATTCTAGCGTATATGCTGTAATCAATTCAGGACCGAAAACAGTTTCTTCATCCATAAAATGAGGACCAACACTTACTCCACCCCGAATAAAGAAGCCATCGAATACTAGTGAAAATTGATATTCTGCTAGGTTAAGGAAAGTGGTTCCTAATTCTCCTTCTCCATCCCCATAAATAGGCCATCCAATTACAACGTTGTCAGTAAAAACTTTAACTTTTGCGAGTAATAATTGATTGGTGATAGCACGTCGGGCTTTGTTTAATGATGTATGTATCTGATTTAAAAATACATCCCCTTCATCGGAATTAATCGCTTTCATTCCTAATTGAGAAAATCCTAATACATCGATAAAAGATACAACTGAATGAATTAATCTAGGATTATTTGAATCATACTCTATCGGCAAAATATTCCACCTCCTTTATATATTTGTATTATACCGCTAAATACTAGAGATATATAACGACACTTGATAATACTTAATAAATTTATTAATATATAACTATATTTATTGTTTAATTGATTCCGTTTATTCCCACACCTTATTGTGTTGTGGTTGAGTTGTAGAAGCAAGCTGCGTCTTGTTTCATTTATGAAAGGGCTTCTTTGAGCCGATTAGTGTATATATAGCTTATTTTGCTATGCACATTTTAATCGACTTGAAGAAGCCCTTTTTATGTTGTTTTCAAGTCTGTTTGATTGTTAGAACCCATTATTACACTGGGCAAAAATTATTATTTAGGGGGATTTATTTATGAAGTGCGAGACGTTCTCGTGTAAGTAATACGCAAGTATAAGCGACAACGAGGACTGTTCTTAATTGTAGTAACACTCAAAACAATAAAGAACAGGATAACTGTTCAGACGAGCGGTAGGAATGATGGAGTAACGTCCTAAAACTACCCCAGTGATATTCCCGACTGCATACGCTAGGCATAGCGTGATGTTGGAAGCAGGGTAAAACATGCAGTCACTATCCGTAGTACCTAATTGGGTAACCGAAAGCCATACGGAGTAATAAACCAAATGGAACTGATAAAGTACTGTATGCTGTCAACCGACACGGTGAGAATGTGTAAACACTGACGAACTTGCGAATGTACGCCTCGAAAATAAAACGGGTCAGAAATGACTCGGAGCCTGAAAATATGGCTTGTCTAATGGATAAGAGTTTTTTCATAGATGACTATCCTAACGTTGTTACAGGCAACGGAGCTAGACACGGGGTAAAGCAAGCACCTAAATCGGAGATCGAAAGATCTTTAAAACAATGATAGTCTGAACGGAACGTCGAAAGCTGTTAACGTTGAGTCTACGACTCTATCGGCGGATAAAGTTGGATAGGAAACGCAAAAGCGAGGGAACTATCCTTAGTAGCAGTGAGAGTAGTGGCACGACCAGAGAAGGTTTTGTAATGAAACTGGAGGAACAGCCACAAGCCTATTCTGTAGGAACTGAACTTTCATCTAATCTTGCATGGATTCTGGTAAGACTCAAAAGGTCACCACAAATCAACATGAGAGTAGCTGATAGACCATGAATGATAGAACTAAGTCCACTCTAAAGGATAAGAAACTAAGACACAGCGAGTACTATGGTATTCAGCCTGTCCTAGACGACTTATACCGAAGAGCAACAAAGAAAAATTCTTTCAAAAATCTAATGCCTATCATTATATCAGATGAAAATATACTTCTTGCGTTTCGTAACATTAAAGGAAACAAAGGGAGTAAAACAGCAGCCTGCGACAATGTAAACATTAAGGATATTGAGAGGATGGAACAAAGCTATTTCTTGAACGAAGTAAAAAGACGCTTTCAAAACTACCAACCGCAGAAAGTAAGGCGCAGGGAAATACCAAAACCCAACGGAAAAATCAGACCTCTGGGAATACCAAGTATGTGGGATAGGATTATCCAACAATGCATTCTTCAAGTTTTGGAACCTATCTGCGAAGCGAAATTCTGCCCACGAAGTTATGGTTTTCGACCAAATAGAGGTGCAGAACACGCCATAGCGGATAGCGTTAAAAAGGTAAACCAACAGAAACTTACCTATGTGGTAGATGTAGACATCAAAGGATTCTTTGACGAAGTAAATCACACTAAACTCATGCGCCAATTATGGACATTGGGTATCCGTGACAAACAACTACTAGTCATTATCCGAAAGATACTGAAAGCTCCAGTACAAATGCTTGACGGTACAACAATATTCCCGACAAAAGGAACCCCACAAGGTGGTATTCTTAGTCCTCTACTTGCCAATGTCAACCTGGATGAATTTGACTGGTGGATAAGCAAGCAATGGGAAACCTTCAAAGCTAAAAAAGTAAAACCGAGATACTCAAAGGGAATTTTGACCAATGATAACGTAACAACATGTCTATCATTAAATTCTAAAATGAAGCCAATGTATATTGTAAGATACGCAGATGATTTTAAAATCTTCACAAACACGCGAAGCAATGCGGAGAAAATTTTCAAAGCAAGTCGAATGTGGTTAGAAGAACGACTGAAATTGCC
The DNA here is from genome assembly GCF_022095615.2 of Bacillus thuringiensis. Taxonomy (NCBI): domain Bacteria; kingdom Bacillati; phylum Bacillota; class Bacilli; order Caryophanales; family Bacillaceae; genus Bacillus; species Bacillus thuringiensis. The sequence continues at coordinate 154,849 of NZ_CP155561.1, forward strand.
TATCTCATCCGAAAAATCCAAAGTAACCAATCTGAAAAAGCAAGAAAGCGAATTCTTAGGATTCACACTCAAAGCTGTAAAGAAAGGCAAAAGGAAAGACGGCAACACACGATATATTACGGTAACACATGTATCTCCAAAATCGCTGAAAAAAACGAAAAAAGAACTAGCAAAACAAGTGAGAAGAATACAGAAAACCCAAAACTCTAATGAAACAATTAAGAGAATCAGCATATACAACAGCATGGTCATTGGTAAGCACAACTATTATAAAATAGCAACGCATGCCTCCCAAGATTTTAGTAAAATGGGGCAGAATCTTGACCGCATAATGTATAACAGATTCCCTAAGTCAATAACTAGAGGTAAACGTAATACAAATGGATACACGAATATAGGAGAATATAAAGGAAAAGACAAAGGTATTAAACCATATCTAGAGTCAAAAATGATGAGATATCTTATGAAACGTCCTATCCTACCAATCTCCTATATTCAACACAAAAACCCGATGATGAAAAAGCAAGCCATTAACAAGTACACCGCAGAAGGACGAGCCCTGATACATAAAAACTTGGCAGACATAACCGAAGCGGAACTGAAATGGTTAAGAGAAAATCCAGTTATAAATGAACGGGCAACCGTAGAATACAATGACAATCGAATTTCTCTTTATGTCGCACAAAAAGGCAAATGTAGTGTAACAGGTGAGAAACTCTTGCCTTGGGACATCCATTGTCACCATAAGTGATTATGGAGTGAAACCAAGGATGACAGCTACAAGAACCTAACCATCATCAAGCCAAGTGTCCATAGACTAATACACGCGACTAAGATAGAAACCATAAACCAACTACTCAATGAACTAAAACTCAACGAGAAACAGTTAGGAAAACTCAATAAATTGCGGAAATTAGTCGGAAGCGAGGGAATCTGTATTTAATCACAAAATGAAGTGGAAATGTAACATGAACAACTGGCGTTGTTCGCTTAGAACTTATCATTATTGTGATGAAAAGAAAACTACAATATAGGTGGACCGCGGTATGCCGTGAAAGTGGCACGTACCGTGCGGATCGGGGGAAAAGTTGGAGATAACTTCAAAGACTTACCTATCGACAATTATCAGTTATGAAGTATCTTTATTTTGTTCTGCACATCCAGATGAACTTATTCCAAGTTTACGTGCATTACGAATGAGAGTTACAAAAGAAGGAACATTTTGGGAACGAGATTGTTATCAGTTTTCCATTAAACCATCAAACTTGTCACAGCGAGCAGCAAAACAAGCAGGGGAAATCTATTTGTATCATGTTCATTTTAATGGATGTGTACGGGATTTCCTTTTTTTATTGGAAAGATGTTTTAGAGGGACCAGTTTTCGCTTTACTGCTATCCGTGGTTTTTTAGATGTAGAAGGTTATTCACTTAAGAAATGGAAACCAATTCTACGTAACCACCACATAAACTCTGCAGATGTAGATTGTATTTTCAAGAAAGATGATCTTGTAATGATTGTGCATCAGCATGGAGGTTTAGAGGTAGTTAGGCGTGCGGAAAAAGGCGAACAATTAAAAAAGGTAAACTTTCTGGAGGTAGATAGCTGGTTACAAGCACTAAATCCGACAAAAGAGGATCTATTCTCTTTAACAGGTATGAGTGTATCGTAATGAGTGATTTACATAACTATATGGAAGTCTACAGACAGAGGGAATGACAGAAATCTGTAGTGAAAAATGACTATGAATTTCTGTCTTTTATTTTATTCAGGAGGATTTTAGTATGAATTTATTTGAACTTTTTGGTTTAGAGGTAGGAGAAGACATAATGGTACAGGATGTGAGAACAGATAAACAAGTTCGCAATCGATACAGTTATGATGTAGGTGAGAAATTAGTGGGAGCAAAGAAAGAGATACGAGCTTTAAAAGAATCATTTTTAGTATCATTTTCTTTAGAAGTTTTAGCTGAAATTGAAAAAGAATCTCCAGTAGAGGCGCTAAATGCATTGGATCGAAACTCATTAATTCCATTCTCTTTTGAGCATGAAAAAGAAAATGATGTCCCGCCACGTGTTGCAAAGTTAAAGCAACTGCTAGTGGGCAGAATTAATAAGAAGCCAATTGTAGATACACCGACTGCAAGAAAACTATATGTTCAAGCATGTAGAAGAATATGGCATGATATACAGTCAGTACATACCTCAGAACAATGGGTAGATCTTGTGGTCTCTTATGGAATGGAAATGAACAATGGTTGGTCTGCATTTAGAAAAAATAAGAATGTAACATTCACATTTAGAAGAATGTTAGAGGAATATTTTGATGAGTTTGTTGATGCAGATGGTATGGAGTTATTAATATTAGGTAAGAAATTCATATCACTTTGCACAAATTCAAAAAGTATTAATTCTACGTACCTTCGTGTATCACATGAACTAACATGGAATGATTTACTTACGAAAAAGGTTACGACTCGTAAGAAATTCGCAGTTGCTTGGAGTAGGAAACTGCCGGATACCCTGCAACGAAAAGGGCCGGGAGTAGAAATTGCTACCAAACCTGAAGACGTAGTTGCTAAGTTTGGGCTGAAGGGGATGCAATTTGGTCATTATTGCATCGAACAATATGCAAAAGAGCATATTGGGCATGTATCTGAAGCATTGCATGATTTAGCTCGTATATTAGGGATTCCACCTGAGTATATAGGGTTAGGAGGACGCTTAGGACTTGCGATTGGTGCGAGAGGAAGTGGCAATGTATTAGCACATTATGAACCTTCTACCAAAGTCATTAATTTAACTCGTGATAATGGAGTCGGGGCATTTTGTCATGAATGGGGACATGCATTGGATCATTTCTTATATGATTGTAGTCATGATTTTCAAAATGGTAGTCTTGCTTTCTTATCAAGTGGGAAGAGTATTGGGAATATCTTGCCTGCTATTATCAAGGAAAAGATGCAAGCTGTGTTAGATGCTTGTAAACAAGGAAAAGTGGCCAGAGTAATCAACGTGGAAAATGCCTACAGTAGAAAGTGGTATTTCTATGGTGGTGTTATCGATAGTTATGATGTGTTTAAAGGAAATCTTTCAAATATTTTAGAATCACATCATGCTAGTTTGTGTAGGAAGCTTGATACTTTATCAGGAGCTACAAAAACGCGTATGGAGCGTAAAATTGAAAAAGAATTCGAGAAAACCGCACAAATGTTAGCTGCACATCATTATAAAAAAACAGGCGAAAAACTCGTTAAAATATCCTATCAAGTGAAAGGGTCTGTATACTTTGATACAGCCATTAAGTTAGATAAGAAGAGAACCAAAAAGTATTGGTCTACAAATCATGAGATGTTTGCTAGAGCATTTGAAGCATATGTAGAATCGGCTTTGCTAGATCAAGAACATAGAAACGATTATTTAGTTTGTGATACATATTCTTTTGTATATCCGTTAGGAGAACAAAGAGAATATCTAAATAGAAGTATAAAGAGTTTAATGGAAGTATCTGTTCCATATATAATAAACACTATACAAGGAGTGGGGAAAAATGAATTATAACATTCAAAAAGGTCAATTTCGTTTAACAAGTGCTTATCCAAGAGGTAGCTGGTGGGAATTTTATCGTGTTACGTGTCCGATTTGTCATGATACAGGTAATTGCATGCTTCATGTTTCGCAAGAGAAGGTAGCATGTACCCGTGTGGAAAGTAAATGGGTATACGGTAAAAATTCAAGTAATCCAAGTTATATCCATTATCTAAATGGTAAGAAGCAATACCAATTACCAGATGTAGATGTGGTAAAGGGACATAGTAAGCGTAGTAACGAAGAATTAGATGTATTTAATCGTAATTTAATCGGATTTTTACCGTTAGAGGAGAAGCACCATATACATTTACTGCAAGATAGAAAAATGACTGAAGAAGTACAGATACGTCAATATCGTTCTTTTTTAAAGCAACAAATTGTGTTGGAAGATGATAATACGTACACAACTATTTGGGAAAAGTTATTTAAACAAATTGGCAAAAAAGATTGTTGGAAGGGAATACCTGGATTTTATGAAATGAAGAAAGGACAACTTTCTCTTCGTTTAATGGCAGGTTTTCCAGGAATTATGATTCCATTCCGAAACCAATATAATCAAATTGTTGGTTGGCAAGTACGTGTAGATGAAGTAAAGAACTCTGTTCATGTGAAATCTGGACCTACAGGTATACAAGCCGAACTAGTACAACAGCCTAATGTTGTGAAAATAACGAAAAACGGTGATTGTATCTATGAAGGAAAACTAGAAATAGGGAAAAATAAAGAGTTATTAATCGGTGGGGAAAAAGTTGTTGTAAAGGTACATAAAGGTCAAAAATACTTATGGATCTCTTCAGCAAACAAAAATGAAGGAACTGGTGCGGGAGGTAGTGAAAATCCACTTCCTGTACATGTAGCGGTACCAAGCTCACATTTGAAACATTGGAAGTCTGGTACGCTGCACAAAACAAATTCAGTTATGATTACAGAAGGGCCAATGAAGGCGGATTTGATTGCCGATTTACTTCCTCAAAGACTAAATAAAGAAGAAATAGCTAAAGTAGGGACGACAGTTCTTGCAATTCCAGGTGTAAATGCATGGAGAATCGTTATGCCAGTATTAAAAGATATGGGCGTAGAAAATGTATATTTAGCATTTGATGCTGACTTAGTAGAGAATGAAAAAGTAAGAGCTGCCTTAATTGCTTTTGCGACAGAGTTAAAGAAAGAGGGCTATAACGTAATTATTGCAGCATGGAACCCAGCACAAGGGAAAGGTTTGGATGATGCGATGCAAGCTTCTTTCAAGCCAGTTTTCCGCACAATATAATATATCGTAACATTTTAGTTAGGGGATTTTATATAAAAGAAAGGTGTGTATTAAGTATATGGATATTATGCAACAATTAATGGACGTAGATAATAAAGCTAGGGAACAAGAAAGGCTGGAACTCATTCAACGATTTTACAATGAAGGAGTTTCTATCACGACCATTGCAAATGCGACAAATATGTGTGAAGAGGATATTTCTTATATATTAAGTAACTAGTAGCTATATTTGGTGAGGTGAATAGAGAAGAAAAAGATAGAATTGTAATTCTATCTTTTTTTTTATGATCTTAAATACAATTTTAAAACGAGAAAGGTAGAGGGAGAACATGAGTGTATATGTAAAAAAGAATCTAGTAAATTTGCGAGTTGATTATGCTTTTAAGCGTTTGTTTGGAGTAGAGGGAAATGAAGATATATTAATTGGGTTTCTTAACGCGGTACTACAATCATCTATTAATGAAGAAATTACATCTTTGCACTTAGATGATCCGCATCTTCCAAGAGAGCAGAAGGATGATAAATTGTCTATTTTAGATTTGCGAGCTACGTTAAATAGTGGTATAAAAATTAATATAGAGATTCAAGTTCGAGACAAAAAAGATATGATAGAGCGATCTTTGTTCTATTGGTCAGGTATGTATTATTCCCAAATGACTCAAGGGATGAAATACACGGAATTAAGACCATCCATTTGTATTAATATAGTAGACTTCATTTTGTTTCCAGAAGAGAAAGAGTTTCATAATGTTAATACAGTAATGAACAAAAAATCAAAACGTATCATTACCGAAAATATGCAGTTGCATTTTCTTGAAATTCCAAAAGTGATTCAAGAATGGAAAGGAGAACGAATGGATCCGTGGGAAGATTCTTTAGCTCGTTGGTTACTATTATTTCCTGCGCATGAGGATGAGAGATTAACAACAATCCTGGAGGCGATAGCAATGGAAAAAGATCCAGTTTTGAAAAAAGCGATGGAGGATTGGGAGCGTTTAAGTAGCGATAAGGATTTTTTACGCTTATATTGGGCTAGAGAAAAAGAAATAAAAGATAGAATATCTGAAATAGAAACAGCAGAAGAAAAAGCTGCAAAAGAAGCCAAAATACAACTAATTCGAAATATGATGAAAGTAGGTGTACCTATAGAGAAGGTTGCAGAAGCTGCTGAATTAAGTGTTGAAGAGGTTACTGTGATTATAAAAAGTAAATAACTAATGAAATAAAAACAGATAATTACGTTTATATCGTAATTATCTGTTTTTTACTTATAATACTATTAGTAGATGAAGATAATAATTTTACTGTTACTAACTATCATACTTCTTCCCAATCTAATATTTCTTCTATAGAAGAGTTTCTTATTAATCTTAATTCATTTAGTTTAAATATTAAATCAAGATCTCTTTTATACCCATTAGTAGGTTCATACTCCTTGGCATATTTATCACTTAATGATTCATATAATTCGGTTAAAAAATTTATGTATTCATCTTCATATGAATTATGCTTAGCAAAAGTTAGAAATTCTATTACGTCTTCTATGGATTTTAAATTAAGAACTTTTTTATAATCAAAATTATTTATATCAAAATCATCTAAATTAAAATCCTCATATTTCTGTAAATTACTAGTATTTTTTGATAGCTCATATATACTAAAAGTTAACTCGAGTTGTTGTAAATCAACGTGGCGAAAATGTGGTTCGAATATAAAACTACCCATTCTTTCTGATAAAATATTTAAAAGGTGTTTTATATTTAATTCTGACTCAGTCCCTTTAATGTAGATATATTCCCATACTTTATTAGCGTTTAATTGAGTAGAAGATAATAAATGAGTTAGCATATCAATAAATACTGTATCATTAAAATAATTCATTTCTACCAAAGCATAGACTTCACATAATTGTAATAATGCTGAACTAACTATAATTGGTTCCACGTTTCTAACATCATCATTATGTTTAATAGCTACTCTACTTTGGTTAAGAAAACTATAAAATTTGAAGTTTAATAGGTTGTATTTTTCTTCTACAGGAAGTAATTTTAATACAGTTTGTAATAATAGAGCGGATTCACGTTGCTTACTATAGGGAACAGATTTATGTCTATTTAATAAACTTGTCCCAAAATCTAAAATTTTCACTTTGTAATTACCTTTGTGTGAATCAAGTGGTTCTAATAGGATATTCTCGTCATGTAAGTCACCATGCAAAACATTAATTTTATGACACTCATTAATAGTTAGTAAAATGTCATTCAAAATTTTATATCTTAGCTCATCTCTTAGGTTTGTATTATCTGCTAAGAAGTCTTTTAATGTTATACCTTCTACCCATTCCATTGTTGAATAACAATAACCCGAATCGGTTATGCCAGCTTTATAGATTGTTACAATAGAGGGCATATCTAATCTAGCTATCTTAGTAATCTCTTCTTGATATTTATTAAAATATACGCTGTAATGTCTAGAATTTGTATTTGGTAGCCATATTTTTAGAGCGCATATTCTTCCAGTAATACTCTCTTTGGCCTTTAATACAATGCCATTTGCACCGCATCCAATAAATTCTATAAGAGAAACATCTGGAATAGATATTTCTAACCAATTACTAATATCGCGATTTTTTTGAATCCAATTTTCTCTTGAAAATTCTTCGTTTTCATCTAAAGGTACTAGTTTAAGCGTATTATTTTTAAAATGATAATCTCTTCTTTTATCTTTCATCTTAAATCCCCTATATAATGTATTTTTCCGGAAAAGGAGTAGCAAAATCAATCATAATTATTATTTTAAGACGCTTAGAATTTATTAATGCTGATAATTTTATTATACAATTTGGGAGGGGAGTGTGGGGCTATCTTTCATTTTAATTTTGTATATGTGTTAGAATGGTTTGTTAATTCCTGAAAATTGGTAATGGTATATTATAAAGGAATAGCAGACTGATTAAGGTATATTACCCAGCAATGTAATTATTAATTATGTAATTTTTATATAGATATACAATTAGTTATACTTCTGTAAAATGGAGGTTATTATGCAAAAGAAAAAAGAAGCATATTATGTACATGTTTATACACTTAGAGACAAAAGTACAAAATCGATAAAAATAGAATCATGGCGCTCATTGAAAGAAGAAATGCAAGTTTTAGGTCTTAAGGACAGTGACATATTTCAAATTCAAATGGTATGGTACGATCCAAAAAAAGATAATAAGAAGAAATAAGGGGTTGTATTTTAGAAATCGTATTGCTATAATATAAATGTAATATGATTTAACAATAAAATAAAAAATTAATCAGTTCGCATATAAGAGAAGACCTCAATATGCGCCATGTCCTTAGGGGACGTGTGCGTATATTGGGGTCTTTTTGCGTTTTGCGAGCAAAAACACCCGGAGGTGCAGGAATTATGTTGAATTGGTTGTCTGCAAAACTTATGACAACATCAGTAGGAGATTTTCTGCTGGCAAAAACTAGTTTTGAGGGGGGGCTTACTGGGCACACCACTGGTGCAGATGCTACCACTGTACAAAAAAGCATGAATACCCTTGTAACAACACTAATTGGTTTTGGAGGAATTTGGGTAGCAGCTTGCGTTGTATTTGCGGCTATTAAACTATCTGGTGCACAAGGTAAAAACCCTGAAAACCGTACACAAGCCATGATTGGTTTAGCTTGTGCGGCAATTGGAGGCTTTGTCATGATCAAAGCATACGACATCGCTTCTTGGGTTACAAAAATTTAACATAAGAGTTTGTAAAAGCTCTCCTCTATTTGGGGAGAGCTTCTCTTATACAAGGGAGGAAACAAAATGAGAAAAGTAACTGTTCCTGTTGATATGACTTCGGAACAAAAAACACTATTAGGTGTGCTGAGCAAACGCCAATTGATTTATCTATTGGGTGGCGGAGCATCCCTTTATTTATATGTACCATTTTTATGGCGGCTATTTGCGCCTTTTAATGCGGCTGTAGCTTTTTTTATTTGCTTAATTTTAGCAATACCAACAGTAGTAGTTGTAATAACGTTTGCTTTTATTTATAAAGAAAAACAACACATGTATTTAGATAAATTTTTACTTATCAAAATGCGTAGCCATTCTGAAAAAGGAAATTGGAGAAAAGGGTACGAGCCAATTACATGGGTAAAGGAGAATTTATAGATGTTAGAAATGATATATTTTGCGGTGGTAGCCATTGTAGGATTTTTCTTTTATAGGAAAATGAATGGAAAACCGCTATTTAATATTAAGAAAAAGGGGAAAAGTCAGGGCGGTGTAGAGAAACGTACTGCTGAAAAAAATGGAAAGAAAAATAAAAAGAATACGCCTGCTACAGAGGAAATTGATGAGGATAATGTGGATTTCTTTAGTGCTTTTGTAGAAGACATTAAGGAAGTTGAAAATCATATGATTCGTTATCATGATGACACGTTTGTCCTAATCGCGGAGGCACACCCAGTAAACTATTACCTACTTTCAAATGCGGAACAAGAAGCGATTGATATCAAGATTGAATCATGGTTAACCACATTAGAATTTAATACGAAGGTATATATCCAAAGTAAGTTTGTAGATTTAACAGATCCTGTACGAAAAATGACAGAAACAATGAAAGGTGCGAAGGACCTTACACCAGAGACAGTACTTTATGGGCAAGAAGTTATCGACAACTTAGAGTATTGGCAACGTTCGCAGCCACGATATGAACAAAAGCGATATTTAATTTATCCATACAAAGTTGATATTAGTACGATTACAGCTGATACAGAGGAAGAATTGGAAGAAAAAATTGTAGATAAAGCGTTTAACGAATTATATCGTCGCTATAATGCTTCCCGAAATCTACTATCGAAAGCAAAAATTAGTGTAGAAATGTTAACGAAAGATAAATTAATAGAACTCTTATACGTAGCGTTTAACCGTCGTAAAGCGGTGAAAGCACGTTTCCAAGATTTAATTGAAAATGAGAACTTCTCTCTGTATTCAACAAGTGAAACAAATGAGAGAAAACTAGAGTTAATGAAGAAAGTTCTAGCGGGAGAAAAAGCTGAAAAATCAAATAATGGGGTGGCATAAGTATGAAATTGTTTGGAAAGAAGAAAAAAGAAAAAAAGAAATTAGAAGCTGAAAAGAATGATGAATTGGAACTAGAAGAGGAAGAGCACGAACAAGAAGAAGTTCCACCTCAATTAGACAATCAAACAACTGTGTTTGATGTCATTGCCCCAGAAGGAATGAAAATTGATGCAGAAGACTATGGGGTAATTAAGCAGTCTTTAGGAAGTAATACTTTCTTCCGTCCATTTTATATTCCACGTGATGGATACCCTCGTATGATGCAGACCAATTGGCTGAACATGTTAACTTCAGCTGGAGAGGTTGATGTCATGATTGATATTCATAAAGAGCCAAAAGCAAAAGCGATGCGATCGTTAGATATGCAGCTAACAATGTTACGTTCGAACCTTTCCTTCCAACGTACACGCGGAAATATTGACCAGGAAAAAGACTTAGATGCAAAAATTCAGGATACAAACAATCTAATGGATGAAATTCAATTTAATGAAAATGACTCCTATATGGTAAGTACGATGGCGGTTGCGTATGCTGATTCAAAGAAAGAATTAGATGTTTTATGTGAGTATATCGAAGATGAAATGCAAGCCTCTCACTTTAAAATAGCGAGTACTTGGAATCGTGTGAAGAGTGGCTTGAAAGCGGTTATGCCACTAGGTGCACCAAATACTCTGCAAGATACATACCGAAATATCGATAGACGTGCTTTATGTACATTTGCCCCCTTTGTATCAGGATCCGGAAGATTTAACGGTGGTATACCAATAGGAAAGAACAAAATTACTGGACAAGTAGAATTTTTAAATTCATTTGGTAACGCAGATTATCGTCCACCAAACTATAACATTGGTGTGACAGGGATTTCAGGTTCCGGTAAAAGTTTACTTTTAAAAATGAAGCTAGCTCGTGAAACATCACTTGCAGATACACATGCGATGATCATAGATCCAGAGGGAGAATTCGTAAAAATCACCAAACGACTAGGTGGCATTAACTTAAATATTTCACCTGAAAGTAATATCATTATTAATCCTTGTGCAATTGCAGTAACAGAACTTCAAATTACAGATAAAGATGAAGAACTAGAAGCACTTGAACAATACGATAAGAAAGAACTCGTAGAACGTGATGGCGTGAAGTATGTAAGATTTGTACCAATTTTAGAGAAAATCAATGAAATACTAGGATTCTTTGACATTATTATTCGCGGGCAAGACTTTGATCAACCTGGATTAAATGTATTCCAACGCACGATGCTAGAAGATGCGATTCGTGAAGTGTTTGAGGGACATGGTATTACTTCTCACCCTTCATCTTTATATACCGATGAAGTGAAGAAGGTAGATGGACAATTAATTCAGTCTCAAGTGAGAAAGCCAGAGCCAGAGTTAAAAGAAATTTACGATGTAATTGTAGAAAACCATGGAGATGATGTGAAAGCAGAAGAGTTAATTGCCGCAATTCGTCCGTTCTTACGTGATGGTTCAAAACCATTATTTGATGGACAAAGTCATTTTGGCCGTGGTGTGGAAACACAATTAAACGAATCACGTGTTGTTAACTTTAATATTAGTCATTTAGAAGAAGGATTTTTAAAGCCAATCGCTTTCCACGTTATCCTGAACTATATCTGGGAGCATTGGATTAAGAGTCCAGAACACGCTATCAAACGAAAAGTGTTATATGTGGATGAGATGTGGCAGTTTATCGACTATGAACAAACTGTTAACTTCTTAGAAAAAGTAGCACGTCGTTCACGTAAAAGAAATGCCGGTATGTGTTGGGCAAGTCAGGACTTTGTTCGTATTTTAGAAAATGTAAAAGCACGTGGTATCTTACAATCTACTTTCTCTTATTTCTTCTTAGAGCAAAATAAGATTGATAAGAAAAAAATTCAAGAGAACTTTAACTTAACTGCTGGTGAGCTTGACATTATTCTCAATAATCCAGGGAAAGGTGAAGGGATTTTCCGCATAGGAGATAGTTCTGTTTGGATTCAAACAGATCCATCAGACAAAGAAATGATGTTTATTGAATCAAATGAAGCCGTACTGCAAGAGCTTTTAAATAACATGAAGAAAGTACAAGGGTACGCAGGGTAATAGTGTACCTTTGAAGAGGAAGGTGAAAATATGCTTGAGAAAATAATAGATTGGGTCGGTGGTCTTATTATCCATATGGTAAAGACCCTCCTAGCGCCTATTTATGGATTTATGGATACTATTCCAGTTCTAGTCTTTGGTGGAGATAATGCTAATCTAGACTTTTTATATGAAAAGAATGCGGTTACGAATGTATTAGATACCGGTATGCCTGTGATGTTTAAATTTGTTGCTTTTTGTGTCCTCGTCAGTGTAGTTGTTACAGCGGCAAAATATTCAGCAACAGCGATAAATCCAAATAATCGGACGGCATTAATTGAATATGCAAAAGACTTAATGATTATCTCGATTTGCCTCTGGCATTTAGATTTCTTTTATAATATTGTATTTGATCTAAACTCTTGGATTACATTGGAATTTAAAGAAGCGATAAATGGAGTAAATAACGGGAATTTCAACCCAGATCAACAAATACCTTTGTTAAAGTCTGGACTGTCTGACTATAAGACAATTACAGAGCTCTCAATGAAAGGTCATGAAAACGATTATATGTTTATCATATTTGGACTATTTATTGAAGCTGGATTAATGATATGGGCAAACTTTTATTATTTAATGCGTGCGGTGACACTGTACGTATTAATGTTACTAGGCCCTGTAATGGTAGGAATGTGGTTATTTCCACAAAAGAAACAACAAACGTTATATTGGATTCGTGAGTTTATGGGGGCGGTATTAATCCAAGCGATCCACGCAATTACCCTATGGTTAGTCATTACACTTATTGGTGGTGCACAAAATCCTATCATAAAATTAGTATTGCTTGCGATGTTTATCCCAGTTGGTGAGATTGTAAAAAGCTTTATCGGCCTTAGCATCAATGCATCAGGTGGTATTCATAGAGCAGGTACGATGATGGGTATGGGTGCTTTAGCAAGTGTGGCTGGACTGGTTAAAGGTGTTCGTGATGACTATCGTAATTCAAAAGTAAAACCTGATGATAAAGGGGATAAAGAAAAGACAAAAGAAGATGCTGATAACCCGAAAAATGCATTAGGAGCGAATTTAGGGACAGATGTTGGTACAACATCTCGTGCAGCTCGTATGTTAAAAGCAGGTCAAATTGGAAGCTCAATTGGTAAAGCGGCGACAGGACTTGCAGGTATGGCAGCGGGAGCTGGTCTTGGACCGGGAGCGATGGCAGTAGGCTCGCAAGTTGGAAGTGCATTAGGTGCTGCTCCTGGTGCAGTGGCTGGTAGAAGTGTTGCTGCATTGGGTGAAGGAGCCGTAGGCTTAGGGAAACATATTGGTTCCAGTGTGAAGAAGGGTGTGGGCACGTATTCAAATCTAAATGGCGAATCGTATCCAGAACTAACCGATGAAGATATTGCACAGGATTTAGCTACAAAAGATTTTGAATCTTGGAAAGCGGATAATCCAGATTCTGCAGTTGGAAGTCGCTTGAAACAAGCATTCCCTGGTGCATCCGATGCAGAGATTGCTAAAAAAGTAGCAAAAACAAATAGTGATCAAATGTCTCATTTCAAAAATCAACGGAAACAAGATTTACAAAATATGAAGAAAAACGCTACACCATATGGAAACGCTAGAGATTTAGTCAACGCTGCGACTAACGCATTCCAAAAAGGATATGAGGCAGACCATAAAGATGCGTTTATGAGTCAATTACCAGAAAATATGTCAGCGGAAGATAAAGAGAAAAAATGGAATGACCATCTGAACTCAAAAGTACAAGGATTTAGAAACCATGCAGAACAGGCTGCAACAAAAGCTGGTGCAATGCCAGTTGATGCAAAAGATAAGCAAGGGAATAATCTATTTGATAAGTCCTTTGTGAATAAGGATGCGTTTGCTTCTCAACTGGCACTTGGAAAAGTAGGAAAAGCAGTAGAGGGTGTGCAGGGAGAAACACTAGAAAGTGGCCATCAAAACATGGGACAGGTTGGTGCTCTTGTAGGAGCTTCCACTGCTGCATTTAAAAAGGCATATACTGAAGATCATAAGGCAGGATTTATGAAACAATTTCCTGCAGATGTACCACAACAAGAAAAAGATGCGGCATGGAACAAACATTTGAGTCAAAAAGTTCAAGGATTTAAAAATCATGCGCAGAAAGCTGCAGAACAGGCAGGTATTGTGCAACAACAAGATGGTACTAGTTATGCTAATAAGGATGCATTTGCTTCTCAGCTATCGCATCAATTACAAAGCAATCCAAATGTAAATGCAATGGGTGTATCTAGTTCTGCAGGCATTCAAAAAGCTGTGAATGGTGTGAAAACACACAGTTTAGCAAATGGATATGGAAACCAGAAACAAAAAGATGTAAGTAATGTCGGGAACTTAGTACAAGCATCTACAGAATCCTTTAAACAAGGATATGCAGCGGAGAACAAAGCAAACTTTATGAAAAACTTGTCTCCAACTATGTCTCAAACACAAAAAGTAGAAGCTTGGCAATCTCATTTAAATGATAAAGGTAATGAATTTAAAGCAGTCGCTCAGCAAGCGGCGGTACAAGCGGGAGCAATGCCCGTACAGGCAAAAGATACGAGTGGTAAGAGTCTACATAATCAATCGTATATTAATAAAGGTGCCTTTGCTTCGCAATTGACGAAAGGTTTACAAAGTCATGCTAGTCTTGGAACAGTGAGTCAACAAGTAGGTTCTGGAATTACTAGTGCGATTCAAGGTGTTCGTTCACACGGTGTTGCGACAGGTGGTGCAATCAATAAAGCTGTGTTTGCAGCTACGCAAACGCAAGCTAGTATGGCACGTGCAGGAAATCTGTCTGTTTCTGAAATTGAGAACTCGTATGCGGATGCGTCAGCTAGTGTAGCAAGTATTGCACAAAGTGCCGGCAAAATGTCTATCCCAACTTCAGCTGTGGGACGTATGACACAGCAAAGTACGAAGGTTGGCATGAGTGTGATGGAAGGTGTCAAACATTTTATGCCTACAAATGCACTAGAGAATGTTTCAAAAGCATACTTTAATGCGTCAGACAATGTTCAGCAAGCTGGTGGAAATGCAGTACAAAGAGTGATAAGCGGAACTGCAGCTGCTGTTCATACTTCATTAGGAGGTAACGCAGCAGAACGCCATTACAATGTGACGAAAGGATTAAGCTATGCAGCAGGTGTAATCGGTGGTGCAGGTGCTTACCAAGCTACTGCACGTATGGCAAGTAAACATAATCCCTATAATAAAGCAGTTCAAACAGAAGCAAAAGAAATTCAAGAGATTCAGAGAATGGTACCAACAACAACGGATGCTACTGGAAAGCAATCCGTTACTGAAGGGGCAGTGCGCCTTGTTGTGACAAATAATAAATCATGGATTGAAGCAAAAGATTCCAGTGGTATGACGCAAGTTGTATCCCGTTATGGTAGTGGAGATAGTCGCGTTCACCAGGGACAAGCTGTTTATAAAGATTTAAATATTTCTGGTGGACAATTAAAGCCGTACAAGAGTGGTATTATAGAGTCGCCAGCTTATACCCAAGATTCAAGTGGTGGCAAAATTAGTATCAGTCGTGATTTTAATATAAACCCAAATCAATTGGTAGGAAATCAAAATCAAAGACCTTTACAACAGAAATCAGCATTTAATGAACCGCCACTTACGGTAAATCATAAGGTAGACAATGGGAATTTCTATATGTCTGACTTAAATCAAGGGGGCTATCAAAACGTACAAATGGTGGTAGAAAGAGATCGCAGTTATATGGTGGCTACCACTACAGATGGCACGGTTTCACGGATTTCACCATTTGGAAAAGGAGATACACGACTACAAGTAAATCAAAGGATTGAAAGAAGTTGTGAAGTAAAGGATAGCAATATTAATCCAAGAGAAGAAATCTTGGTAACACATACACCGGACGAAATCGTACGTAAAGAGACTCAGCTAAATTTATCAGAACATGATCCACAAAATCTGATTCCTTTTGCGCCAAACCCTCGCTTAGCACAGCGAAAAAGAAGAAATAATGAAAATGGAAAGTATGGAGTGACAAGTCTATGAGTCAAAATCCTAACGATCCAAATGAACAGAAAAAAAGTAACCCGTTAAAAGATGTAGCTTCACACTTTATTAAGAAAAAAGGGATGCAAGCGCGCGGGAAAATGGTGAAAATGGCAGGTAAAGCAGGAAGGGCGGCAGCGAAAGCTGCTGCCAAAATGCTAAAAGCAGGTATACTAAAAATTGTGGGTGCTGTTATAGCGGCGGTTGGAGTACCTGCCGCTTTGATTATGGGAGTAATTATTGCTGTGTGTGTGATTTTAGTCTCTTTGGTACCTTTTACCGATGATGATACGAAAACAGAGGAACAAGTTAAAAAATATATGGAAGTCTCAATGGCTCTGAATGTTGATTGGAAAGAGGTTGTCGCCTTTGACATGGCGCGATACGATAATGATTTAACTGGTAAAGATCCGCATGATGCTATATCATACTTCTTGGATATCCAATATGAAGAATATACGGAAAAAGAGGTATGTGAGGCAGGACCGAATGGCCCTTGTGAAAAAAAGAAAAAGGAGATGCAAAAAACCAAATCTGAAAGTTACTCCGGACCGGATGTAAAAAAGATATTAGGAGATACAGATTTTAAGAAAAAAATAGATGAGATTAATGCGAGTGGTAGTAAAAAAGTGACAGTTTCTTCTCATGGGCTAGATAAAGCCATGGAACTCGCAAAGTTTAGTAAGAGTCAAAAAGAGCGTGCTCGTGAGATATTAGAAGCCGGGATGTTAGAGGCAACGTATGGACATCTTGCGCCAACTGGTGGATTTATTGGCGGTATGTGTGTAGGTGCTGTGAGTCCAGGAGGAGAACCTGTCAATCTTAATGAAAAGGTAACAGGGTATCTTCCTAAAATTAAAGAGATGGCAGAAAAACATGGTGTTGCTCAATATGTTGGTATTCTGGCAGCTCAAATGATGCAGGAATCAGGTGGAGCAGGAAATGACCCAATGCAAGCATCAGAAGGGCATTATGGAGATTTAAGTCCATCTTGTAAAGGTATAACAGGAAATGCGCGTATGGGTTGCATTAAAGATCCAAATATTTCTATTGAAGCTGGAGTACAAGAATTTAAAGATGTATTAGGAAAGGCGAATGGAGACATAGCCCTTGCCTTACAGTCCTATAATTTTGGCTCAGGCTTCATAAACTATGCTTTAGCAAAGGGTGGCTATTCAGAGGAAACAGCTATTGAGTTCTCAAGAAGTAAAAATCATTTAAACCCAGCTGGTTGCTCCGATCCTAATAACTTCCGAACCAAGGTAAATGCGTGTTATGGGGATTATACGTACGTTTCTAAAGTTTTGAAATATTACAAGGATTTAGGTTGTGTAGCGTCCGGGGATGGCGAATGGATTTCCGATAAAGGTTGGAAATGGCCAACAAAATCAGGTCGTATTACAGATACATTTGATGCAGTTCGAAATGAGAAGCAACATAATGCTGTAGATATTGGGGCTATGACCGCTGGAAAAGCTGGAGACCCTGTTTGGTCAATGGAAGCAGGTATTGTAACCGCCCAAACAGGAAATGTAAATGGTGGTGGTTTAGGTGTTTATGTAGACCACGGAAATGGTATTGTATCTCGTTACTTACACTTGAATAAAATATCAGTTGCACCAGGAACTATGGTTACGAAAGGGCAAATTATTGGAGAGATGGGCGGTTCAAACTATGATAAAGATATTGGTTTACTTAATATGAATGGCTACGCTGTCCATTTAGATTTCCAAATTCGTATTAACGACCAACCAACGGATCCAATGAAATTCTTTAAGAAAAATGATGATCCAGGATTATCATCAGGTGGTTCTCCTATCATGACGAATGACAAACGACAAAAAGTATTAGCAGAAGCAAAAAAATGGCTCGGTCAAGGAAAAGTAAGATATGTATTAGGGGATCGGAATCCACCAGGTGGTACTTCAGATTGCTCAGGATTTACGCAGTATGTCTTTAGAACAAGTATAGGCGTCCAACTTGGAGATTGGACAGGTGCTCAAGTGGGACAAGGTAAACAGGTACCGGATATAAATCATGCACAACCAGGGGATCTTATATTCTTTGAAAACCCAGGACATGTTGCAATTTATATGGGGAATCAAAAAATGATTCATATTGGTGATAATAAAGGTGTACAAATTACAGGTCTAAACTACACAGCAAGAGGTCAACATATGACGCAAATTCGTAATGTTATAGACTGATTTAGGATGTGAAAAAATGAAGAAAGTAATGAATGTATTAGCAAATCTTCCACAAAAGTATTTAGTTATACTTGGAATCGTTGTGCTTGTGTTAGGTGTTGCGGCTTATAATACCGTGAATCATTATATAACGAAATCACAAGAGCAGAAGGAAGAGCAAGTAAATCATGATGAGATAGAGATGCTTGGAGATAAGCCAAAGGGATTTGATACAAAAGAAGAATATATCGCGAAAACAAAAACAGTAGAGGATTTACTACTAAAAATTTCTAATAGTAGTTATGATGTCCCGTATTTGTTTACAAAGGCTGGATTTGGTATTGAGCCAATGAAAATGACAAGTAATGAGCGCATGCTTGCTACAGAAGCTGTACAACGATATTTCCTGCATGGCGATAAATTCTATAATGCTCGTATTACAAAAATAGAACGTGGAAAAAAAGTAGATACGTACCACATTGAAGTCCAAATTCAACAAGTGAATTTCCTTGAACCGCGTCAATTTAAAATACAAGTAAATCGATATGCACAAATTGTAACACCAATAGAACAAATACCACACGGACAAGAAGAAGTACCTGTGGATTAAATGAAAAATCGGGGTTGTGAATAAAAATCACAACCCTTTTTTTTAAAAATAAGGAGTACCTAAAAATATTTATTGAATATTCATAATTTTCTGGTATAATGAAAGTATGGTTAAATAAAATTTATATATATCAGTGATATGAAATAGATATGGAGGTAAATAGTATGAGAATGTTATTTGGGATAGCAGCAAACTATTTTGCAGGATATTCTTCTGGAAGAGGATCAGGATTTTTAGGGACATTATTCGGATGGGCTTTACTAGTGGGTGGTGGATACTTATTAATTACGAATTGGGATAGTATCACGGTCTGGATGCACGGATTAGATATTGTAACAGGCTTAGATGGTTATGAAGACATGAGCAACGGATTTATATTTATCTGCTTGATTGTAAGTGCTTTTATTTTCATGCTTTTATTACCTGTATTCGCAATTGTATTGATAGTAGGTGTGATATTCTTGAATATTTTAATATGCACAATCGTATTATTGGTATCACCAAGTACATATAAAAAAAATAAAGATGTGGAGAGTGAATGGAAATGAGTACAATTTTAGTTTTAGGTGGTTCAAATGGTAGAACATTAGAGAAATTAGCGAAAAAAAGAGATTGTCAGGTTATTTTTCATGATGGGAAAAATCATGGTGGTGTAAAGAAAACGTTTCGTAGTGTCATAAAAAAATATGATGTTATTGTCGTGCAGAAAGGTGCATGTGGCCATGTGTCTATTGATGTAGCAAAAGAATACGCAAAGAAGTATGATGTCCCGCTTTTATTTAATCAGGGGTTTGGAGGAACAGGCGCGTTAGAGATTGGGTTAAAACATTTGCAAGCAGCCTGAATACGTTTGTTAGTACATAAACATTTGTTTTATTATCATTTAATCAATATATATAATAAATAAGACACTAAAAGTGAAAGGTGAATATAATAAAATGAATAATAGTAATTTACATAAATCAGGTTATATCATACTCATATATTTTATAATGACTCAATTTGTTGGAATAATAGGAGTACAATTGCTAGCGAAGACAGGCTGGTATGATATTCAGGGGAATCAACAGCAAGCAATTCAGCAACTGCTTGTTCATTGGGAACTAATAGGATTTTCACTCATATTAATATTCTTCTTTCTTATATATAAGAAAGAAGTGATGAATGATTCGAAGTTATCGATTAAATTTTCAAGAGTATCATTTGGTTGGATTTTAGTAGGAATAGTTGCAGTATTCTTAGCGCAGACAATTGGTAGTATTTTGGATAAAAGTATATTTCACTTAACTACACAATCAGTAAATACATCAAGTAATATTGAATCGGCAGCAATTTCTCCTCTTGCTCTTTTATCAATTGTAATTCTTGCTCCGCTAGTTGAGGAGCTTGTATTTCGTTACGCGGCCATAAATATATTGAGCCGTAGATTTAATAAAATTGGGTGTATATTAGTTAGTTCCTTGTTTTTCTCAATCATGCATTTTGATTTTCCTTTTGTATTTGGATATTTTTTAATTGGAGTTGTACTTGCGGCAATATATGTACGTACTAATAGGTTACTAGTATCATTTGTCGTTCATGCTACTATGAACTTAATAATTGTTATACTTCAGATTTTTTGATAGAAAATTTGTAGTTAAGGAGAGAGCAAAGTTGTATTATCCATGCTATACTCTCTTTCTTTTTTATTATAATCTGTTTAATTTCAATTAGAAAAACAATATGTTCATTTAAAATTTCATTCTTTTTACTACATACAGCAGATATCACTTTACAATTTTTTTTCGAATTGCCATTACAGCTGCTTGTGTACGATCTGTTACATCTAGTTTTTGAAGAATATTGTGGATATGAGTTTTGACTGTCCCTTCGGAAACATAAAGGATTTTAGCTATTTCATGATTTTGTTTTCCATAAGCTAATAATTGTAAAACCTCAATCTCCCGCTTAGTTAGAGTTTCCGTATATTCAAGTTCTTCGCCAGCTAAATTATAATCAGTATTATCGTGTTTTATAAATTGTGTAAAAGCTTGATTTGCTGTCGTGCTATTATAAATCATTGCCCCTCTATTCATAGATCGAATACTATCTAGCATTTCCTCCGTTTCAGTATCTTTTAATATATAACCCACTGCACCAGCTCGAATACCATCTAAGACATATTGTTGTACATCAAATGTTGTTAATAGGACAACTTTTGTGTTTGGTAATATACTCATAATGTTTTTAGTAGCCATAATTCCTGATAAGTCAGGCATTTGAATGTCCATAATTACCATATCTGGTGCAGTTTCTAAAGCCACTTTAATTGCTTCCTTACCGTCTTTACATTCCCCAACTATCTCCATGTCATCTTGCATTTCAATAATATAGCATAGGCCTTTTCGAACAAATGGTTCATCATCAGCTAGCACAATACGAATCTTTTCTGTCATACTTCTCCTCCATTTTTCTGAATTGGAATAGTGGATTCAACTCGAAGTCCTTTTGGTTCATTTAGAAAAAAGGAACAATTACCTCCAACTGATTTACAGCGTTTTATCATGCCATTGAGTCCAAAGCCATATTTTAATGGCTTATCCCCTGTATATATACCATTATCGTCAATTGTAAATTTTACTACTCCATTTATTTCTGTTACGTTTACAATGACAGAATCTGCATAAGAATGTCGTAAGACGTTTGTTAAAGACTCTTGTAAGATTCGGTAAAGAATTGTACTTTCCTCTATCGTCCACTCTGTTATATTTCCATCTTGAATGAACTCAATTTGTAATAAAGAATTTGCTTGAATCTGTGAAATCAATCCTTTTAATGAAGTAAGCCCGAGATCTTTTTCATCACTTGTCCATTCTCTAACAGCAACTCGGATTTCTTCCATTCCTTTTCGTGCCACCTTTAAAAGTTCTTCAACATGATCTTGGGCAGCAACAGGATCTTTCCTTAACATAATCTTAAGAGCCTGTAATTGAATAATAAGTGAGGTCATTTGATGTCCAAGTCCATCATGAATCTCTCTTGCTATTTTTGTTCTTTCCGTAAAAGCTGCATATCGCATAGAAAATACCGTTGTTTCTTGTAGTTCAGCATGTGCTTCGTCTAATTCTATTAGTTGTTTTTGATTTTTTTGATATGCGTCTCTTAGCTTGGATGTACTTCGGATTGAGACATAGAGTCCAATAATAATTAATGTTTCTTGATAAGGGAATTCATTCGTATATGCAAATACAATAATATCCATCCCCGTTATAGCAGCTAAAATTGTCGTTACTCGTGTCCACTTGGGTTCTGCAGCGGCAAGAAAAACTAAGAGTGGCCATAACGCATAATTTGGAAAATTCGGATGAGAAAAATATAATACACATGATATGCTTATTAATATACTCGTAAACAAAGTGTACTTCCTTGCATTCCACCAAGATTTTGGTGAATACAACATCCATAGATAAACTGTTACAAAAACGCTACAAACCCATATTGCAAAGGTACCATGAGGCGCGAAACCTTTATAAAAAAATACGCATATTAAGATGCTTCCTATCGCATTTCCTGCATGACTATCCATCATTTTTAAAAATATTTTTTCCATGTACTTATTCCCTCCCAACCTTACTGTTTAGTTTCTATATTTTTTGGCTATAGATGAATATCCATTCCTTGATTTAAAGGCTGGAAATTTACAACTCCCAATTATAATCGTTCATAGTTGAGCTAAATTCCTTTAATGCATATCATCTAGAATCTGAAATTAAAAGAATAATGAAGTAGGTATTATAGTGTGTTTGTTTTACCTACTTCATTATACAAAAGAAGTTGTTTTTCTTAACCTATTTCTTTAATTTGTTTTTGATTTTTTCTATATCTTTGTATCCTAATCACAATTCCAATAGTACGAATAACTACCATCGCAATTGTAAAAAATACAAAAGCAGGAGCTATAACATTAAAATCCAATTGATTCGATACCATGAAATCTACAAATTGTTTTGGATACCAGTCTGTCGCTACATAAGCTAATACGACACGCCATCCAAGTCCAATAATCCATAAACATAAATAAGGAATACCAGCAGTTACGTACGCCTTATTGTCAGAACCATATTCTACTTTCACTGTAAAAAGCATTAGCCTTCCCATGATCATGCCGACCATTGTCATGATTATGAGTGCGGTCATATTTGAACCTGAGGTAGGTATTTCCTCGAGGAATAAATAAACACTTATACCACAAAGAATAAATGGCAATACAGCCTTTGTGGTTGTAAATACTTTTCTTCCGATTTGTGTTAATAATACAATTGTTAAAAATGCACCAATCATTATCCAAGCTTGAGTATTCAAATTAAAACCTCCATAAAATATAAAATATTGTTTATTTGCTTACTTACTTACTTACTGGAGGATTGTAACATCCCTAATATTCTAGAACATCTATCTAAAAGATGATTTTTTTGAATACCCTCTATCTATAGATAGAGTTTTTTATGATTCTTTTGTGAAAAAGCCACTTGAATATATATAACTGGATATATGGGACGCATTGAAAAAACACTGTTTATCCTAGACTATATTTCTAGCGAAACTTTACGCCGGCGGATTCAAAGGGGGTTGAATAAAGGAGAAGCTATGAATGCATTAGCACGCGCATTTTTTTCAGGAAACACGGTGAACTTCGAGAACGGTCACTACAAGACCAATTACAGCGCACCAGTGCATTAAATCTAATTATCAATACAATCAGTATCTGGAATGCTGTGTATCTACCTCAAGCTATTGAACATATGAAGAAGGTTGGAAAACATCGAGAAGAGTTGCTTCCTCATATCTCACCTCTTGGTTGGGAGCATATTAATTTTCTAGGTGAGTACAACTTTACTTTCAGCAATTATCATTCGTTCCGGCCTTTAAGAACATAAAAAGACCTTGATTTCCTGCTTAGCGTAAGGAAATCAGGGTCTTATCTCTTTAAGTTTCTCTAAAAGTACCGAAAACGACCGTTTATGGTACTTTACTTATTTCTATCCAGATAGAGAAAAATACTATTCAAATTAAGTTTCAAAACTCATTACCAAAACAGAAGTTCCTAACATATTAGTCATGTACAATATGTTAGGAGCTTGATATTTTAAGTGTTTTTTGGATTTATGTCTTGATAAATCATTTAGTGGTAGTTGTGATAACTGTGACAATACTGCGTTTAAGAGTTCCGTTAAAGATTTCATCTTCCTAAGAGAATGTCGTCAATGTGGTATGAAGAAAATTATTTAGCCCTGTTAGGGCTTTTTTTATTGGCTATTATCTTCAAAAATGCCTTTTACTAAATAATATTATTATCTAATACATAAGTATTAAGGTTTGTTAAAATACATATTTTAATAAAGAAAAGACACCTAAGGTACCTTCCTCTGACTTGAACCACTTTAATTTTAATAACATCATTTTACAATCACATATATATCTTTAATCTTTCATATGATATTTTATCATTTTTTTCAGTTAAATGCATGAAACTGGTGAAAAATAGGTTACTTTTTGTAAATTCCTTTTCTCCATATCCATTCAATGGGACCATAGCGGAAATATTTACTCCAAATTTTGCTGAACATAATTTGCACAAAGACAATTAAAATCCCGAAGATACATAGTTGCCAGTAATATGCCTGTGAGACATCTTTAAAGTACAACGAAAGAATGACAAGAGTTAGTATACTTTGGCTAATGTAATTCGTTAAAGCATACTTGCCTACGTTCATAAAGGGTTGCAGCCGCTCTATATATTTTTTATTCTCACAAACCCTAAGTAGAGTACAAATATAGAATATAGCTAGCGTTTTCCCTCCAAATAGAATCCATAGTTTAATATCCTGAGAGTAATAGACATCCGTTTTTATAAAATAGTAGATAATAGGACAAGAGGGAAGACATGAAATGCATAACGAACTCCACTGGATAAATCTAATTTCCTTTATTAATTCCGGTACCCTTTTAAAAATATCTTTTTTACCAGCCCATAAACCGATTAAAAATATGCCTATATATTCCGGAATTCCTATTAGTAACTGTTGGAATTCCTCGGTCATTAAAAAGAACAGACGAGCTTTTACTTGATGTGAATAATGTGTAAATAGATTTACAGTGTGATTGGTAGTGTGACCAGTAAACATATATTGATAGTAACTTGGTACTGCAGAAATAGAAGAACCTGCTTGTAAAAATAAAATAGTATGTAGTGTATAGCTAACAAGTAGAGAGAAGCAGCCGACTATAAAAATAAGCTTTGTAGATCGCTTATAAAAGAACAATAGGATAAAACCAGCTAAAGCATATGCGTGTAGAATATCTCCATACCATAGAAAGATAAAGTGGAGTAAGCCAAAGAGTAGCAAAATACACAATCTACGGCTAAACAGCTTATACATTGAATATCCTTTTGCTTCCGCGTTTTTTATAAAGATATAAAATCCTACCCCAAATAAGAATGCAAAAATAGTATAGAACTTTGCTTGTATAAACAAATCTATAAAAAAACGAATACCTTTATCTGTACCGGAATAACCGGCCTGGTTAAAGGGATCTAGTCCCGTCATAGTAGGTAGATTAGCAAATAGGATACATAGTATGGCTATACCTCTTATTGCGTCTAAAGAATAAATACGGACGTTTTGTTGCATGTAAATTCTCCTTTCTTACAAAGAAAAACGAGCACTATATTAACTAGCGCTCGAATTACGTCTCGCAAAGAATCCGTCATATGTAGCAGCTGATACTGCACCTTCTAGTCGTTCAATTTTTTCCCCTCTGTTATAAGCTACAACAACTGGAGTACCAGGAATGTCGAACTCTTGAAAGGCACTTTGATTTTCTGGCATAGAGATATCAATACGATAGATGGTTCTATCATGCTTTTTTGACATACTATTGATATCTGGTGCTGCCTTTTTACAATAATGACAAGTTGGTTGATAGTAATACGCAATAAACTCTTCATGGGATTGTATTTTTTGCTTTAATTCTTCTTTTGAAATATCTTTAATATTTTCGGGTGATCCTTTTGTTTCTGCAGTTGACACAATTGTTTTGTTTGGTGTAATAGTCTCTGGATTAACAGATTCATTTTTAGTTAAAGTAAAGATCGTGATACTAATAACACATAAAGTTGTTATAACTGCTCCGATTTTGTAGATTTTTTTCATAGTAAATTCCTCCTTTAAATAAAAAAAAGGACAAACCTCGCCCGAGTTAACTGGGCGTAAGGTTTGTCCTTCACGCTACGTACAATAGAGTATAAACAATAGTAACAAATTTTCTAAATATAGTATAACATATAATTATTATAGAATGCTATACGAATTTTTGGCAATAAAACAAATAGTAAAAATCAGTATTAATCAAAATTTCACGTACCGTAGGAGTTATAAAAACGCAAAAAATAGTCCACAAGGGATTCTATGCTTTGTTATCACTGTTACTACATAATAGATAGGCAATCTTTCCGTTAGTTCTTCATGATCTCCCATACTAGGGGTACGGCAACGATTCTTTCTTTTTGGAGCCACTCACAAACGTAAAGCAAGAGAGAAGGTTATATGAATTGTCCTCCTCTCTTGCTTAGATTAACCAGTTACTTCAATTGAAATAGGTGATACAAGTATATCAAATTCAGTTAATTGTTGATAAAAAAAATAAGGGAGTTACAAAAAAATTTATCTTTGTGTAGGCTAAATATTAGGGATTTACAAATTGCTACAGTTTTCCGTATAATTCCTAATCTATATTGAGAGGATGATTTAGTATGGTTACTACAAAAATGATACCTAGACTAAAAGCTCTTCCAGACTTTATTGATGATTTTAATGGTGTATACGGGTTTATGAATAACATTTCTGATCTGATAGGCACAATTTTTGGAATTAATACTGGTGATTCATCTCTTGATGCTGTATTAGAGAATCAAGAGTTATTACAACAAATGATGGGTCAAATGAATACTATACAGAGCACATTGGATGACATTATGGAAAATCAAAGTATCTCCGAAGACGTACTACTACAGCTTCGAAGTTTAGCGGGTGAGCAATTGGAGCTCTCAAAGTCCATTAATACAGAACTTGTAAAAATTGAAGGTATTCTAAATACGTATTTACCTGCAATTAGCTCTATGGTAAATAAAGTATATAGTCAAACATCTATGATTAACCAAAAAGTAGATAAACTATTACAATTGATGGCATTTGCTTTGCAAGAACTTGATTACCTAAAAGATAATGTGGTACTGAATTCGAGTATTATAGAAATCACACCCCATGTTCAAAAGTTAGTTTATGTGAATAGCAAGTTTCTTGCTCTATCAAGAAATTATATGCAAGGAAAAGGAATGAGTATTGATAGAATGCAAGAACTTATTCAATGGGCAAAATCAATTGTTGATACAGATATGAATAGCTTTGAATTTTCAGTGGATACATTACACAGTGTTATAATGGGGGACAATCTATATAAAAAATCCGCGTTAGCAACCTTTGCCGATGTTTTATTGGATGATACTAGTCAATATGGAGATTTCGGTACACCAGTAGCAAAATTTTATACATTTTACTCATCGTTAGCAACGTTACAAATAAATGCTTATCTTTGTTTAACTTTTGCAAGAAAGGTTTTAGGGCTTACTCAAATTGAATATCAAATCACGATGCAAGAGCGCATTAGAAACCAAAATCAATTGTTTATAAACTTAATTGAAGATAAGAATGTTTCCTCCTATCTTGAAGTCAAAGGAATTGCTGATCAGCTACCGGTTGCAAAAGAGATAAAATCTTTTGACCTACAAGCTAAAGGTGGATATGCGTTTATCGGCTTAGAATTTATTTTAGATGGTGACGAATATAAAGCAAAAGCCTATCAAGCTAAGGTGGATAAGAACTTTTCAGTACATGCGGAAACAGTAGAAGAAATCATTAGCGATAATTTAATGGAAGTGTTCACATATTACTATTTGGACCCAGGAATGAAGTATGTTAAATTTCCTTTATCAGGAAAATTGACTGGTGCAACTAATACTTTAATTACTCGGATTGGCTTTGGTTGTAAAAATAATCAAAGCCAAGATCCTAAGGTATATGCCTATATAGATGCTGATTTTTCTCCGTATAATCCATACACTGGAGAGATAATGAAAGAGGGCACACAAACAATTTCATTAGATGGAAGCGAGGATACGGTTAACGCTTATGGGATATGGCCTATGGGTTTATTGGGTGATCTTTACATGGCACCTTTAAAATCTTTATTTTTAAGTGTGGATGCTGATAATGCTTCGTATGTTGATGCCACTGACGCAGTACTTAATTTTGGTGGTGAATCTTATCTTCCTACAATCTTATCTAAAGAATATGATGCTAACTTTATCATGTATTCTCACATCAAGAACACTGATCAAATGGATATGAATATGCTTATGAATGGAGATTTCGAAAAAGGGGTGGACAATTGGTCACTTATAGAACCTATGGATCTTGCAGAAGGAGAAGGTGTGAATGGTTCAAATGCTTTAAAAGGTCATCTAGGTGCAAGTAATGGTAAAGCTGCACAATCCGTCTACTTAGAACCAAATACAACATATAAACTAAAAGCATATGGGAAAGTAGATGCTGATGGCTCAAAAGGGGAAATTGGAATACAAGATATATACGGCCCCTTTTGGAAATATCAGGAGTTCTCATCATTACAATACACTCCAGTTGAATTAGAATTTAAAACAAGCGATGACACTTTAAATCTATGTATATATTATCAAAGTCGTAATGGTACTAGTTGGATAGATAACTTTGAATTGTTTGATCTCACATTAGAAAAAGGAAATCTAATAGCGAATCCGAGTTTTATATTCGGAGGGATTTCGCATTGGATAGCCGATGAGGGAGTAACTGTTGTAGAAGGGAAAGGGATGTTTAATTCGAATGCAGCACAAATTAAGGGAAAAGATCGAATTAGTCAGCAAGTATCAATGAAACCGAACACTCACTACCAATTGGAAGCATATGTGAAAGTAGACAATGCCAATACTACTGCGCAAATTGGATATGGACAAAACTATGTAACATGTAATTCAACTTCTTTCACACCAATCACTGTAAAATTTAGCACTGGTGATAGCCCTCTTAATACAGAAGATTCTGTGTACTGTGCAAATACTAGTAATCAGGGTACGGTTTGGGCAGATAACTTTGTATTACATGAGGCTCCTAATTTAATTGTAAATGGTGATTTTAAACAGTTAAATCCTGTTGCATCTTGGACACTCTCTCCCTCTGAAAATGGTGACATTTCAATAGTACCTAAAGGGATTGGTATATTAAATAAAGGTCAAATTAGTCAAAAAGTAAAATTAAAGTCGAATACAAAATATACATTGACAGCATATATAGCAGTATATGGTGGTGTTGCAAAGCTTGGATATGGAGATACTAATAAAACATGTACTTCAAAGGATTTTACACAAGTGAGTGTCGATTTTGTCACTAGTTCTAATCCTAATAACGATAGCGTATATTTGTCTAATGAAAATGACGGTAATTGTTCTGTTATTGGGAACAAATTTGAGTTATACGAATCGGATCAAATTTAAGATACATTTTCAAACAAAATTCCGTTGGCACGAATTAATATGTTTATTGTTATTTAACTAAAAATAAAAGAAAGTCAGGTATTCGCGCATTATAATACCTGACTTTCTTTTATAAAATAGTACGATTTTGGATTTATTTACTCAAATTTAGTGTTGATTTTGTGCATTAGTTTTTTCTCAATAACTAATATGAATAATTTTGGTAAAATATAGAGAGAGCAACCGCTCAACAGTAAAATGGTGATTCAAGTTAGCAAAAAAGTACTCATATGAGTACTTTTTTGCTTCATTTATGGTGATATAAAGGGTCACGTAATATACGTATTATTATTCCTGAGTGCTGAAAATGTTTAAAAGAGATTGTTTTACAATTTATAGAACGGTAAATGAAAATAATGGGGGAATATATAATGTCTATAGTAGAACAAACTTTTTATGATTTTTTAGGAGCATCAAATGAACCATTTTTGAAGGTTACATTTGTCGCATTTTGGGATAAAAATAATCCTGAAGAATATAAGAAGATAGAACCGATATTAAAAGAACTTTCTGAAGAGGTACAAGATATTACATTTACACAGATAAGTTTTGAAAGACAAGAGGAAATTGGAAAGGTTACATTGCTTAGAGATATGGATATCCGAACAGAAATGTATGGATCAAAATATATCTATAATAATGAACAGGATTTGAAAAATAATGATCCACTAATTCTTAGGATTTATTTAAATAGAAATATAATAAACGAAAAAATTGGTATTTGTTCTAAAGAAGAATTGTTGGAGTTTCTGGGTGAATCTCAAAGAAATAAACATGATATATTAGAACTAACAACTCAAAACTTTGAGGAAAAAGTAATCCAAGCAAAGGGTTCTGTTTTAGTAGCATTTATAGATAAAAATTTACCAGCGGTAGGCAAGGTTTTAGAGCCAATACTAGAAAAGTTATCGGAGGAAATACAAGGTGTCACATTTGCAAAATTTGAATTTAATCGCAATGACGCTGATGCTGATGATTTTCAAGAGAAATATGTATACTACACAGATGAATTTATGCTCTTCAGAAATGGAAATTATAAAGCTAGTCAAAGTTATTGTACGAAAGATGAAATACCTGAATTTCTTGAAAGAAATAGCTTAGACACCCTCCATGTTCTAATGGACATTAAATTTATTAATGAGGGAGACGAAAGCTTCAATGATGCAGGTATGCCAAGGCCTTATGGAGAGATTTATATAGAAAAAAATAATGAGCTGGGTATTTATGGAAATATATTAGTATGGCAAGAAAAATATAATAGGCACCACACATCAATACTTACTCATAGATTTAGAACCGTTATGGTATGTACAAATTCTGAAATAAACTCTTTAACTTTCTATGGTGATGTGAAAGAATACGATGAATACAGTGCCGATGATATTTTAGCTTATCCAGAAAATAAAGTATCTGGTTCTCCAAATCAAACCATTAAACTTCCAGGTGAAGATGATAAGAGTTATGTAACAATTACATATACGGTAAAAGAGGGAGTTTGGTGGTAAATTACAAATTTATAATGATAAGTAATTTTCTTATTGTTATTGATTTTCTATTTTCTATTTTCTATTGCAGAATCCTTTTGGGATACTTTTTTTCGTATCAAAAATCCAAAAATATAAATAGATAAGATCGGCGTTATCTCCTAAAGTTACATAAAAATTTTTAAAAATGAGTGTTTTGTAAGTGGCTCCAAATAAAAGGAATCGTTGCCGTACCCCGATTAGTGTTTATTGGAAATGCTAAACAAGGAGCAACAGAAGGGGAGTAATTTGCGAAAGAAGAAGTAATGCAATTTGCATTATATATGTGAGAAATCATCATTACATTAATGAAAAGGAGTGTACGAATTGGGATATTTCAACCCTGAATTAATGAAAAATAATCTAGACCAGGAAGAAGCAATACAAATTGTAAAAAACTATCTAAATAGATTAGCAGAAACATATGAAGATAAAGAGTATGCAGCAGAAGTTATTGAACGTATTTACAATGAGGATACTACTTGCGAGGACATTGACTTTATTTTAGAGTGTAAAATGCTAACATAGGTGTATTATTTCCAAAAAAGAGATCTCTATAATAATATTTTGCGTTAATACCATTTAAGAATCAAAAGAAGAAACGGGAAACATCGACTGGTTCGCAGGTGACATCGATAAAAATTGCCAAATATAAGTGGTGGTCAATGTATTCATCTAGAAACGTAAAAAAAAGACACTATAGAAAGTGTCTTTTTTACGTTGACATACTAGGGGTAACGCCACATGCCCATCAACTTAAGATTTTGAAATATCCCCAAGTGTAAAAAAACGTTATTTCTCAGTTACTTGATTTTCAAAAAAAAGACTATCTTCTTGCTTGTGCATAGGGATAGTCTTCTTAATTATTGATTAGTTGGAACAGCCTTTACAAACGGTGAGAATTTATTTTCATAGATACCTTAGCCTTTAAGATTATATAAGTCCAACGATTATTTTTGATTTTTAATAACTACTTCAGTCACGTCTAGCAATTTTCCCGGTTTAATATTATCCATAATAGACGTACCACCAGCATTTTAATGAAAATATACACTAAGCAAATTTCATATGTACATTCTTTTATGTTATCAACTACATCTTTCTAAAATAAGAGTTAATTCTTCATAGTTTGTTTGCATAACCCAATGCCCACCTCTTTGAATAGAATATACATCCCATTTTCTCTCCTTTGCTATTTCAGCTGATCTTTGAAAAATAGGAGCCATTGGCCAATTTGCAGGATGATCAAGAATTTCTATATATGTATGTGGGATCTCATTCATTATCGAATTATTCATTTCAATTGATTGTGTAAATGCTAATAGCGGCATAGCAACTTTTCTTTGATCTGACGCATTTCTTGGAACAATACGCCATCCATCTCCATGAACCTTTACTTCTTCTATAAAATGTGAAGACATTTCCGGACCAGAAATATCCATTACAGAATCTCCGTTATTTGGAATCATTGCATCAATATACACAATATTTTTAATGCATTCTGGAATAATATCTGCAACCCCGGTTATTACCATTCCAGCATAGCTATGCCCTACTAAAATAATTTCCTTTAATTTTTCATAGTGAATAACGTTCACAATATCTTGAATATATGTTTTTAATCCTACACCCGGATGTGCAAGATGCGCTCTTTCTCCAAGTCCCGTTAATGTAGGTGTATATACTTCATGTCCCTTTTTTCTCAGCTGTGTTGCAACTTCCCTCCAAACATATCCACCATCCCATGCACCGTGTACAAGTATAAATGTTGCCATAATATATCTCCCCTCTAATACATTTAACATTTTATATTTCTGAAATCCATTATAATATATTTTTACAAAATTAACCTTATATGTCCCTCAACTTAAGAGATTTTAATACCCTCAAATACAAAAAAGCGTTATTCTTTTTGTAAAAATATACAGAAAGGATGACGCTTTTTATGAGTCTTTCGATTCAAAGTGAATTACAATTATTTTCTGAAGAATTATATGAATATCTTACTCCTTCATTTTTAGAAAATCTTGCTAGAAAACTAGGTTTTGTACAACGAAAACGTAAATTTTCAGGGCATGATTTAGCTACTATATGTGTTTGGATCAGTCAACGAGTAGCGAGTGATTCTTTAGTGAGACTGTGTAGTCAACTTCATGCTGTTACAGGAACACTTTTGAGTCCAGAAGGACTCAATAAGCGTTTCAATAAAAAAGCTGTTTTCTTTTTAAAGCATATTTTCTCTGCACTATTAAAAAGTAAAATTTGTGAAACATCAGTGATTCCAAGCGCTTCAATCGCTTATTTTCAACGAATTCGTATTTTAGATGCAACGATTTTCCAGGTACCAAAACATTTAGCTAGTGTGTACCCTGGGTCAGGTGGTTGTGCCCAAACAGCGGGTATAAAAATTCAATTAGAATATGACTTACACAGTGGCCAGTTTTTAAATGTTCAAATTGAACCGGGAAAAAATAATGATAAAACCTTTGGAACAGAGTGTTTAGCGACATTACGTCCTGGGGATCTATGTATTCGGGACTTAGGCTATTATTCATTGGATGATTTAGATCAAATGGATCAACGTGGTGTGTATTATATATCACGGCTTAAATTAAACAATAGGGTATATATCAAAAATGAATTTCCCGAATACTTTCAAAATGGGACAATAAAAAAACAATCTCAGTACATCAAAATTGATCTAGAACACATTATGGTTACCTTAAAACCAGGGCAGTCCTATGAAATAAAAGAAGCTTATATTGGAAAGGATAAAAAGCTATTCACTCGATTGATTATGTATCGATTAACAGAAAAACAACTTCGTGAGCGTATGAAAAAACAAGTATATACGGAAAGTAAAAAAGGTATTACATATTCGAAAAAAAGCAAACGATTAGCTGGTATGAACCTATATGTTACCAATACACCTTGGGAAATTGTTCCGATGGAACAAATCCATGATTTTTACTCTCTCCGTTGGCAAATAGAGATTGTATTTAAAACATGGAAATCTCTATTTCAAATTCATCATTGGCAAAATATTAAACAAGAGCGATTAGAATGCCATGTTTATGGAAAACTCATTGCCATTTTTCTATGTTCTTCTACTATGTTTAAGATGCGACAATTAATTTTACAAAAGAAGAAACAAGAATGAAGTGAATATAAAGCAATTGGAATGATTCAAGATCATTTACACATTTTATATCGAACCATACAGCAAAACACCCGAGAAATAACAAAGATTTTAATCCGCCTGTTCCATCTTCTACAGAAGAATGGACGAAAATCTCACAGATATGAGAAGAAGACTGTCTTTGATATTATGGGTGTTGTCTATGAGTATAATGGATTGAGAAAACAAAAGAAAATTGCATAATTAAAAAAGTGAAACCCGTTAGGGTTTATTTGGTATGCGTATTTTTAAGAATATACTTCTATTTTAAGAATGCTTTAACCCGGCTGAACGAAAGTTCAGTTTGTTTACACTCTTAAGTTGATGGGCATGGGGTACCGCCAGCATTTTTCAAAATAACCCCTTCTATGCAAAAAAATAAAATAAGCTGCCCATGTGGACAGCTTATTTAGAAAGAATAACGTTTTTTTCACTTTGAGGGTAGTTAATATTCTTAGGTTGATGAGCATGTATATTAAAATTCTTAAAGAATATTATTAATTTTACTAGCAGGAAATTAACTTTTTTAAGATATGAAAATAAAAACTAATGTGCTTTTATGAGGTCTTTATTTTTATAGCATGCTTTCTATGTTCTATTGGACTTCTGTTAACACCCAAACTTCTCCTTTTTCGGACATACGTGCCCAATATACATAATTAAAAGTTTCCTTAGTCCATCATAGATTAGATTTAGTTCGTTCATTATATAGAGTGTATCCTTGTTTTCCATTCTTTGTTGCGGGATTTAATACCCATTCATCAGCTGCAGATTCTGTATCTAAGTAGGTATACCATTTATTGGGAGATAAATTTGATGTATTTACAGTGAAATATTGGTATCCAGAAGAATTAGATTCAAGCATTTCAATTTTGTATTTTCCAGAACTAGTTTGATGAAACTTTACAGGTGTTCCAGTTCCTAGTTTTACATAGTCCCAATTACTGAGGGTCCGTTTGAAACCAAGTGTCAATCCTAATTCACTTGAAACAATTGAATACTTTTTATTTGTGTCAATTTCTGCTGCTGATGCTGGAGAAGAAAAAGAAAATGCTGTGAACGCAATGCTTAAAGCTAAAATAAAGCTACATAATTTTTTCATTCCTTATCACTCCTTTTTTATTTAATAGACCTCAAAAATAAGATATCATGAGAATTTAATATTACCAATATCTAGGTAATGGAGAAATAATAATCAGATAATTCACCTGAAAAATAATTCATTATTATTCACTTTAGATGAAAGGATTCTTTTAAGATTAACTAGATAAAATTTATCTGAAGAAGATATAGAATTCTTTTTTTATAGTTTGATTTATTCCCTCCTTTTTGAGGGGATCGACAAAAATACTCATATTATATTTCGAATTGATTTTTGAAAGAAAAATAAATGAATAATCTATACATATGGAGTTAACATAACACTTCATTATCGGTAGCAATTATTTTGACAGAATCCGTGTGTTTACAAGGTTTCTTGTCTTTCTTTCTATGTATCTTTTATACATGATTTTATACATCGTTGATATAGCGAGGATTCTAGGGATCCCCGTTATTCTTTTTTTGCATAAAATCTTGTATATAGAAAAAAAGAGTTTGTAACAAGTGATACGTGAATTATTAGGAAAAAGGGTATATCATTGCTATAGCGAATATATTTTTGAGGTGAAACGCTATGAAGACGTTATATAGTCCCGGCGACGTGGCAGAGCAATTAGATTAGCAGTATATCCTATGAAAATATCAATATTTTTTTGAAAATTAACAATAGACGTCAAATTAGTTGATAGCCTTGATAGAAGAGTATTTTACAGTATCTAAGTGAGATAAATATAATGTTTTTTTAAATGAGTATTACAAATTACTGATATCCATATATAAGTTTTTTATTTTATAATTTATTTCATTTACATATGAAAAGACACCCTAAAGTGTCTTTTTTTGATTTGGAACATTTTATTTTTTAGATTCAGATAAGTGTTCATAATTTATCTAAATCTATATACAGTAAAAAGTACATTATTTGACGCAGAGCCTGTAATGGGACTAAGGCTAAATGGTGCAAGAGTTAATGGTGTTGCACTAATATTTTGAATTTGTATAGTGTCACCACTATTGAATGTTACTGTTCCAAACATAGTAATTACATTACCGGCAGTACTAGTTCCTATCTCAAAACCTTGAGCAATAGGATTATTATTAAAAACAATTTTAAATTCTGCAGGTATATTTGATGATGAAGCAATAGAAATACTACAGTATACTACATAGACACCTGGAATTGTGATAGTTACTATACCAGTTGGAATATCAAAATTTAAATTTGCAAATTGAGCAGTTGTAAAGTTATTAATTATTCCTCCAGATGGGATAATTACAGGGGTACTAGAGGCTTTATTTGCATTGAGACGTGAATCTGGAAATGTTGGACCTGTTGGACCTGTTGGGCCGTTTTCTCCTGGAGGACCTTGTAAACCAGGATTACCTTGAGGACCTGTTGGACCTTCTAGTCCTGGAGGACCTTGTAAACCAGGATTACCTGGAGGACCTGTTGGACCTTCTAATCCTGGAGGACCTTGTAAACCAGGATTACCTTGGGGGCCTGTTGGACCTTCTGGTCCTGGCTCCCCTTGGATTCCTTGAACTCCTTGAGGACCTGTTGGACCTTCTAATCCTGGAGGACCTTCTAATCCTGGAGGACCTTGAGGACCCGTTGGTCCTGTTGGTCCTGGAGGACCACCTGCTGGACCCGAAGGACCTGTTGGACCTGTTAGACCTGTTGGTCCTGGAGGACCACCTGCTGGACCTGAAGGACCTGTTGGGCCTGTTGGTCCTGGAGGACCACCTGCTGGACCCGAAGGGCCTGTTGGGCCTGTTGCACCGATTCCTGTCGGGCCAATTTCCCCTTGGATTCCTTGAGGACCTGTTGGTCCAGGATCTCCTGGTACCCCTTGAATTCCTTGTACGCCTTGAGGACCTGTTGGCCCAGGATCTCCAGGTTCACCTTGAATACCAGGAACGCCTTGAGGACCTGTTGGTCCAGGATCTCCAGGTTCACCTTGAATACCAGGAACGCCTTGAGGACCTGTTGGTCCAGGATCTCCAGGTTCACCTTGAATACCAGGAACGCCTTGAGGACCTGTTGGTCCAGGATCTCCAGGTTCACCTTGAATACCAGGAACGCCTTGAGGACCTGTTGGTCCAGGATCTCCAGGTTCACCTTGAATACCAGGAACGCCTTGAGGACCTGTTGGTCCAGGATCTCCAGGTTCACCTTGAATACCAGGAACGCCTTGAGGACCTGTTGGTCCAGGATCTCCAGGTTCACCTTGAATACCAGGAACGCCTTGAGGACCTGTTGGTCCAGGATCTCCAGGTTCACCTTGAATACCAGGAACGCCTTGAGGACCTGTTGGTCCAGGATCTCCAGGTTCACCTTGAATACCAGGAACGCCTTGAGGACCTGTTGGTCCAGGATCTCCAGGTTCACCTTGAATACCAGGAACGCCTTGAGGACCTGTTGGTCCAGGATCTCCAGGTTCACCTTGAATACCAGGAACGCCTTGAGGACCTGTTGGTCCAGGATCTCCAGGTTCACCTTGAATACCAGGAATGCCTTGAGGACCTGTTGGTCCTGTTATACCGATTCCGGTCCCCCCGGGGCCTGTAGGACCTGTTGGTCCTGTCCCTCCTGTTGGTCCTTCGCCTATAGGAGGGAATGCACATGGAAAAGGAATATGATTACACTTATTAAACTTATTAAACTTATTCATGTTTTCACCAACTTTTCAAATTAATTGCAATTAATTGAATGTAGACCTAATATGTTATGAAACATGTTTTTAAAAAGTGTATAGGATTATTCATTAGAGAGATTTTTATGTGGTTTTTTATATGTATTTTGGTTGATTTGATATATATATATCGTTTAAGGCTACGATATAGTATTTTTTTGGGAATTTTAAAAGACAGTTGAAAACTTTTCTTTAAATTTGAAAAAGAAGGTGTTACCTTTTAAAAAAGGAAAATACTATATAGCAAATGAAGAACACCTTAGAACAGAGGGAGGAAAAAACATGGCTCAAACTTATTGGGGATCTGAGGTAGCGAAGAACTTGGGGATTGGCTCAAGTACTTTACGTAAATATTGCCTTGGTCTGGAGGAAGTTGGGTATCATTTTGAGCGTGGCAATAATAATTCTAGAATTTTTTATCATAAAGATGTAGCAACTATAGAACGGCTGGTAACAGCTATGAACAAGAAGAACGTAACACTAGAACAGGCTATAAATTTAGCAATGACAAATGCTGAAGAAAATGAGATAGCAACTATTGCTACAGATAGCGTAGCATCTACAGAACACATAAAAACATTAACAGAACGTATAGAGAGATTAGAACAACTTAATTTAGAGTTAATTCAAAGATTGGATCAACAAAGTAAAATTTTAAAAGAAACTGATGCTCAAAGAATAATAAGAGAAGAACAAAGAGATATTCAATTAATGAATGTATTAAGAGAAATACAAGATAGTAAACGCCTAATAACAGCTTCAGAACAAAAGAAATCATTTTGGAGTCGTTTATTTGATAAATAAATTAGAATTTAATAAAAGGAACAAGATTCACCTTTTATATAAGGAGTGGATCTTTCTTGTTGTAAATAGGTGGTGTATTGAAATTTTAATTATGTAGATTTTTAATATATTTATATTAATATAAATATATTAAAATTTTTATAAAATAAGTAGATTATTTTTAAAAGGATATTTAGAACGACGCTTTACAAATTTGAAATATAATAAGATAAAATTAAAAGAAGCCCTTTTTATATAAGAAGGCTTCTTCCAGGGATATCAGTTATTTGTAATACTTATTAAATTTTATAGGATAATCTCATATTTTATTACTTTTTTAAAATTGAAACGGCTTTATTTAAAACCACTTTTTTTGTTCAAAGTATTCTTCTTTTTTTATATCGAATTAACGCTATGTGGGGTTTCACCCCAGACGATGAGCTACCACTCACACCCAAAAACAAGAAAGGCTTTTTAGTTACTATTTTTTTATTAAATCCGTTGTTGGTTCGGGATCTGTAGAAAGATTTTGTACTTTTTTTTATAAAGGGAAAGAGCCGAAAGGTTTTTGTTTATGTTCTATTAGATTGATTATTACATTGATGGAAGGTTATATTTTTTTTGCAGATACACTTTTTTGTCCAATAACATTGTTTATCAAAGCGAACACATTTCTTAACAAATTTGCACTTTTTTACGCGGATACGTTTTGTGATAAATTTGCATTGTTTTTCACGTACACGTTTAGTTACAAATGTCCATTTTTTTACACGTACACGCGTGCATCTTGATACAAACGTCCATTTCTTTACATGAGTGCATTTTGATACAAATGTCCATTTTTTTACACAAGTACATTTAGTTTTTGGACAATTACAGCTTTCTTTAGAAGAACAATCTTCCTCACAATTGAAATGACATGGATCTTGATGTAAAAATTCTTCCATTCCTGCACTT
Source organism: Bacillus thuringiensis (assembly GCF_022095615.2). Taxonomy (NCBI): domain Bacteria; kingdom Bacillati; phylum Bacillota; class Bacilli; order Caryophanales; family Bacillaceae; genus Bacillus; species Bacillus thuringiensis. Next base: position 194,635 of record NZ_CP155561.1, read on the forward strand.
TTTAGTACTTCGACTGCTTTTCGAATATCACGTTTCATAAAGATCCGCTCTCTTTCTGTTTAGAATTTACATGAGTATGATATGAGAATAAAGTACTAATAGCGTAGGACAAGAGTGTATATTGTAAATAAATATTTATAATATGTATGTTATGAAAAGAGTGCAGAAATGTAAATAAATTAGTGGATAACCTTCTTTTGGGAATGTACAAAGAAATTAAATGTATTAAAAATAAAGAAAAAGATACCTATTTTTTTAAACGGGTATCTTTCAACAGGTTCAAAAGCAAAAACAGGTATATTATATGTATGTTTATAAGGCTAGTATAGTGAAAGGTTTAGTTATAAAATGGTAAGCGGACTTTCAGAGATCAGCGTTTTTTTGCTGATCTCTGAAAGGAGCATTAAGGAATTGACACGTGCAGCTGATTGTCCATCCTCTTGGCAGTTTTCCAAAACGATTCGTTTTGGGGACGCCAACCGGCGAGGAAGTCCCTCAAAGATTGAGGGGGTGGGGAGTTTGATAGATGGGGGCAAGGGAAATAGTTCCCCTTGTAGGGGTAGTGACAGGGTTCTTGCTATGAACCGCAAGGTAAACGAATAAAGAACTAAGATTAGTTACCAAAAACTATAATTTTTGTAATTTGTTCAATCTTTATTAGGGTGCTTGATTTAAATAGGTTAAGTTATTACCAAAAATCATTTTCAAAATGATTATCACAACCATTTTCCAAAAGTGCATTGTACACTTTTTCATTCTACTGTTATTTCAATTAAACCAGTAATCATTGTAATAAATGTAGATTTCCCGATACCAACAATCATAATGTCTTATTCTTTATTTAGAACTTACTTTGCGGTCTATGACAGCAACGCTGTCACTACCCCAATTAAGGGGATTCCTTTTTTATAGATATTCTTTAATTTTACGTACTGAATGTGGGAATGTTTAGACTGTAATAATTTATTCTTGAAATTAATAAGTTTAATTAGCTTTATTGTATGATGGGAGGTATGTGAGTGTTTAGAAAGTCTAGATCTTAATCTAAAGAAATCCTTTTACCGGTTATTTGGAATTCAGATAAATTAGAGTATGAAGAATTTAATTTATACGATAGTAATCGTAATAAAAGATATTTTGCTATACGTAATATCCCTTTTGATCAAGGAGTTACATCTGAAAATATTTGGCTTTTTGAGAAATTAAAAAATGAATTTAGTCAATATTTAAGGTGAAATGAATGTAAATTAATATTAAAAAAATTCACTTTCGAACTTCTTATTTAAAACAGACATAAAATAATGTGAAACTAATAAATGTATTGAAGTAAAAATGGTATTTCTTTTTCACAAAAAGCCTAGTAATTACTAGGCTTTTTGTATTTACCTTTTTTTAGTTTTTCATTAATTTGAAAAGTTGGTGAAAAAATGAACAAATTTAATAAATGTAATTACATTCCTTTTCCTTGTGTATTTCCTCCTGTAGATCAGGATTTTACAGGAGCTATAGAAGTTACAGGTCCTACAGGAGGAGCTGCTTTTTCTAATGAATTTGGACAATTTGCTACATCAGGGCAAATAACAATAGGAATAAATTCAATATTACCTCTTAATCTTATTAACACTAATAATACATTTGGTTTTAGTCTAGCTGGAGGACGAGTTACTGTTCAAAATCCAGGATTATATGCTATAGATACTGGAGTAACCCTAGATACTACTAGTAGTGCAATTTTTATTATCAGAGTAAATGGAGTAAGTACTACTTCTACAGCAAGATCTTCTATAGGCACTGTTGGTGGAATAGCAAGCAGTACTACTCTTATTAGGTTAAATAGTAATGATGTTGTTGATATATTTAGAAGTGGTGGGACAGGTATTGTATCAATATTTAATCCTATTGGTTTGCAAATAAGGAATTGATACATGCAGTGGATTCTACATTCTTTTGGTAGTTTCTCAAGGATTGAGGGGTTTTCGAGTTCGATTAGATGGGGTCAACTGGAAGAGTTCTCATTGTAAGTTTGACCAAAGTTCAGGGTCTATTATCTATGGTGTAGGTATGGATTGACTAAGCTGAAAGTAGTTGTAAAACTTTATTATACAGATAATATAGTAATTAAGGTTGTTCTAAGATAAGTAAATTATTTTTAAAGGGGTGTTTTTGTTTAGTATTAATCATATTTTTTCAATTCTAAATATCGAAGGGATACTATTTTGTAGTTTTATGTTGATTTCTTCAATTGTCACTATGTGTTGAGGATTTAGAGTTAAATACATCTTTTTTTCTGTTTCTAAATCTATTTGTGGAACTATAATGAATTTATTGTAAATTTCCCCATCTTTATTTATAAGTTCTTTTTCAAGTAAAATATTAGATTGAATTGGTATAATATATTCATTGCCATTGGATAATGTGATTTTAGAGTATTTAATCATTTCGATTACCTCCTTGTTCAATAAAATAATTGATTCGTAATCTAATATAAATATTTATATTAGATTGATTTCATTTTTAACACATATTATTTTTAAGCATATGTTGGTTATATTCGATAATAATATAATTTTGCTTTACAATTAGTCGTATACCTTATAAGAACATTAATACTTTTTTAAAAATCAACAATAGACGCCGAATGAGTTGATAGGTCTGATAGAAGACTATTTTACAATATTTATGTGAAGTAAATATAATGTCTTTTTAAATAAGTATTATAAATTACTGATATCCTTAGAGAAGTGGGTTTTTAGATTTCTTTGATCAAATTCAAGATTCAATTTAGTACTTATTTTTTTGAATAGATGTTTTCCAATCATGAAAAAACATTGGAAATTCAGAAATTAGATGTTGTTTTTTCCTATTTTTTTAGAAAGATTAGTTTTAAAGCTGGGTACTAAAAGAAAGACCCTCTTATTTATATAAGAAGGTCTTTTTTAAAGATATCAGTTATTTGTAATTTAGATAGTGGAGATGTTTTTCAATTAGTGAATTTAAAACCAACAATTTTACAACAAAATCTTATTAACTAACCTATTCTAAATATACTCAAACTAGCATTTCCAAATGTAGCAGGAAGACCACTTTGGTTAATGAAAGTTACCGTCGAATTTGCTGGGATATTAACAATTGCAAATGTCACAACTTGAGTTCCTGTTATTGGAAGTTGTGAAAATCCAATACCAGCTGAAGAACTAGTATTTGGTATGGTAGATCCATTTACAGCAAGGGCAATAGCTAGGGTAAGAGTTGCTGGTGCTTGTATAGTACATTTTGCAATTATATAGTAAGTTCCTGCTGTTAATACAGAAACACCTGGAGAAGCTAATGCCAATGAAGTACCATTAATAGTTATAGTAGAAAGCATAGGAATTGGAGTACCTGCTGTAGTTGTAATAGCTGGAGAACCATTTGATACAAAAATATTATCACCAGGTAACATAGGCCCCGTCGGTCCTTCTGGTCCTGGTTCTCCTTGAATACCTTGAACTCCTTGAGGCCCTGTCGGTCCTTCTGGTCCTGGTTCTCCTTGAATGCCTTGAACTCCTTGAGGCCCTGTCGGTCCTTCTGGTCCTGGTTCTCCTTGAATGCCTTGAACTCCTTGAGGTCCTGTCGGTCCTGTTACACCTATGCCAGTTCCACTAGGGCCAGTTGGGCCTGTAGGTCCTGTTGACCCAGTTCCACTAGGACCTGTTGGGCCTGTAGGTCCTGTTGACCCAGTTCCACTAGGACCTGTTGGGCCAGTTGGGCCTGGTGTGCCTTGTTCTGCAGGAGGAAAGGCACATGGGAAAGGAAAGTCATTACATTTATTAAACTTATTAGATTTACTCATGTTCTCACCAACTTTTTAAGTTAATTGCAATTAATTGAATGTATACCTAATATGTTATGAAACAAGTGTTAAATAGGTGTATAGTACTATTCATTAGAGGGATTTTTACGTGGGTTCTTATATGTATTTTGGTTGAATTGAAATATTTTAAAAATAATAAAAAGGATACTTACTTTTTTTAAAGGGTATCCTTCAACAGTTTCAAAAGCAACAACAGGCATATGTATGTTTATAAAGCTAGTTTAGGGGTACCGCCACATACCCATCAAGCTAAAATTTTATAGTACCCCCCAGAACGAAATTTTGTACTAACTTGTAACAAAATGCTCATTTTTTCGTTTTGAGGTATTTGCATTTCTTAGCTTGATGGTGATGGGGGGTACCCCATAAAGAGGTGTACCATATTTCTCAATGTACAATATTACTTAACATGGTAAAATTGTATTTGCGAGATACAAATTATTAAAATTAAGATGGTTTAAGTCAGAGGAAGACACCTTATGGTGTCTTTTCTTATTATAAAAACCCCCAAGCATTCATGCACTTGAGGGGTTATCGATTGAAAGGTAGGGCTGTCTGGAATTCCTTAAATTAAGAACAAAGTGGGATTACTCCTAAACCAATTAATAGAGCTGCAGCAAATGTTGGAATTGGTACAGGAATCTGGATACCTTCTACAACTAAGAAATATTGTCCACTCACTACTTTAAAACAAACTAATTCCATGGTTATTCCTCCCTTCTGTTAGGATTAATACATTATATTAAATAATCTTATTATTTATATAGTTAAATAATCTGTTTTTTTGAAGAAATATGTAATTTGTTAATAGTTGGAGGAAGACAAAGGTGTCTTTTCTTTATTTTCAAAAGGACCTGCTCATTTAATCCGTAAAAACATACAGTAAGGTGTATTCATTAACATACACTTACATGTGCGACCTCTATTTTTTCTCCTATTATTCAAAAAAGGGATTCATATGGGCTATGGTAGTAGTTACGACGGTTGGTTGATAAAGAGAGGCACTCTTGAGAGTGTCTTTTTTTGTTTCTAAACGGACCTGCTCATTTCGTTCGTAAAAACATACAGTAAGGTGAACCCATTAAAACAAAAATTGACCCATTATTGAGTCTCCTAATTAAAGGAGGAAAAAAGTATGAGCTACGGCGGATCTTGTGGCGACTTTGGTGGCGGATTTGCTTTACTGATCGTTCTATTCATCCTGTTAATCATTATCGGATGTAGTTGTTGGGGCGGCGGTGGAGGATTCGGTTACTAAGTAAAGTAGTTAAAAGAGGAAGGCACCTTTGAGTGTCTTTTCTTTATTTTTAAAAGGACCTGCTCAATTCACTCTTAAAAACATAAGGTAAAGAGAATCCATTGAAATACATGAGTGACCTCATTTTTTCGCCTCTTACTAAAAGGAGAGATTAATATGAGTTACGGTGGTAGCTGCGGTAGTTGCGGCGGCGGCGGTTTTGCTGGAGGCTTCGCTTTATTAGTTGTATTATTTATTTTATTAATCATCGTTGGAGCTTCTTGCTTCTGCTAAAAAACTATCGGAAAAGACACTCTTATATGAGTGTCTTTTCTTTATAAAATTTACATTAAATTAATTAAACTTTATAAAGAGATGTAGTAAAATATAAATTGGGTGGGAACCCAGATATATTTGTGCTGTAAGAAAAGTCTTATGTAGATTGAGTAGAGGAAGGCACCTTAGGGTGTCTTTTCTTTTATCCATTACGTACGCATTGATTTTTTATGTGCATTTGATATAATTACTGTATTAGTATTACAGTAATACAGTATGTATATAATAAAAGAAGAGATGCGCTAACATCTCTTCAAGTAACTGCTACCGCAAGGTGAGTGGTTGCGACTAAATACTACTTTTTAGATTTAGAAGACTTCCCACGCTTGCGAGGCTGACGGGTGGTCTTCTTCTTTTTGTTTTTAGAAGTAATCTGCTTAACTACGAAAACAACAAGTTCTCGTACAATTATCTTAATTACCTCTAACACTATTTGAAGAAATATATCCATTGGCTACACCTCCTTTCCTCATTAAATGAGAAAAGGACAATCGTAACCGCCCACCCTACAATATACAGTTGTTCTTATTCTATCATACTAGTACAATCTCACCAATATAAAAAAGACCACCATTACTGGCAGTCCTTTTTGGGTAGTTTTAGAGAACTTAATTTTACTATACTTATATTATAATTAACAAATAAAAATTTCTAGGAGGGGAAATTTTACATAACATGTGATTTTTTATACCATGCTTTGTTGATACATTTAACCTTCTTATGTGTTGAGGGTTTAAAATTATCCCTTGGTGTAGCCATATCGTTAGAACATCCTGCGATATTTAAACAAAATGTAGCCAATAAAAACAATGATATTAATTTATTCAAATAATCACTTCTAATTCTTTTTTATTTTCGAACCTTTAATTTAATTCTACATTAAATTAAAGGTTCGAAAATATTCTTATAATCATAAGTTGTTACATTAGGTTACAAGGACAAAACAAGCCCACCTATTTCCGTAGGCGGGCTATATCTTTATTACACAATACCAAATTATACTCTCATTTTTTCATATACTTTATGCAATTATACATATTCGTAAAAAAATACACCAAATGAATATTACATATAGTAAAATAAAAAATGTGGATACATTCTATAAAGCAGATTCTTTTGAAAGGCGTAACATATTGATCTCAAATCTCTTGATATTTAGTGAACTAACAATCTGGTGTATATAGACGATTCTGTTTTATAGGATGTGTTTACACGTATAACAAAGGGGTAATACGTGTATATTTATATAAAATTAAAGTGGTTCAAGTCGGAGGAAGGCACCTTAGGGTGTCTTTTTCTCTACCTTAAAACCTTTCTAAAAATGATATCAAAATGAAAATTAACTAATTTTAGTTATTACACAGATGTTATAATATTATCATCATTAGATATAGGAGTGAGAATATGAACCCTTTGTATACTAAAAACTGCGATTTAGTAGCCTGGTTAAATGATGATAAACGTCATATATTTGATATAAATATGAATTGGATAGCTTTTGTAAGTGGTAGTAATGTATTCTCTGCACAAGATGTTAAATGGCTAGGTCCTATCAAAAACATTACTTTGTTTGATACTAACGGTCAGGCAATTTTATGGAATCCAAATTCTCCTATTGGATCTATGAGTACACCGATAACACCATATAAACCTTACATTCCAAATAAACCATATAAGCCATATACGCCATATACACCACGTATCCCACATACTCCACGTACACCTATGAATGGATGGTCAACATTAACATTTAGTGAATGGGCCGATATTTAATATAATAAACCAACAAAAACCGTTTACCTTCAAAAGATACACGGTTTTTTCATATTCCAAAAATATTTTATGCTATTACCTAGCAAATCCTTGTTTACCACCATCTAGGGGTAGCACCACATCACCATCAAGCTAACAAATAAAAATACCCCCAAAATGAAAAAAAACTTTTGATATTTATGGTGGATTTATATAAACTGGAAATGTAAAAAGTTTTTGACAAAATTAGAGGTGATGTTCATAAAAATGGAGAACATAATTCGTATTTTACGTAAAGAGCAAAAGCTTTCCCAAGAAGATTTAGCTAAATTATGTCGTGTTTCAAGACAAACGATTAATGCGATTGAGAATAACAAATATGATCCTACATTGGAACTTGCTTTTAATTTAGCTAAATCCCTTGGTGTAACAGTTGATCAATTATTTATTAAATCTAGATAAGGAGAAGAAACAAATGAAAAATGGAATTAATATCTTATTTACTTGTTTTTACATTGTGATTATGGGTTTACTTGCTCTTGAATGGTATGAGAAGCAACAGCTCTCTATAACTTCGTTATTTGTAGCAACAATCATTTTGCAATCATTATTTATGAAGAGAATTTTGAAAGGGAAAAAAGAGAGTGAGAATTTTATTGATGAAATGTTTTTACATATCAGACAGAAAAGCTTATCAATTTGTTGTTTTGTAATGTATGTATTAACTTTATGTACTTTATTTTTATCAGAAGGAACATGGAATTTTAACCATATGCATAATAAACCGTTAATCTTTCTGGTTTTCTTATATCCTATCGTTTACCAAATAAGTAATATATTAGTTTCAAGAAACAACTCTTAATAGACTATTTAAAAGTAGAAAAAAACGCTATTCTTTCTGTAGAATCATAGGAAAGGATGGCGTTTTTTATGTCTGTTTCTGTGTCTGACGAATTACAACTATTTGCTCAAGAGATTCAAAGTTTTTTATCTCCAAATACCTTACGAGATCTTACTAAAGATGTTGGCTTAGTACAACGAACTAGTAAGTACCAAGCAAAAGATTTAGTAGCTTTATGTGTATGGTTTAGCCAAAATATAGCTATGACTTCTTTAACTCAGTTATCTAGCTGTTTAGAAGCATCAACAGAAGTACTCATCAGTCCTGAGGGACTGAATCAACGGTTTAATAAGGCGCCGTCCAACTTTTACAACACCTACTAGCCGAACTACTAAGCAAAAAATTGGTCGCATCTATGCCGATTTCTTCTCCATACACTTCTGTTTTCAAGCGTATTCGTATTTTAGATTCAACTGCATTTCAAATCCCGGATGCATTTTCATCGGTTTATCCAGGTGCAGGAGGATGCAGCCATACAGCTGGGATAAAAATTCAACTTGAGTATGATTTGTTAAGTGGACAGTTCCTACATATTCATACAGGTCCAGGTAAACAACATGATCGTACTTACGGCGCTCTGTGTGCCCCAACTGTGACAGCGAATGATTTATGTATCAAAAAAATCCTAACCCTGATTATTTTCAAGACGGAAAGAGTATATACAGATAGATATGGAGACGTTAATGAGTTCCCTTCAACCAGGACAAACATGTGAAATAGCTGATGCTTATGTAGGAATGATTGATAAAGTGCCAGCTCGTGTAATTGTTCACCGATTAACAAAACAACAGCAACAAAAACGATTACAAGATCAAGCTGTAAGAGAAAAAAAGAAAGGAATGAAGTATTCTCCTCGTAGTAAACGACTCAGTGGTATCAATGTATATATGACAAACACCCCTACAGATATTGTCCCGATGGGACAAGTACATGATTGGTACTCTTTGCGCTGGCAAATTGAAATTTTATTTAAAACGTGGAAATCATTCTTTCAAATTCATCAGTGTAAAAAGATAAAATCAGAAAGATGGGAGTGCCATTTGTATGGACAATTGTTTGCCATTCTACTCTGTTCTTCTATCATGTTTCAAATGCGACAATTACTTCTTATAAAAAAGAAACGAGAACTGAGTGAGTATAAGGCCATATATATGATTAAAGATTATTTTCTACTTCTTTTCCAAGCTATACAGAAAGACACCCAAGAGCTATCAAAGATTCTACTTCGCCTGTTCAATCTCCTACATCAAAACGGGCGAAAATCTCACAGATATGAGAAGAAAACAGTCTTTGATATTTTAGGTGTCGTTTACAATTGTACCATGTCTGATAATCAAGCGGCTTAATTCAAAAAATGAAACCCGTTAGGGTTTATTTCGTATGCAAATCTTTCAATCACCTACACTTTCCCTTTAGAAAAAAGAAATAACCTCTACTATAATTGACGTTGTATAAGCTTAGCTTGATAGCGATGTGGCGACACCCCTATTAGGAAAATTTTATTTTTCTATTTTTAGACCTAATTTAGTAGATTGGTAAACAAAAAACTATTATGTAAAATGATAGCCTTTTTTATAGTTATATATTGAAATTCAAATGATTGTAATAGGTGAATTGTTTGTGAAATATATACATTTATAGTTATTTATATTACTATTATTATAAATATTGGAAAAAGAGGGTGTTAAATGTAAATGATTTAGGTGGAAATCAAAACTTCAAATAGTCAGTTTTTAGTTTTGGGAGAAGAAGAGAAAAAGAAAAAATTAAATTTTGGAGGTTAATTCACTATGTTAAAGAAAATGATGTTTATGTTAATGGCTCTTACTCTAGTTTTTGTTCCAACTCTCGCTTCAGCTGCAACTATAGAGGATGGGAAAAAATACAACGTAACACACGAGGAATTAGAAGCTCAAGTTAAAGAATTAGAATATATATTTTCGGTATTAATGGTAAAAGATGAAGAAACAGATAAGTATGTTCTTAATAAAGAAGAATTAGCGAAATCTTCATATAACAATGAAGAAAAAGCAGCTATTATAGCTGGTGTTTATGTAATGAATGATGAAGAAATTCCATCTAATATGTACTCTAGTAACGTTTGGGAAAGATGTTGGCAGGATGCATTAGGTATTAGTAAATCATATTTTAATCAAATAAAATCGTATCTTAAGAAAGAGGATTACTGGGGAGCATTGGGAATGCTTTCGTTGCTTGGGCTACCATATAAGCCTGCGATGTTATTTGCTTTTGCAGTAACTTGCGGGCCAGCTCCAGCTTATATTGCACCTAATCCTCATGAATAATAAGCCTGATATCTTATAAGTAAATGAACTAAAATTAGAATCTCTTTTGTGAATCTATTGATGCAAAAGAGGTTCTTTTATCTTTTTAAATAAGTATTTCTGTTAAATATGAAAATATTAAGTATATTCTGTTGAAAAAAAGTAGATTTGAAGTAAGTTAAACTTTCATATGATATGCTTATGCTATACTAACTAATTTTCAGGTGAGGAGTTGATCGGTTATTACTAGTATAGAGAATATATATAATGTTTCTGTATTCTTAATGCTTTTATCTACTTTTTGTTTTTATCTGTATTTACGAAAAATAAAAAGAGAAAGAAAGCTCACTGGTTTCGAATTTACAATGTATATCATAACACAAGTTAGTTACATTCTTTGGGGAATCTATATTATTTATATAAACTTTGGATGATATTTTTTGTTTTATGAAAAAAAGGCTATTAAAAAAGGGTTTGAGATAAATATCAAACCCTTTTGACTATGTATAATTATTTCACTGCTGCTTTTAATTCTTTTCCAGCTTTAAAAGCAGGTGCCTTTGAAGCGGCGATTTGCATTTCTTCACCTGTTTGTGGGTTTCGTCCTGTACGTGCAGATCTTTCACGTACTTCAAATGTACCAAAACCAAGAATTTGTACTTTTTCCCCATTTGCTAGCGCATTTGTTATTGTATCTAAAACTACTTGTGTTGCTGCAGCTGCATCCTTATGTGTAAGTTTTGCTTTTTCTGCTACTATTCTTGTTAATTCTGTCTTATTCATTTTTTGCACCTATTCATATGTAATTAGGTGACTATTATAACGTGTTTATACTTATGATGCAATTAATATTGTGCATAGAAAAAGCCCCCTAGCAAGGGCCAGAGGACAATTCCTGTGTGGTACTAAGAAAGAAAATCATGTTCATCGTACAACTTATTGTAACATCTTCATTAAATGGTGAAAAGTACCTATTCTAGATGTTCTGCTTGTTTCCACATATTCTAAGACGAAAAATATTCCTCTGATTCATTTCATCTTAGAAGGATATTTCCAATCTTTTTCTTTTGGAGTATTTAGAGCAGGTTTAGATGAATTTGTTGAAAGTGCTTGCTTTTCTATTTTCTCTAATTTCTCATCTAATTTTTCAATAGCTTCTTTTGTTTCTTTCAGCTCTAATTTAATCTCTGTCAGCAAGCGAAGTATTGCATCTCCTTTTGTCATTTTCAACAGTAATCGCTCCTTTTCTTATTAAAAGTGTTACTGAATATAGGTGAATTTTCAATTAAAATGGAAATTCACTACTATTAAACCCTTTTTTGTCTTTTATTTTATTTAGCTCACCAATAAAAGCTTTGTGGAATTAGACTGAAAGAGTAGCAGTAAAGAAACTGCCTGTTCTAATAATTTTGTTTTAGCTATACCAGTGTCAATACTAAGTCTTACTAATTTTTCATTCAGATTATTGGCTAATGTTGTAGATACTTGTGTTCTATTCACTACCTTATACTGCTTCTTCTTAGTCATATTGAAAACCCTTTTACTTATTCATAGATATATAATAGCATTGGTATGGAATTTCTAGAAATTTAATTGAACAATAATAAACTTCATAAAGTTTATTATTGTTCGCCTTTTAATAAAATTATATAATTAATATATATATGGATATTTATTTTGTTTGAACTACAACTAAACAAGAGGTGCAAACACTAGCAATATCAAAGGAGTAATTCTTTTGGCTTCACTATTATTTCTAGTTAGTGATATATTAGCCTAAAAAGGAATAGTATAAAAAAACATCCAACTAGTCCTATTTAAAAGGAGATAATTTATACATGTTAGAGACTCTTGAAATAAGAAAAAAACAATACGAAATAAAAATACATAAATACAAAGAAATACAAAAATACTATAATTCATTTTTGTTTGCAATCTCACTTATTTATTTTCTCTATATCATTATTATTGATCATTCTCTTTCATCACATTTATTAATTTCTTTCATTATCGGTTTTACACTTTGGAGCATAGGCCTAGCTATACATCTAAAACTCTTATATGAGAAAAAGGGAAAACGAAAAGTCATGAATATAGAAACAATAAACGAAATGAAAAAAAATAAATATATGTGTCCAGGAAGAAAAGAACGTTATATTAAAGATTATAATGCTTCCAAAAATGAACTAGAAAAAATAATGACTTACGCTAAATTTAACTTAGAAGCTAAAGAAAGGGAAAACGAAATAAAAGACGATAAAGAAATTTAGATATATAATTGTAGTATGACATGCAGATAGTAGCTAGAAAAGTAAAAAATAAAAGGAGGGATAAACATGAAATCAACAGGTGTTACAAGAAAAGTAGATGAATTAGGGCGAATTGTTCTTCCGAAAGAGTTAAGAACAACGTTAGGAATTGCAGAAAAAGATCCTATAGAAATATTTGTAGAAGATGAAAAGATCATTTTAAAAAAATACAAATCCTACGATGCTTGTGTAGTAACTGGTGATATTTCAGATAGAAATATATCATTAGCAAATGGTCAAATTGTTCTTAGTGCTGAAGGGGCTAAACTTTTAATTAAAGAGATTCAACAGCAATTAGTCAAATAAGATTATTCTCCTTAATACATTACAAAGAAAAAGACATCTATTTAGATGTCTTTTTCTTTGTAATAAACCAACATGATTCTACTAACTCTACTCTTACGGTGGTAAATATATCATCACTATTTCATATCACATCCATTTTAGCACACAAAATCCATTATTCTATATATATAAATTATATTTAAAGAAATATACATAATTCCTACCCATAAAACAAACGTATTTTCGCAATTCAGCAAGTCGCTTACTTCGATGGGACATATCATCATCTTTTCCTTTCTGATTTATAACGTTAGTTTAAAACAGAAAAGGTAAATTGTGTCCTAATGACTAATAATAAGTCATTTTACAAATAAACTTATAATAATTAGTTAAAATGTTATGATGAAAGAAAAATATGTAGCGTTCTATAAGCAATAAAATAGGAAAAAACCGAAATGTTGAATCGCGAATCTTCTTATTATATATGTTTGCTAGAATAAAGAACTTCCTATATCTATTGTGGCCATATTTTGTCGCTTTGTACGTTCCCTTAAATAACGTTCTGTTGTCATAATAGACTCGTGTCCTAAATAGTCACGTATTTTTTTTAGTTCGATACCTTTTCCCATTAGGTAATTTGCTAAGAAATGTCTACAAGTATGGGCAGTAATTCTATCTTTACGATAACGTAGAAACGATAAATTTGTTTGTTCAATTTTTTCAGCTACATATTTTGATAAATAATCAGCTCTGTAATGAGAACCATCAGCTTTAGGTAAAAAAGCGGATGTACTAGAAATATCTAACTCACTTGTTTGTTTTCGTAATTGACGCAGATGAAATACCTCGTCAAGCACATCTTCAAAGATACGAACTTCCCTAGTCTTATTACCTTTTCCGATTACTCGTAAGAGGTGAACACCTAATTCAGGATGATAGGAGAGATCGGCCCATTTTGCATTTGCGATTTCCTCAATTCGGAGGCCTGTTGTAGTAAGTAAAAAAAATGCCACGTAAACAAAATAGTTGGATTTTTTTAATGCGTCTAATATCTGATTCACTTCTTCCGGAAGCAGGTCTCGATTTACTAACTCTTCCTTTTTCACAGATACTTTTTTTAGGCGACTACTATAGTCATCAGTAAGTCCTTGATTCTCATAGATATACTTAAGAAACTGCTGAACAACTGATTTTTTACGACGTAATGTAGTGGCAGCGTATTGCTTACTTAGTTTATAGAAATAGATTTCCATTTCATTATGTGATAATTCACGAATGGTTCCGATAGTTTCTTTTATGTATCGAAGAAAATGTGAAAGATCGACAAGATATAATTTTTTTGTTCTTTCACTTCTTTTTTTAGTTAATGAGGGTTCGTCGTGTAAAAATAAGTAAACCAGCGATTCTTCACTTAATTTTGAATAATCTACATTTCGGATGCCTATTCCCATAATTTTTTCAAAATGGCTGCTATCAAAAAAGTCTGATTTTGATTTCACTATTTGATTATTATGTACGTAATTTATAATATTCAAATTTAATCACGCTCTTTTCTAAAATGAAATGAATTAAATAGTTTTTTATAAAATATTAATATCTCTAATTATACCACAATAAATGCATTATTTATTGTGGTATAGAATGAAATGATTAAATATATATTTACACCTATATATTTAACATTTCTGTTTAGATGATGTATAATGGAAATGTTTAATTGATTTTTTTGTACATTTCAATCCAAGTGCGGTAGGAGGAGATTTTTTGTGACTAGTCTTCGTCTGAAAATTTTACATGAAATCCATAATTTAGAAGATACTCATTGTTCAATTTGCCCTCTGAACAACCTATCAGTGAATTGTACAGATGAGCAAGAACAGGCAAAACAGGCAAAACAGAGAAACTACAAACATTGTAAAGGTTGTCCCATTTTTGATTCCATCCGAGAGAAAGGAGAGCAATTGAATTCTTTATCGAAAAAGAGTACATTTAATAAGGTACGAGAACGTTATATGGAGAATCCATTTAAGTATCTGCAGTATAAGGAGTACTCAATTACAGATGTAGTAAAAGAAACAGGTTTAACAAAGTATCAACTAAGAAAATTTAAACAACAGCTAGAATGAAAGTTTCGGACGAGGTGAGAAATGGACTATTTATCTTTAGAAGAGGTATGCGATAGGGTAGGTTTAACAAAAAATCAATTAGGCTATTTAATTAAGTATAAACACATCGAACCTATCAATCTGACTACCTGGAAAGCAGATGGCGGATATCGCTTTGAGCAAGAAGATGTAAAAAAGTTAGAGGAATTATACAAAGACTCTTTAACATTAAAAGAAGCAGCTGAATTTCTAAATAAGTCTAAGACTTACGTTCATAATGCCGCTAAAGACGGGATATTGCCCTTTAAAGAGATTGCTAAAGGGAAATCCACTGAACGATTGTACTTAAAGAAGGATTTGGAAATTTTCAAAGAAAGAATTGAAAACAGATCAAAAGAGGAATCGAAAGAAAAAAAGCAGCATTTAAGTCTCTATCTTGATGAAAAGGTAGTAGAAGCAATAAAGAAAAAGGCTGCAAAGAAAGGGTATAATGGCTACAAGAAGTTTGCTGAAGACATTTTATCCGCAGAAGTAAAAGAAGACATAGAAGAATAGAATTCCCAACGAAAATAGACCTCGAAAATAACAAAATTGTTTTAAGGGGTCTATTTTTGTTTATAAGAATCTTTCCAATTATCAAGTCCAATTATATTATCTGAGTTATAAAAATGGTTTACAAGCGAATTTGAGAAGTCTTTTTTTTCGTATTCACTTGTAAAAAAACATAATTTCACCTAAAAATGCAAATCATTACTATTTTTATAATATTAACCGATAGATGATAAACGCAGTTAAGGAGAGGTTATTTTGGATAAAAAAATGTGAATAGAGAAATAAGAAATGCTATTAAAATTGGCGATATTAATAGAATGATACAATTAATAGGTTATGATACTAAACTTTTAAATGCAAAGACTTCATTTGGAACATGGTTGCACATAGCTGCGAAAAAAGGAAATTTTGATATAGTTAAATTTCTAGTCGAGGAAGGTATAGATATTGATGCTAGGGGAGGAACATTTGATTCTTCCGCATTAAACTTGGCTGCAGGATCAAGCTATTTGGATATAGTAAAGTATTTAGTAAGAGCCGGTGCAGAATTAGATGTGAGCTTAGCAAAAAGAAATCCTTTATTTGGAGCTATTTATGGTGGGCATAAAAATGTAGTTGAGTTTCTGAGTGAAAAGGGTATAGATATTTCGATTAGATATACTGGAGAGAATATTAAGAACATGAATGCCTATGAATATGCTATAGAATTTGGGAAAGCAGAAATCGCTGAATATTTAATACGATAAACTGCGGCCGTACATCAAAAAATAGTCTATTAAACTAAGGTTAATTATGAAGATATCAGGAAGTTAAGTATACATATTTAAATTATAGTAAACTAAAATTTAGTAAAATTCCTCAGAGAAAACGATTAGTAAGATGAATACAGAATTTTTGGCCGGTAAAGGATCCGATGTAATTGTACTAGATAGTTTACCTGCGGACAAGTATGTGAAAAAAGGCTTGCTTACAGACTTAAGTAAACTGATGGAGGAGGATAAATCTTTTGATAAAAATCAATATTTTAATAAAGTTTTAGATAATTCGAAAACCAATGAAAAACTTTATGGTATTCCATTATATTTTTGGTTGAGTGGACTGCTTGGGGATGATAAAGCGATACAACAATCCGGAGTAAAAGTGAATGACGAAGAGTGGACTTGGAGCGAGTTCACAAGCATTGGAAAAGAATTAGCGAGCAAAGGAAC
Organism: Bacillus thuringiensis; assembly: GCF_022095615.2. Classification (NCBI taxonomy): domain Bacteria; kingdom Bacillati; phylum Bacillota; class Bacilli; order Caryophanales; family Bacillaceae; genus Bacillus; species Bacillus thuringiensis. The sequence continues at coordinate 211,458 of NZ_CP155561.1, forward strand.
ACATACACATGTTATTGGAAGTACTCCTCCAGAACAAATGCTGCAATTTCTGGTGCAGGATCATTACAGTGAGTTAGTAGATAAAGTAAGTGGACAAGCAAAGTTCCAGTCTGATTTATTTGTACAGATGTTGGAAGACGTAAAGAAGATGTATGAACAGAAAATAGTCACTGCAGATTCTGTGGCTTTAGGAGAAGCATATTTTGTCCCAGCACCAATCATGTCGGTAGAAGAATATTTCAGTTTTGGATATAGCTTGGGTATAACAGAGTCAAAAATGTATCAAAAACCACATATAGGCCTCACCATACCATTTCGGGAAAATTGTACATTTAGACACAATTTGGACACAAACTAACCGGTACCTTGTACGTTAAGGAACCGGTTAGTGATTTTACTGCTTTATGGTTGTAATTTAGTTTTTTCCTAATCCCAATTACTATCTCCAGTAATTATGATATATGGAAAATAACGGCATGCTAAATAACCATTACGAGCTAAAAATTATAAATATTTCATTTTTTATTTTGATAGATGTTGTTCGTATGCAATACCTGAGATATCAAATACAGTTTTCTTATGATAATGATGTGATTTTCGTCTATTTTTATCAAGTAAGTAAAACAAATGAAGAAAGCTTTTCTTTAATTGGTTGAATTGATCTTATATTTGCTATTCAAAGAAATTGTAAAGAATGAATCTAATAAATGTTCATAAATTGTATCTTATTTTCGTTTTGAAAATATTGTGAATCTGTCTTCTTTGTTTGATACTTTCTTTGAATTTAAAAAAGGTTTATTTCACCATATTTATGCTCTATATCATCAATTTTTGGTTCTATATACCAAAAATTGTGGTATACTTACATATATACGATTTATGTGTAAAATGGTTGCTTTACTAGTCATCCATTCAGGAAAAAGAGGCTCGTTCTAGCACTAGAACGGGCCTCTTTTTTTTATTTGATTTTTACTTTCACTTATATAATCAACCAGAATTTGAACCGTATGAACAGATACCTCGTCAGAAATTTGAATACCGAATTTCTATTCTAGATCCAACAACATTCAAATCCAATTAGCCTAAATCGTTCTGTAAAAGAGTATTTTCATTAATCAATATTGGGGAAACGAAAAGGATCTCCTTATTTTAGAAGTAAGGAGATCTCTTCCATAATATGCAAGTTATTTGTAAAGTTTATGTTATGAATTGCAATAGGCTTTGTCAGTAAGGTTTTAGTTTTTCGCAAGTATACTGATTCTTATTTAGAATCGTTAACGGTTATATCCTTGATTACATGTACAGCCAGAGTTATGCCCTTGGTTACATGTGCAATTGGAATGCAGGTCATCATTGTTAGTATAATTTTGATTATACATACTACTAGAGTCTTGTTTATAGTTGTTTGTATATCCTTGGTGATACACATCGCTCGTATTCTGATTATAATTTCCATTATAACTTTGCTCATACATATTACCCGTGTGCGGGTTATTATTGCTAGTATACCCTTTCATACAAAGCAACTCGATGCTATCTACATAAAACGTACCCTCTGTTTCTCCCATTTCAATTCGTACACGACCACTTTCCGGGAATACCTCTACTGTTTTTGTCATATATCCTTCTTCGCAAGAAGTGAACTTAAGTGTTTCCTGATATCCATTACAATCCATCATCGTTACATACCCTTTTCCAGGACCTTCTTTTTTGGCAATCACACGTAACATATATCCACGATGATTTTGAGCATGCAGGTTCTGAGATACCCCGGCACTCCAGTTGGATAGAACTAATACAGAAGATCCATCCATTTGTTGTACCGCTGCCTTTCCTGTTGCGTGCCATCCCGTTAATCCTTGTGTAAAGTCACCATTTGTTATGACATTTCGTGCATCATATAAATAACGTGCTTGCGCTATACGTGCATGTAAGCCTGTATATAAATCATTGTTCATACCTGGAGCATCCGGTAACCAAGCATGGTATACATATGGAATCGACTGTACCAGTCGATCAGCGTTTTGAATATGATCTAAAGTAATATGATAGTGTAACTCTTGTTCATTTGTAAATAATGTATCTACAGCCTGTTTTGCTGGATCATAGGCTTGTTGTGTTTCCCAACGTTTTTTCTCCATGTGTTGTTTCCATTTCTTTTCCTTTTGTTTCACATGCGCTAATGCTTCGCCTGTTAGTGGCCCTTCTTCAATGACTTCTAGATTCCCTACTGTAGCGTATCCGTCTGGATTAGAAATTTTAAATAAAACATCGATACCTACGTTTGTATTTGTATCTACTTCTCCGGTGTCAATATGAAAATCAAATGGATGACGATCGTGACACATAACATGTTTTTTATCTGAACTTGACGGGCATGCATACATATCAAGAGCATATCCATCTGTTAGTGTAGGATACCCCCCTTGGCTCACATACTGAGATGATGTTTCACAGCGATAATCTCCACATGAAGGGCTAGGCTGCATATAAGACAAATCATTTGGAACATCCATAATGGCGTCAATTTCTTTCCCGTAACGTGTTACCATTAATTTCAGATCTTTACTACTTTCTACAAAGCCTCTTACTCGATAACGTGTATATGGTTTTAATTTGGATTCATCTATTTTTTGATAGATATAGGTTGGAAATATGGTTCCATATATATCTCGTGCTCCACGCATCTGAAGAAAGTTCCCTTTAAAAATAGGATTATTGGATCCTATGATAATATCATTACTGAATGTCCAATCATTCCCAGAAAAGTCTCCAAAGTTCCCATTTGGGAGTAAATTTCGAGACTGACTAAGTTGTTTTGCCCGTTTTACTTCATTCCATAACATCATTTTTTCTTTGGGAGAATGTTCATCTGACATACATTCTATCGAAATGGCTGCTTGATCTATTTCATAATCTGTCGTTTCTATTTTTAACGTATTTTTCGTACCACTTGTAAACATAGGACTCACAACCTTTTTCGTGTATTTGTTAAACAGCGATACCTCGACTTTAGTACATACTTTGGTTTAATTGATAAATAAATCGTTCACCGCTTTCTTTGTTTTTTCTAAATTCCGTTCTCCTTCAGATTCTAAAGTTGTTAAATCATCCGGTAAAAATTCAATTTTGTCAATGATAATATTGCTATAATGTCGATTTTCTATAATTATTTCAACACCTGATTGATTAAATGTAGTAACTAAGGTATTCATATATCCGAATGTAGGATAAGGACCCGTAGGTGAAGAACCAAAATAGTCACTCTCAGAACCACTCGGTGACCATCTTTGTACCATTAAACTAGCGCCATAAGAAGTTGCATAGCGGATTCTAACGCGGTAATTTTTATTCGTGGGTGCAGGAGTTAAACGTATTTTTAAACGCCCAAGATATGGTAACGTTACTACATCTCCTCCTGTATCACCAGGTCCAGCGCTAACATAAGCGCCGTTTTCTAAAGCAAAAGCTTTCACAGCCGGTATTTGTGTAATTTTATCTGGATAAATTGGATTATTTCTTGTCATACTTGTATGTGTCCAACCAAATACGTTAACTACGGAGGTTTCATATTGAACACATGCCGCATTTGATAATCTATGAGAGTAATTTCTAGCACTAGGTGGTAGATCCTTATCAATACCTGGTAACACAGATTCAATTGTCTGTGAGTACCCAGAACTGTTTCTCTCATATAGTAAAGTATTTAGTGTTGTCGGAAAAAATTCTGCACGTGAAGTACGATACCGTGGGATTGAATACCCAACAAATGGTTGCAATTCAACTCTAGCTAATGAACTAATTTTAAATATATCAGTATTGCCGAAACTAATAGGATGTGGATCATTACTCGTAGTTCCAGACATACGTTGAAAAGCACCGTTACCCTTTGTGTAGTCTTCATAATGACGAGTTCCTCCCCAGCCGATAAGATAACCAGGTTGAGTAAAAACAGAATGACTATATATATCTATAGCTTGAAGCCAAGTAACTAAACCAGGTCCCCGTGTTCCATTAGCTTCTAGCGAATTAAAGCTAAAAAGCCCTTCCCAACGATAATTTCCCCCTGAATATCCCACTGGGTCTGTATAAATTTCCCTAGTTAACTCTACATTTGTTCCTAATGGATATTTTTCAAAATCATAAATTGGAAATAGAGCGATAATATCCAATACCGCCAACGTCATTTCTCTACGAAATTTATTAAATTTCAACCAAGTTATAGTACCTGCCCCCTCCTCTTTTATCTGATTTAAACCCTCCTGATACCAAAATACACAATACTTGGCATACTGTGCTATTTTATCTTTTAATCGCTGACCATAATCAATAGTAGGTGATATTAATTCCGATCCTACTTTCTCCGCACTCAACAATGCTCCCCATTCTTTTTTATATTGAACGGCATCCCTTAATAGTAATAACTGTACATTTGCAGCTTGCGCAAACGTAGGCAATAATAATATTTGAGCATTCTGCCTTGATAATGATCCTGCTAGAATTTCATTGAAACCTTCTTCAGACTTTTTGAAATACTCAACTACATTACTAAGTCTGCTATCATTTGGTTTACCTGCACTAAGCCACTCCTGAAGAGAATAAAGATAATACTCTTTATAATTAGTCAATTTACCGTTAAAATCTGCAACCGCGTCATTTAAAACACTCTCGTCTACCTCTTTACGAATTATAGATAATAAATCACATATAGAAAGTGCTGCCACAGATGGACCAGAAGATGGAATTAGTAGGTTTACTATTCCCAATAGTGCAGGAATTCCAATTAGTACACCAGGTGAGCTTATGAATCCTGCCATGCTTACCATAACACTTATGAAATTCGAGATTGATTTCCACGTATCTTGCCATGGTTTTCCCGGACAATCGTTCAGGATAATAGGAAAAATATTTGGATCATTTGCAAAAGGATATCTGTTTGGCGTATTTGTGTTATTCGATGAAGATTCCAATATTTCATATCCATTTGTATTTTGATATGAATTCATCTTTTTCACTCCTTATGTGGTTCCTATTTTTAATACACCTAGCAAATATATGCCAGGTGTATTGTTACATATTCGTAATGCCCCAATGTATTCCTGTGACAATGTTTCTACAAATAAACCCATTATTTTTGGTGAAGGTATTGATCTTTTAGACCTTCTCTTTATATATTTCATGTATTTTTCAAAGCCTCAGATTTCTGTAGAACAATTTTTTTTGTTGTTTTTAAGGGTGAGGAAAGGGGCGTTAGCTTTTATATGAACAAAATTCACACTTAGATGTTTCTTCCCATCCCTCGAAAAAAGAGCGTGATACGAAATAGATTGTTGTAGATATTTAGTTATTCGTCATTGAAAGAAATTGTAGAAAACACATCCGAATATGTATTGGATTTATTTTTACTAGGGAAAACCGAATTATGGGAATTTTACCTGTGTACAGAAAATTGTATATTTCTGTACACTTTATTATTTAGTAAAAAACACTACCATTTTTCCTATTATCGTGTCCAGAAACAGTGTACAATTATGTATGTTCAGATATCCATCTAAAATTAAATTATTGAACAGGGAGAGACTACAAATTGAAAATTGGTTATGTTCGTGTATCAACTGTAGATCAAAATTTGGATTTACAAATAGATGCTTTAAAGGCGTATGGATGTGATGAAATATTTGAAGATAAGTTGAGTGGCATCGCCGGAAAAAGGCCCGGCCTTGAAAAAGCTCTTCAATATGTGAGACCTGGTGATTCTCTTGTAGTCTGGCGACTTGATCGTTTAGGTAGAACGATGCATCATCTTATCCAAATTGTAAATGAATTAAATGAACAGGGCGTTAGTTTCTATAGTGTACAAGAAAATATCACGATGGATCGCTCTAGCGCTACAGGACAATTAATGTTTCACTTATTTGCTTCTTTTGCAGAATTTGAAAGAAACCTCATTCGTGAACGGACAGAAGCGGGACGAATTGCTGCAAGGGATCGGGGACGTTTTGGTGGAAGACCTGAAAAATTAGGAGAAAAAGAACAACAAATGATACAAACACTCGTGTCTAAGAAAACCCCCATTAAAGATATTGCGCAAATATTAAAGATTTCTCGTACAACAGTGTATCGTTATTTACAGAAATAGGAGGAAATTCAGATGGCGACGAGAGAGGTTCTTACTCAAGCACAACGAGAATACTTTTATGAATTATCAGACCAGATGAGTGAACGAGAGCGGATACGATACTACACATTATCTGAAGAAGATATACAAATCATCCGTCAGCAACGTGGCGTGGCGCAACGAATCAATTAGGTTTTGCGGTTCAATTGGCCTATTTACGATTTCCTGGTCAACCATTAGCTTCTGGAGAAAAAATACCCGATTTTCTTGTTTCGTTACTTGCAAAAAGATTAGGAATCGTGCCTGCAGCTATACATCATTATGCGAAAATTCGCGATACAACAAGGCGAGAACACATCGGCAAAATTCGAAAACATTTTGGATTCCGATCTTTTACCTTACGAGAATATCGAGAGTTAGCAAATTGGCTTCTTCCAACTGCTATGGGAACCGAGAAAGGCATGGTTTTGGTTGATCTTTTAATACAAGAAATGCGAAAAAGAAAAATCATTCTTCCTGCCATGTATGCCATAGAACATTTAGTTTGGGCGGTATGTGAACGTGCAGAAAGGCGAACGTTTAAAAAGTTAACAAAAGCGTTATCTCCACAACAACTTTTACAATTAGACCAGCTGTTAACAAAGTCAGCAGACAAACATATTACAAATTTATCTTGGTTACGAAAACCACCTGGAACGGTTTCACTTAAAAATTTTCATAGAATATTAGACCGCATTCAATTTATTCAAAAGCTCGCATTACCATTAGAAAACGGACAAGAGATTTACCAAAATAGATTATTACAATTAGCTAGGGAAGGCTCTCGGTATTCCACCCAACATTTGTCTCGGTTCCATTCTCTGAAACGTTATGCAACTTTAATGGCATTTTTAATTCATATTTATGCTTTTTTTATCGACCAAGGTTTATATGTAAATGAAAAGTTACTTGGCGCATGTTTAAACGAGGAGAGAAAATACATAATGATTCGTTTCAAAATGACGGAAAATTAATTAATGAGAAAATCCGCTTATTTGCAAAACTTGGGCAGGTTTTAATTGAAGCAAAAGAAACCGAACAAGATCCTTTTGTATCTTTACAAGCTGTTATACCATGGGACCAATTTGTTCATTCGGTAGAACAAGCGGAAGCGTTGGCGAGGCCTGCAGAATTCGATTATTTAGAATTGCTGGATACCTATTATGGACAATTTCGCAAATTTGCCCCGCGACTTTTACAGATTTATACGTTTCAATCTTCTGGTATCACCCAAACATTATGTGAAGCACTTGAAATCTTAAAGGAGCTGAATACATCCCAGAAAAGAAAAGTTCCTGAATTTGCTCCCATGGATTTTATAAAATCCAAATGGTTGAAACATGTTTTAAAAGAAGATGGCATTGACCGTCATTACTATGAATTTAGTGTATGGACAGAATTATGTAATCACCTTCGTTCGGGAGATATATGGGTACCAGGAAGTAAACAATACAAAAACTTTGATGAGTACTTATTACCGGTACAAACTTGGGAAGAAATCAAAAGGAAACAACAAATTCCATTGTCTATTGCTACAAATGTAGATGAATATTTACAAAATCGATGCGGATCGATGCAAGAACAATTAACAATGGTAAATCAACGCATTCGAAACCAAGAATTGTCGGATGTTTCTGTTTATGGCGGTCACATCCAAATTCCATCTTTAAAAAAGGATGTTCCAGACGATGTGGCAGATCTTACAAGGGCTATTTATGATGGTATTACCACGTATTAAGCTAACAGAACTATTAGTAGAAGTAGACTCTTGGACCCATTTTAGTCAACAGTTTGTACATCTTCATACGAAAACGGGGCCAAAAGATGAAACTACATTATTTGCGGCTATTTTAGCCGAGGGAATTAATCTTGGATTAAGTAAAATGGCTGATGCATGTCCTACGATTACCTATACCCAACTTGCTTGGATAGCAGATTGGTATATCAGTGATGAAAATTATACAAAAGCTCTGGGAGTCTTATCAAATTTTCAAAGGCAAAATAGGCATGCTACCTATTGGGGCAATGGAACCACTTCTTCTTCAGATGGACAATATTTTAGGTCAAGTGGTGCTTCTAGTCCATTAGCTCAAGTGAATGCCAAACATGGAAGAGATCCTGGGCTAAACTTCTATACTCATATTTCAGATCAATATGATCCTTTTTACGTCCAAGTCATTAGTTCTTCTGAGGAAGCGCCTCATATTATAGACGGATTATTATACCATGAAGCCGATACTAGAATTGAAGAACATTATACGGATGCTGCTGGATTTGTAGATCATGTATTTGCTATGTGTCATATGTTAGGGTTTCGATTCTCTCCGAGAATTAAAAGTATAGATAAGACGAAAATTTATACAATCGACAAACCTTCCTATTATCCAGAGCTAAACTTTATGATTGGTGGCACGATACAAATGAAACATATACGAGACAACTGGGATGCATTATTAAGATTAATCAGTTCTGTGCAAAATGGAACGGTTACTGCATCTCTTATTTTAAAAAAGTTAACATCTTATCCATGGCAAAATAGTTTAGCGGTAGCATTACGAGAAATTGGACGTATAGAAAGAACATTATATACATTAGAATGGTTGCAAGATCCTGCACTAAGAAGGCGTGTTCAAGTGGGACTCAATAAAGGAGAAGCGAAACATTCACTTGCGCGAGCCGTTTGTTTTCATCGATTAGGAGAAATACGTGATCGTTCTTATGAAGATCAATTACATCGAGTGAATGGCCTGCAGTTGTTAATTTCCGTAATTGTCATTTGGAATACAGTGTATATTGAAAAAGCGATTGAATTATTACGGTCTCAAGGAATGGAAATTCCAGAAGAATATGTGCAACACATTTCTCCATTAGGTTGGGAGCATGTTGCATTAACAGGCGATTATATCTGGGATGTACAGCAAAAGACATCGATTCATCATTTAAGACCTTTGCGAACAAAATATGCAAGAAATAGATACTAACACCCGTTACCGATTCCCTATGTAAATACGGAATCGGTAAAATATGTCCAAGTTGTGTCTAAACGTACAGTTTTCCCAAAATGGTATGGTGAGGCCTAATAAAGTAATTTTTTAGACTATCTTTATGTTTTCGCATTCACCAATAATAAGTATTATGTGGATTTTATCAATACCTAAATACCTCTAAAAAATATATATTTAATAAATGATGCTTATTGGAAAAGGGGCTATGAATATGAAGATAAAAAAGAGACTATTGGTAACAACTATATATCCAGGTCAGTTATTTAGCACTGCACATTTACCCGAAGGCACAAGGTTTTTGAAATGGGAATTAGCAGGTAGTGGTGATTTAGATGATATTCTTTTTAACGTAATGGAAGATAAATTCTGGGATATGGATGACCTTATTTTTAATGATGTTTTACACGAAAATCGAACTGAAGTGGTACAAAATAAAGAAATGTACGTTGATAATGTTCGGAATGCTACATCATTAGTTGGCATACACATATATGCTTTAATTATAAATAAAGACACCGCAATATTTCTCGATACCCATTTTTTTCTACAAATTGTATATTTTAGTTAGGTTGCTGTAGTAACCTGATTAAAATATATATTTATTATGAAAAGGGGAATGGATATGGAAACAAAATCCACAGTAGAAATTGCAAGAGTAAGATCAGGAAAAGAGCCACAATCAGGACAGAAAAATCGTTCAAGTGGCAACTTTAGCACTGAGAATCTTCCTGCAGGAACAAAATATTTGAAATGGGAGATTGAAGGTGGCGGGGACCCAGATTTTATTAGTTTTAATGTAATGGAAGATAAGTCGGCTGCAACGGATCCTACTCATTTCTCTGGTGTATTAAGCGGAAATCGGACAAGTGTTATATCTAAAAGATCTCTTTATATTGCCACCCCTAAGAATGCTACCTCTGAATTTACTGTAATTGTATCTGCCATGGTTCAATAAGTAAAATCAAAAAAGAGACTACGAAATGTTTTTTTAGTCTCTTTTTATCTGTTACTTCGTAGTTCTTTCTATTTAACTTGTTTAGAAAGAATAAGATTTTTTGATACTTGGGGGAATAAAGTTTCTTATGTAGACGGACACGGGAACCTATTACATAAAGAATACTCCTGTGATTTTCTCAATATAGGTGTATCTTATGATTAATTAAGAAAATTTTAATTTATGTTAAACCTGTATGAGGAAAGGTTTTTGATTTAATAGGGAAAAATACTATTGGGAGGAATAAAACATGTCTTGGAAAAAGAAATTAGGTGTGGGAGTGGTTTCAGCCGCTCTTAGCTTATCTTTAATCGGTGGGGGGACATATGCTTATTTTAGTGATCAGGTTGTGACAAATAACGAATTAGCCGCGGGGACATTAGATCTTGCTATGCAGCCTACCACTTCTCTTAATTTAGATAATTTAAAACCTGGGGATAAAATTTTAAAGAAATTCAATTTAAAAAATAGTGGTACGTTAGATATTAAAGATGTCCTAATGAAAGTAGATTATACCGTGTACGATATAAAACGAGATAATCAGGAAGACGATTTCGGTAAACATATTAAAGTACAATTTATTTGGGATTGGGATCCAGCTAAAAGTCCTGTATACGAAACAACCCTTGCAGAATTAAAATCACAAAATCCGGAAGTCACGTATCATAAAGTATTCCTTGCAAAATGGGTAGAGACGGGTGGATTAAAGGCAGGGAAGATGGATTGGTTCTGGATAAAGTTTATCTTTGAAGATAATAATATGGACCAGAATATGTTCCAGGGAGATAGTATTACGATGAAAATGGAGTTCCAAGCGAATCAAACAGAAGGACAAGAAAGATAATATTGCAAGGCCCCCATATGGAAAATCTACTCTTTCCAGGATATAGGATTTTAGAAGGCGTACTTTAATATATCAAATTTGGGGTACTATTTATGGAAAAAGAGTAAGGTACAAGAGTATCAACATTCTTTAAATATAATATTATCAGCTTTGTTGCAAGTTTTATTTTATTTTATATAGGTTATAAACAGTTTCGCTTCCTTTCAAAAAACGTGAATTATGATGAGTACTTTGAAAGGAAGCGGATTTGAAAAAACGTCACTTGATAATTTCGTTTTTTACGGGGTTAATATCTAATGTGTGCCCATTTTTATCGATCGCTCGATAGAGATAACGACATTCTCCTTTTGCTCCTAGAATTAAAACGTTTAGCAAAAATAAAATTTATACGTTTGAAAAGCCCTTAAATCAACCGCATCTAATATTTATGATTGGTGGAACAATTCATACAAAGAAAATAAGAGAAAATTGGGATGATTTATTACGATTAACTAGTTCTGTTCGTAATGGAACAGTCACAGCTTCTCTTATTCTTAAAAAGCTTGCAGCCTATCCAAGGCAAAATAGCTTATCCGTAACGTTGCGTGAGATAGGTAGGATTGAAAGAACTTTATATACATTAGAATGGTTGCAGAGTCCTGAGCTTAGAAGACGTGTTCAGGTTGGTCTAAATAAAGGTGAAGCAAAACACGCACTTGCTCGAGCTGTATTTTTTAACCGATTAGGTGAAATTCGTGATCGTTCCTATGAGGATCAATTACATAGAGCAAGCGGCTTGCAACTTCTTATTTTAGCAATCGTATTATGGAATACAGTGTATATATCATGTGCAAAAGGCGTGGACATTCCAGAAGAAGATTTACAACATATATCTCCACTTAGATGGGAACATATTAAGTTGGCAGGTGATTATGTTTGGAACTTAAATGAAAAAACAAATTTTAATAATCTGAGACCATTACGAGAGAAAAATTATATAAAAAAGTAGTAAAGTAAGTAGCCGGTTCCCTAACGTACAGGGAACTGGCTACGATGTGTCCAAATTGTGTCTGGACGTACAATTTTCTTTTTTGATATGGTGACCCCATGCCCATCAACTTAAGAATTTTATAACACCCCTAACAAAAAAATGTACATTTTTTTGTTAGGGGTAGTCGCTTTTTTTAGCTTAATTACAATGGGGTACCACCAACATTTTGGAATTATCTTATCTAGTCATTACGTATGACTTTACAATATTTATTGTGCTAACCTACTTCCAAACTTAATAAGGAATATTCTGTAAAATTAGATAAATTTAGAATAGAAATGTTTAGGGAAGGCGATATAACGTACGATTTCTGAATTATATAAGAGTGATTTTTATAAGTGTAAAGGTTTAGTAAATGAAAAAGGGCATTTAGAAGTGAAAGCTGTAATTGAAGGAGTTAATCCTGGTCGTATATTTGTAGATAATATTTCTTCTCCTAATTCTGGACTTATTTGGTTAGGTAATAATGATGGATTTTTTTTATTGGAAATGCAGAAAATGAAAAGTTTAATAATGAAATTGATGATTTTATTAATAAAGTAATAGAACATGAAGCAAAGAAAGTCGGACTAAATTTTTTTGAAGGGATCGGTAATCATCCGAAATGGAATGAGATAATTGAAAAAATGTTTAAACATCGTAAATTAAGTAGTTGGAATCAAAGAGTATATACACTAAAAAAGGGGACTATAAATATAAACTTGAACCTAAAATTGAACAAGGATATACTGTACTGAAAATCAGTAAAACTCTCTATGAAAATAAAAAAATTCATTTAAGAACATTGAGTTTTTACAATCTAAAATTTTAGAGTTTTGGTCTTCACATGATATTTTTTTAATGAGGGAATTGGTTATTGTATTGTTTACGACCATACAATTGTAGGTGTTTGTTTTTCAGGCTTTGTCGTTGACAATATACATTGTATAGATATTGAAACAATAGAAGATCATCGAGGAGGAAAATTAGCTCAAAAGATGGCTCATAGTTTTGTAATTTATTGTTTGGAGAATGACATAATTCCATATTGGGATTGTATTGAATTGGACAAGCCTTCTGTTACAGTTGCAGAAAATACAGGATTCAAAAATGTATTTAATTATGTAGGATATTATTTTCCATTCGAATAATTTGTCGCTCACTTATAAGGGTCACCTTACATGCCCATCAATTCAAAAGATTTTAATACTCTCAAATACAAAAAAACGTTATCCTTTCTCAACAAGCTAAATTAGAAAGGATGAAATTTTCTTATGAATCTCTCGATTCAAGATGAACTACTACATTTGCAGAAGAATTACAACGATCTGTTACACCTTTATTTTTAGAAGAACTTGCAAGAGAAATCGGATTTATAAAGCGAAAACGTAAGTTTTCTGGCTCAGACTTAGCTACGATTTGTATTTGGATTAGTCAACGAGTAGCAAGTGAGCCCTTAGTCCGATTATGTAGCAGGCTTCATGCAGCCACTGGTACTTTACTCAGCCCTGAGGGCTTAAAAAAACGTTTAAACACTAAAGCAGTTTTGTTTTTACAACATATTTTTTCTTTACTGTTACAAAAAAAGTATGTGAACAAACACAAATCTCTAACCATCTTTTCTCTTATTTTCAACGAATTCGTATCCTAGATGCTACCGTATTTCAGGTGCCAAATGCTTTAGAGGATGTATATATGTGAGCCAAGGGTATCCCACACCAGTACCAGATGGGTATGCATGCCCGTCAAGTTCAGATAAAAAGCATGTTATGTGTCACGATCGTCATCCATTTGATTTTCATATTGACACCGGAGAAGTAGGTACAAATACAAACGTAGGTATTGATGTCTTGTTTAAAATTTCTAATCCAGACGGATACGCTACAGTAGGGAATCTAGAAGTGATTGAAGAAAGACCACTAACAGGCGAAGCATTGGCGCATGTGAAACAAAAGGAAAAGAAATGGAAACAATACATGGAGAAAAAATATTGGAAAACACAACAAGCCTACGCTCCAGCAAAACAGGCTGTAGATGCATTATTTACAAATAAACAAGAGTTACACTATCATATTACTTTAGATCATATTCAAAACGCTGATCGATTGATACAGGCGATTCCCTATGCATACCATGCTTGGTTACCGAATGCTCCAGGTATGAACTATGATGTATATCAAGGGTTAAACGCAAGTATCATGCAAGCACGCTATTTATATAATGCACGGAATGTCATAACAAATGGTGACTTTACACAGGGGTTAACGGGATGGCACGCAACAGGTAGAGTAGGCGTACAACAAATGGATGGAGCTTCTGTATTAGTTCTATCAAACTGGAGTGCTGGAGTATCTCAAAATCTGCATGCCCAAGATCATCATGGCTATATGTTGCGTGTGATTGCCAAAAAAGAAGGTCCTGGAAAAGGGTATGTAACGATGATGGATTGTAATGGGAATCAGGAAACACTGAAGTTCACGTCTTGTGAAGAAGGATATATGACAAAAACAGTAGAAGTATTCCCAGAAAGTGATCGTGTACGAATAGAGGCTGGAGAAACCGAAGGTACATTTTATATAGATAGCATCGAGTTGATTTGTATAAAAGGCTATACTAGCAATTATAACCAAAACACAGGTGCTATGTATGAGCAAGAATACAGTAGCAACTACAACCTGTATAATCAAAATTATACCAACAATTACGACCGGTATTCCGGCTGTACGTGTAATCAAGGCTATAACAATAATTAGAACTCTGGCTGTACATGTAATCAAGGATAAAACAGTTAACGATTCTAAATAAGAATCAGCATATGGGCAAAAAAATAAAATCCTACTTACAAGGGCTATTGCATAGCATACAAAAACTTTATAAATAACGGACATATTCTAGAAGAGATCTCCTAAATTCTAAAATAAGGAGATTCTTTGGTTCTGGTACAAAATAGTGGGATATGAATGAAGAGTAAAAGGGAATGGAACGTTATGCTGTTAAACCAAAGAGTTCATTGATAAGATATATCTGCCTTTGGACAAACTTCTCCCCTTGGAGAGTTTGTCCTTTTTTGACCATATGCATAGCTTCTATTCCAGCAATCATTTTTGTAGCTGTATGCAATGATTTCAATCCCAGCATATTCGGAATCCGTTTTTTGATAAATCGGTGATCTTGTTCAATTTTAAGTAATAGTACCAGTATGGTCAATTTTAATAAACCGTTTTCAAGCATTGTTGAATTTTTGCACCAGAACCATTTTAACAAAAAGTTTCAATTAGAATTTTGAATATTTTTTAATTAATAAAATTCAGACGTGAAAACAAGTGGTTTTAATAAGGCTAAGGTATACCTATATAAACGGAGATTTATTGTTCCAATGGTGAGGTAATATTTTAATTGATATGCTAAAACCAATGATTTTTCAGAGCCAAATAGTCTTAGTCTATAACAAGCACTTTGAGATGTGTTTGAATTTTAAAAATGTAATAAAACATGAAATTATCACATAGACTTTAATAAGTATTACAAATAACTGATATCCCCAGATGGAGCCTTCTTATATAAAAGGGGGCTTCATTTAGTTCTACCTTATTACATTTCAAATTTGTAAAGTGTCGTTTTAAACACCTTTAAAGACGTGGGTTTTTAGAGTTTTTTGATCAAATAGCCTGATAAACTATTAAGTATTGATATTTATGCTGTTTCTAATCTAATCATGTATAAATTTTTCAATTTTGAATAGTGAGGAATATTTTTTGCAGTCTTATGCTTATTTTTCCATATGATATAAGGATATATAGGGTTTCATCCCCTACACGACAAACCCGCTTTCACACCTAAAAACAGGGGGAAAGGTATATTTAAGGTGCAATTTAGTAGTTAATTTTTTTGAGCAGATGTTTTTCCAATCACGAAAAGATGATGGAAATCCAGAAATCTGATGTTGTTTTATTCAAGTTTTTTTCAAGAGATATCAGTTTTAATTGTAATTTTTTAACTTTTCTTTCGATTTCTGATGTCTTATCTTTTTAGGATTACTTTAGTATTTTCGTTGTTTAGCCATGTTAATAAATGGTTCATATGTACTCGTTTCATCAAAAGGATGTCCGAAACCATTTTTACCTTCTTCTTCTGCATGATAATCGTATGTTACGATGCCTACCCCTTTCGAGTTGCTTTCAGGGAAATAGATAAGGACTTTTGCTTCTTCGGAATTAGATAGGTATAGAGAAATATAAATTTTGTCTATTAAGTATTTGTTAATTTTATTAATTGTACTTGTTCCGTGTGTACTTAAACCAATACCATCATAAATATGTAATAAGTTATTTTCTGTATCAATATATAACTCAAAATAATTACATTTCATATTGTAAAAGTTTTCTGTGATTAAATGGAATCTATTATTAATAATACTGGGAAATAAAAATACATCATAAGTTTCATTAGTAGTAATAACACTAGATTGTTCATTATTTAATGATTTTTTGAACATAATAAATTCCTCTCCAAGTATAGTTTAATAACTTGTAATAAAAGTGAGTCAATGTTTAATTAATAGTATTTTACAGAAATAGATAATGTTTAATTTTATGTTTTGTAAAATTTATTTATTAAATAAAAAATCCCTTCACGATTTCTTAAGGAGTCATTATACATTGGAAGGGTACTTTCATTTTAATATGTAAAAGAAAAAAATTGTATTGATAAAATTTACTTTCTTAACCTATTTTAATTTTTTTTAAACACTAAAATTCAATTTACATTTTTGTTATTTTTCCGCTCACATGAAAAGGTCCATTAGTATATTATCGAGCAGAATTGGCAAAAAAATTTAATTCAATCATGAAATTATGCATAATTTAGAAATATAAATTAAATAAATAATAAAGATCAATAAATTCTATAAAGCAAATTCTCTTGAAACGCGTAATATATCAATCACTTTAGACAATATGGCGTCACTCTAATACTAATCTCAATTTTCTTGTGTTTTTTGTACTAACAATTTGTTGAATATTGATGA
Organism: Bacillus thuringiensis; assembly: GCF_022095615.2. NCBI lineage: Bacteria > Bacillati > Bacillota > Bacilli > Caryophanales > Bacillaceae > Bacillus > Bacillus thuringiensis. The sequence continues at coordinate 228,493 of NZ_CP155561.1, forward strand.
TTCTGTTTTATAGGGCTTGTTTACATATATACAAGGGGATAATACGGATAAATTTATATTAAATGAGCATGGTTCAAGTCGGATGAAGGCACCTAAAAGGTGTCTTTTTTCTTACAATATCCTATATTTTGTCCCGGAATTTTTAGATAGCCTCCAAAAAAGGAATCGTAAACAGGGCCCTTTTAGTTTTTATAGTGATACAAATTGTTAAATAGCTATTTCAATGTAAATTTTTTAAAGTAGCGATTATAGAAACAAAAAACAAGCTGTAGCATACTTCATATTCCTTTCAAGCTTTGTATTACCTTGAAAAATGAATGAAAATTGTCGTGGTCTAACAGGAGTAATCCCTCTTTTCAGCGATTGAGAAAGGCTGACCATTTCGGATACTTCTTTTGGAATTTTAAATAGAAAAATTTAGATAGTAGATGATTTTTAGGATGGAACAGAAATTGAAGAATTATCTATATCCACTTTATTACAGGATATGGCGAAGTTAATGAACTAGCTATTATTCCATTTTTGTAAGTGAAATCAATGTTTTGTTTGTTGATGCGCATAGAAAGGATTAATGTCAAGAATATTCAGTTTAAATAATATCAATTTACTATAGTTTACAATTATGTGAAACTATTACCGATATGAATTTTTCTTTAAAACTTACCCCTAATAAAGATTTAAAGAGATTTTTGTTGTATTCATCATTAAGAAGGGAGCCAATTTCTTTACCAATTGGCCTTTTTTGAATCCATACTCTTTTTCATTAATAATTTTACCACATCAACAATATATGTATAATTATTAATTCTTAAAATTTGGACTAAACGACTCATTTTGATGAGGGGAACTGTAGGATTGTTTGGGGTGTCATTACCATAATAGTGTATGCACATATTGTATTGATGATTGTAGGGTTGGAAAAGAAATATATCAATTAGGAACTGGATTAATTTTTGATGAAAAGGAACCGAAAAGAAAAGTAAAACGGAAGTGGGATCATTTTTGCCAGCAAGCGCTCGAGTTAAGAAGAAAAGGATGTACATATAAAAAAATAGCACACCAATTAGGATGTCATGTAAGTAGTTTGCGTAAACAGCTAAACCAGCGTGGTTTGTAAATAGTAGGATAAAAGCTGTCATAGAAGGGATAAGAAATGGGGCGGGCCTTCTTTTGAGAATTATCTGAGAAACTAGCAGGGATTGCAGATAATTCAGTAGGATGCGAACACTTTTGGGATGTATCAAACGAAATGAGGTGAATGCAGCATGAGAGCAATTGCGAAAAAAGTACAAATGCTACGCTTACAGGAGGAGCATTGTAAAATAGAAAGAGAGTGTATCAAATTAGAAAAAAATACAGCTAAAAAACGAATCGAAAAAGTACAAACGCCAGAAGAAAAATGGGATGAAAAATGCCAACAAGCAGTACAATTATTTAATCAGGGAACGGAATACCCAACTATTGCAAAAATAGTTGGGTGTAATGTGAGTAACTTGTATAGAGAGCTCAAGAAACGTGGTGTATTACAAATACCAAAGCAAGTAGCACCATCTAAATTAGTAAAGTCACCCATAATATCACCAAAAACAAAAAAATCGAAGTTCGAACAATATAAAGAATATTATATGTATAAATAGGAGGATTAATGGCTATAAGATGATTTATCTAAATTTGGAATACTATTACTAGATACATATTCTGCCTATGATCAAAGGGGTTTAAACAAACATTTGATTAAAAAAATACACTTGAATAGTAATTACATCTACAACGCGATATTTTTAGATGTACAACAAAATACACTTTTGAACATTAAATTTAAGTTTTTTATGAATTAAGCTTATTCTATTTTTTATGAGGTGAGTAAAGATACCGATATACCCAAAAATACATTTGAAAAAAATCTTAAGAGATTTTGTAACATTTGCTCCTTATTGTCCGCTAATTTTTAGTAATACAAAGCCCCTGAAATTTGTTATTCAAGTTGTATAACGCATAAACTTAATGGTCGTGATAGTATGAAATGAATACATTCTTTGTGAATAGAAGGGGATATATCATGTTAACTGAATTTCAAAAAAGTTTTTCTCAAAATTAAAAATTCCACCAAAAGAAAATGTGAATTTCAAAGATTCGCATACAATTCCTTTACAGATGGGGCACTTATTACCGTATGAAAATATTGAAGAAAAGCTGCTTTTAAAGAATCGGGTTCTGGTGCAGAAATAGTGGGATATGAAAGAAGAGTAAAAGATTCCTAGCGGAATTGAACGTTATGCTGTTACACCAAAGAGTGCATTGATAAGATATATCTGCCTTTGGACAGACTTCTCCCCTTGGATAGTTTGTCCTTTTTTGACCATATGCATTGCTTCTATTCCAGCAATCATTTTTGTAGCTGTATGCAATGATTTCAATCCAAGCATATTCCGAATCCGTTTTTTGATAAACCGGTGGTCTTATTCAATGATATTGTTTAAATATTTTTTCACACGAAGTGGCATACCGTGTGGTATGCACTGTTCGTCTAACAGGATAGGATTTATCTCCATCAACAGTTATAGAACGAGGTCCTGTGGCATGACAAGAAACCAAGGCTTTCTTTAGAAATCGCTTGGCAGCTTTGGCATCTCGTTTATTGCTCAAATAAAAATCAATTGTGTTTCCTTCGGAATCAATCGCACGATATAAGTACATTTTCTCGCCTTTGATTTTGATGTATGTCTCATCTACTCTCCAGGAATCATTTGTTCGTTTCAAATGTTTTCGAATACGCTCATTCAATTCAGGTCCATATTGATGAACCCATCGCATAATCGTTGTATGGACCAAGGATAATTCTCTTTCTTCCATCATTTTCACCAAATCACGAAGAATGAGGTTGTACCGTAGGTACCAACGTACCGCTAATACAATGATATCAGGCTGATAATGTTTCCATTTGAATATATTTTCTTTTTCCATACTGATCACACAACTTTTTAAGTAGTAGTACCAGTATGGCCAAGTTTGAAAGAACATTTTCAAATCGTTTAGCTTTGTTGCACCAGAACCCAGGAAAGCACCCGTGTACATATTTAAGCTAGCATTTATAGGATATAGCAAGCATATACCAATAAGAAAAATTAACTATATTATAATTTGATAATATAAAAGTCACTATTGAGAAAATGGGGAAGTCTATGTTTCACTCAAAAAAGAAAAGATGCCTGCGTAAAAGCAGACATCTTTTCTTCTTTGCCATTTTTAGAAGCCAGTGACTACATTAATACTTTTAATAAGTCTGTTACTAACGGAATTACGCCACCAATAAATTTTAATACTGCAATTGCAATTTCCATCCCATGTATGCCCCCTATTTAAATCTTACTTTCATTATTAATTGGCTTTATAATACACCACAATAGGGTGATTTTAATATGTAATTTTATATATCTGGATATTTCATATGCTATAACATTTCATTTTTTCAAAAGGAAATTTCTCTTTCAAAAAGAATCTATACAAATATACACTTTTTTGAAGGCGTGATTCTCATTGACTGAAACCCTTAGCATTGAAGAATTAAACACTTTTTTACCACTTGCTTCTCTAGAATCCTTGTCTGATGGGGAACAAAAGCTACGTTTACAATATTGGAAAGAACATTTTACTGGTAAGGAAATTTTAGAAGGTTTAGGCACATATAAAAAGAAATTATATGACTTGTATAAAAAACATGACGTTTCCACAACAAGTAAGCAACAAAAAGCAACTACCCCACAGGAAAAAGAAACCCCTGTCGACTCACAACCCAACATTGTTCCAGATCCTATAGAAACACCTACCATTTTAGCAACAACTCAGCCTCAAAACATAATAGAAGTTAATTCTACCGCTCATACACCTATTTCTTTCGAACCTATTGAATCCATAGAACCATGTTCTATTCCCGAATCTTTTTATATTCACTACGCTGGGATAAAATCAAAAGAAAAGATGATTCTCCAATTAAAATCCATTGCTAGTTTACTAGAGGAAGAGACACATGTACAGTATGAATTTTCTATTCAAATTCACAAGACTTCTCAAAATTAGTCCTATCACTCCTCAAAAAGGCTTCCTAATTTTATTAGGAAGCTTTCTTACTTACTCGACAGATACTAATAGAACTACTGAGAATGTCTATTCTACATATTCACATTTCTTTTTCGTAAATCCCCATCTGATACAGGGTATTTATTTAGAGTTTCAATTTCAGCATGAACAATTGTTTGCATGGTTTGGTGCACTTTTTGTATTTGTATGATTTCTTTTTTCTTTCACGTGCTGTCATACTTTTTAATGTTTTTACCGATAGACTTTTTAATTTCTGATACTCTTTTGTATGTTCTAACTTGTTTGTATCGATATACGCTAATGTAGGAAATTGAGTTAACAGCTCGTTTTTATCTTTTTCCAATTTTTGATATACATATTGCTTTAAAATATGAATTTCTTTTTGTAAACGTACAAAGGTTTCAATATATTCCTCCAATCCTCATCGGAATATTCATGTAAGGAATAAAACAATATGACTGTAAGTTCCTTTTATATAATTGTAGACAAACATCCTACTTTTCCTCCGGTTTTTGTTCCAAACAATATAATCTATTCACAAGGCGATTATATTCGCTTCTTGTAATTTCTTTAAAATATAGTTGGACTAATAAATCTTTATGCGCTTTTGAAAACGCTATTTTATCAATAAATTTTGGATACATCTAAGGCTTCTCTCCCATTCTATTAGACCACTCTTTCCCCTTTCATTATTTTATATTGATATAAAACCCTAATCAATCAAAACTCAATAAAAATAACGGGATATATTGTGATTGTACTAGAAACTATTATTATAGACATGTAGGAAGTATATTTTTTCCTATTTGAAGTCGATGGACGTCCAATTTCACGTTATGGAACATATAAAAAATGCTGCCTAACGTACACCGTGTTGAAATTAATTTTGAATACCTATGAATGAAGGGGGCCGGTTATTTTGAAACATGTGGAGACATATTTTCGTGAAAACAGAGTAGATAAAAAATTAAAAATATTTTTAACAAACGGATTAGAGGAGAAAGTTATTGTCTATGTCCCTCATTCAAGTGGAAAAACATTGTGTTTCAACCGTATAATAAAATAAAACAACAAAAATTAAGAATAGAACAACCCATATCTTTGTTAGAGAAAAAAGAGATCTCGGTTGGACACTATCTGATGTTGAGCGAATAGAATTCTAAATGGACTTCCTATTCAAAGCAAACGATTTTCAATGTTCATTCGTTTTATACCAGCACCAAAACAATTATGTTGCAATTGTAGATGCTAATTTGCGCAGCTTTTACATACAAGCTACTAACATTAGTAACACCGAGTTAAAGACGCTCTAAAAAAAGAATGCAAGACACGTGGATTTTTTGAGCGTTTTCAAAATAAATGTGCACTCGCTCCCCTAGAAGAAAAGCAGATAAAACAACAAAAGATTGTAGGTTAATTATATATAAACAGAGAAATCTAAAAAATCTTGGAGGTACTATTTTGAAAATCAATCAGTATACACTTTCCTATCGATTTTACGAAATCCCTACAAGGTATGTCGAGAAGGTTCTAACTCTTTTGTTAGAATCTTCTCTTATTTTTTCGAAACAAAAGAGTCTTTTAAATTTTTTATCCAAAGAGATTTATGTAAATCAGTATGGGAAATCCAATTCCTTGATTCATGAGAACCGATAAATTCATTATTAATGGGATGCCATACAATGAGATATATTTCATTTTCATATTGTATTTCATCAAATTGCCGCAACGATTTTCCTAATGTATCGGATTGACCGATAGGTATTGCTCCTTTTTCTAAAATCTCTTTAAATTTTTTCAAAGGTATCCCACTCCTTAGTTATAGGTATATGTATATATTTTTTAAAGAGTGTATTTTTCCCTTCTTTATTATAGCTGATTAGGAATGGATATTAAAAAAATACATGCAATAATCACTCTCAATAAATGAAAGGAGAGTGCTGAAATTGTTATATTAGCTATGTATATAATAAAAGGCATACTGATAGGCCTCACCATACATTGCCCATGGCAACGAGGGGATTCGAGAAAATATGCCCAATCTTCAGTTCGTAAAGGTACACCTTTTGTAGTGGAGTAATTTCTATTAAAAGCAGTACGTCAAAAAGTTTGAGACGAAATTTTGAAACACTTCAAAATCATATAGACCTTTTGAATCATTCATAAATTCTTACTTTGCATTTATCAAAAACAATGGTTTTTAATAAATGTAAAATTAATAAAATTTAATCCTTATAAATCGCTTAACTACGTTATCAAGACTATTGTCAAAATCAAATTAACTTTAACTACCCTTTATGATAAAATTACCTTGTAAAGGTTGGGTGATTTCATGAATTCATACATTTATGGCTATGCAAGAGTAAGTATCCAACAACAAGATTTGATTCATCAACTAGACAGGCTTCAAAATTATAACTGAAAAAATAACAGGTACGAAAAGCAATCGTCCAGAGCTTACTCGATTAAAAGATAAAATTAGACCTGGTGATACATTAGTTGTTGAAAGCTTTTCTAGATTAGGAAGAAGTACCAAAGATTTAATTGAATTTGTTGATTTTTTTGAGAATAAGAAAGTTAAGCTAATTAGTATTAAAGAACAAGTTTGATACTAATACACCTCAAGGGAAATTGATGTTAACAATATTTTAAGCATTCAGCCAGTTTGAAAGAGACTTAATTGCTCAACGTACTCTAGAGGGGCTTGAAAGTGCAAGAGGAAGAGTAGGTGGACGCCCTCGTGTTAAGGATAGTTTTCTTCAGAGAGCATTGAAGTTATATGATTCTAAAGAATATAGCATCCAAGAAATTATAAACATGACAGGTATTAGTCAAGCTACACTTTACCGATATATACGAAAAAATAAGCAAACCGAAAAAGGCGAACAAACTAAAGAACAAACAGCCACAATTCGTATGTTGGTACGTGTAGAAAATAATAATAAATTTGTACGAGGATAGGGGAAAGTTCGAAAGAATATCGAATCTTTCCTTATATCACAATATAATATGGAACAACGTTCAGGAGAATATATATTTTATGTTCCTTACAACACAATTTCAGATTTAGAAAAAAAGGTAGATAGCATAATTCGTAAAATTGATTTTGAAGCGGATTTACAAAACTGTTTTACGGAGTTAGATGTGTACTGTGATGAATTGGATCTACAATGGTAAAAGTAGCATTTGCTTATATTAAGAATTACATTATAAAATAATAAGAAGAAAAGAAAGACAGGGAGAGGAAACCCATGTCCACAAAATTAGTAAATTTACGGATTGATTTCGCTTTTAAACAGTTATTCGGAGCGAAGGGAAACGAAGAAATTTTAACTGGATTTCTAAACGCTATCCTAGAAGAATCTTTAGATGCACCTATTGCATCTCTACAACTAGAAGATCCACATCTTCATAAATCTTATGAAGATGATAAGTTATCCATATTAGACTTATTAGCAACATTAGACAATGGAACGCAAGTGAATATAGAGATACAACTTCGCAATACACATGATATGGTGAAACAATCTTTATATTACTGGAGTAAACTCTATACATCCCAAATGCAAGAGGGGATGCCCTATCGTTCACTTCGGAAAACAATTACCATTAACTTATTAGATTTTATATTATTCTCCCAGGATGATTCATTTCATACCATAGGACAATTATGGAATAGCAAAAAACAGCAGATACTAAGTGATGATATTGAAATCCACTTTGTTGAAATTCCAAAATTGGTCAAACAATGGCATGAAGAAAAAGTAAACCCATGGGAAAATGTATTTGTTCGTTGGATGTTATTACTACCAGCACATGAAGATGAACATTTAACTCAAATATTGGAGGAGATTGGGATGAATCAAGATCCAATTTTACAAAAAGCAATAAATAAATGGGAAAATATGAGCCATGACTCCTCATTCCGAACAGCTTATGAGGCTCGTGAAAAGTTATTTTTAGATGAACAAGCCAAGTTGGCACACGCTCGTGAAGAAGGAAAAATCCAATTAATCCGTGGGATGCATAAGAATGGTATGCCATTAGAAGACATTGCAAAATTCACAGATCTAAGTACAGAAGAAATACGGAAACTACTATTATAATACGTATTATTACAAAAACTTTGCGGAAAATATCGCAAAGTTTTTTATTCAGTCCTTTAAACATCAACTCCTTAAAATATTTTCCCCTTTTTAGACAGTTTACTTTTAATTTATATTAGTGTGATTTTAAAAATAAGTTGTACCGTTTGTGAAAAATTTGATTAAAAATCCTATATAAGGCCTCACCATATATGCCTATTAACTTAAGAGATGTATACACCCCAAAAACAAAAAAATGAGCTGATTTCTTAAGATAACTAACTGTAGAGAAAGAGAATTTTCATTTAGGGGATACTTCAAAACCTTAGCTTGATGGCGATGGGACGTTACCCCATTAAGGAGTTTTTATCTTGAAATCAACGGATGTATTATCATACATGTCAATCAATATGCTAAATTGCATATCCAAAAAAGTATAATTTGTTAACATTTACAAAATAAGGGTTATTCTTATGAAATTCTGTTAATATCAAACTTGTATTAACAAAATCAAAGGCAAAAAATGTACTTATATCGTACGATTGATTCCGAAGGAAACACAATTGATTTTTATTTGAGTAGTAAACGAGATGTCAAAGCTGCCAAGCGATTTCTAAAGAAAGCCTTGGTTTCTTGTCATGCCACAGGACCTCGTTCTATAACTGTTGATGGAGATAAAGCCTATCCTGTTGCGATAAGGGATCTAAAAGACGAACAGTGCATACCACACGGTATGCCACTTCGTGTGAAAAAATATTTAAACAATATCATTGAACAAGACCACCGGTTTATCAAAAAAACGAATTCGGAATATGCTGGGATTGAAATCATTGCATACAGCTACAAAAATGATTGCTGGAATAGAAGCTATGCATATGGTCAAAAAAGGACAAACTATCCAAGGGGAGAAGTCTGTCCAAAGGCAGATATATCTTATCAATGCACTCTTTGGTGTAACAGCATAACGTTCAATTCCGCTAGAAATCTTTTACTCTTCTTTCATATCCCACTATTTTTGCACCAGAACCTTTTGGAGTATGTTGTGAGAAAGAGAAGAACTCTATTACCATTAATTTTACATTAAATATCAATTTAACATAAAATTTAATGTAAGAATCAATTTTCATGTTATAATTTGTATATTATAACATGAAAATTATATTTGAAAGGAATTACATAATGATAAACGCAGCTCATGAAATGGTAGATTTTTTTATAAGTTATAATCATAAAGATGAAACAATGGCAGAATGGATTGCATGGATTCTTGAAGAAGCTGGATATACAACGTTTATTCAGGCATGGGACTTTAGAAGTGGTAATAACTTTATTTTACAAATGGATAAAGGAGCTAGGAATTCCAAACACACGATAGCATTGTTATCTTCAAATTATAAGGAATCCCTATACACCCAACCTGAATGGTCAGCGGCATTTGTAAAGGATCCTACAGGTGAAAATCAAAAACTTATTCCAGTAAGAATTGAGGATATTAATCTTGATGGTTTATTTCCCTCAATAATTTATATTGATTTAGTAAACAAAGATGAAAATTCTGCACGAAAAGAAATTTTAAATGGTATACAAACTGAAAGAAAGAAACCGAAAATTGCCCCTTCTTTCCCAGGTAAAATCCCTGAAAAAACTGAACAGATAGTTCGTCCTTCTGAAAATTGGTATGAAGAGTTTGTAAATGATAGAATAAAGAAGATTATGCAAGGTAATTTTATGCTTAACGTAACAAGTGGACCAAAAGTTGTCATTCATATAGTTCCATTAGAATCAATTGAAAAAAAGAAATTATATAAAGTATCAGAATTGGAATTTGGTAAACTAATAAGGCCTCCTTATAGTAATAGGTGGGAATATGGTGAAAATAAGGCCGGATACTATACTTCTTCTAGAGTGAATGAAAAAGAGCTTCCACATGGATATGTTCAATTTTATCGAAATGGCTGTATAGAATCAGTAAGCGGTTCATTGCTTGGTAAAAGTATATTTATAGATAAACCATATATTGTGCATGAATTATTTGAGCAAGAAATTATAAATCATATCTATGATATATGCTCAAAAATCACAAAAAAAATAGCAGTACATGTACCCATTGCTATCCAAATTAGTCTCCTAAATGCAAACGGTTATTATATATCAAAATATTCTAATCAAGTAGAACGAACAATTCAAGATAACTTAGTAAAATTACAACCGATAATTCTCCGATCATGGGACTCTAGCATTGATAAAGCATTGCGCCCTGCTTTTGATAAATTATGGAATATTTGTGGATTTGGACAATCTCCTAACTATGATTCTGAAGGTAATTGGAGACGTTATGAGAATATTAATGTAATTTCTGAATAATTATCAATTAAAATTGTATTCAATGTAAAATTATACAAATTTATACAAAATATTACATTAATTATAAGAAATTAATGTAATATTTTAAAGTTTGAGGTGAAAAAATTGAGCAATAGAGAAAAACAAGTGTATCAAGTACGTGTAGAACGTCATAAAGAAAAAATGCCCTGGTATATCATTGAATATATTGAAGAGAAAACAAACCTTTCCCCTGCTACCTTGTATGGATATTTAATTGAATACGAAATGTTTTTACAATGGTTGATCTCCTCTCGTCTTGCTGTCGTAGATGGAGAAGTTGTAACGAAAATACATGAGGTGCCAATTGAAACGTTGGAACACCTTCCTCTTAAACAAGTAAAAAGGTTTAAAAGTTATTTAGAGAGACAAGGTAATAAAACTAAGGCAGTAATACGAACATTTTCAGCTCTAAAGTCATTATTTAACTACCTAACAAGAAATACTGAAGATGATAATGGAGAATGTTACTTTTATAGAAATGTTATGGCCAAAATGGAAATTCATAAGGAAAAAATTGACGCTGCAGTGAGAGCAAAAGAAATTTCTGAAGTTATTTTCCACAATAATGATGACATTAAATTTATGCGCTTTTTATCCAATGAATATGAGCAAATGCTGCAAGAAACTGCTCCTGGTAGACTAAGATTCTTTAGACGTGATAGAGAGCGTGATATTGCTATTTTAAGTTTAATCTTAGGTACAGGCCTCCGGGTATCAGAAGCAGCTAGTTTAACTATTTCTAGTATTAATTTTCGTACTCGTTACATCAAGGTTATACGTAAAGGGGATAAAAAATCATCTATTTTGGCTACACAAACGGCTCTAGATGATGTTCAAGAGTACCTTAAAGTACGTACTAATCGTTATAAGTGTCCTGATGATGAAAATATTCTATTTGTAACGAATTATAAAGGCTCATACGCGCAAATTTCTGTTAATGCAATACAAAAGCTTACAGAGAAATATACTAGAGCATTTGACGAAAAAAAGAGCCCTCATAAGTTGCGTCATACCTATGCAACTAATCATTATAATGAAAATAAAGATCTGGTTCTTTTAGCAAATCAAATGGGACATAATTCAATGGAAACAACATCTTTGTATACAAATATAGATGATTCTAAACGCCGTGAAGCAATTGAACGATTAGAAAAGCGTCAGTTTAATGGGAAAAGCTGATTTTATGTATAAATGATTCGTTTAGATTGAGGGGGATAGAACATTTGATATTAAACTAAAATAGCGAAGAGATTTATAGTTAACACCCCTTCGTTATTTTAGTTTTTATTTTTTTAGTAAGACGGTTATTTAAGAGGTATTCTAAATCTTGTTGAAATAGATTAATGCTACAATTCAATTGTAAAATTTTTAAGGTACATAATATAAACTCTTCTTCCACTACTATATCTTTGTATTCATTATATATTTTACTAATTAAACATACTTTTTCTTCGGATATATTTATTTGTAGCGTCTTGTCAGTTATGATCAACAGGTCTAAGGTAGTTGGATAACTATTTGCTATTTTCATAAGTTTCCTCCTAAAAAGAAGCTTGACTATCCATGTTTAATTTAATTGTACGGTTTCTGCTACGATAACTATGAGGTAATTCTAGACAAATAATCTGTTCATTAGAAATTCTATTAAGCATTCTATCGATTTCTCTAGATTCAAATTTTTTATACAATTCATTAGGATGGAAATTGGAAGTGAAAATAGTACTTCTCCCTTGTCTAGAGTTAAGAACATTGTAGATGATTTCCGCTCGCCATTCATTTATACTCCCTACTCCCAAATCATCTAAAATTAACATCTCTGATTCATAAATTGCTCTGTATAAATCAGATTCAGAGAAAGGAGTTGCTTTGTCATAAGATTGTTTGAAAAGGCTAAACATAGTAGGGAAATTTATGAATAAAGATGAGATGCCTCCCTCTAATAATAGATGGTGTGCAGCGCTTGCTAAATGACTCTTTCCCCGTCCTACTTGCCCATATAGGTAAAAAGAATCCCCTTTTTTAAAACTAGTGACCAGTTCAATAAATTTAGCGGCAGGCTCCCCATAGGTTTTTATGTTTCCTTGATAAAAATCAAATGAATCTATAGTTGCATGTTTAAGTTCATCATTAATAATAGAAAATTTATTAATAGCTAATAATCGAGCTTTTTGATCATTCTCTCGGACTTGTTTAATTAGCTCGCAATTGCAATCTTGTTTAATCTCTTGAACAGTACCTTGTTTAAATACTCCAAAATCTTTGATATAAGTGAGCCTAACAACCTTTATTTCTCCACCACACTTTAAACAGCTTCTATAATCAAGAAATTCATTTATAGCCACATTTTGAAAAAAACTCATATCTCCAATCTTTTTCATTTTCTGCTCTTCCCTTCTCTGAAATCTTGTACAAATTTAAGGGCTTGTTCTTTCAATTGTCTTTGTTGTATTTGTTGACGTAATAATTCGTCTTCTATTTTTTGCTCTTTTTCTCTTTCTAAGATATCTACTAAATTAGAAGGGAAATTTAACCAGCCAACAGTGTTAACGATAGCGGTTGATACAATTTTAGAAAGCTCTTCCTCTGTAAAATGATTTTCGTATATGGGAAGTATTCTGTTTACATAACTGTGGATATATTCTTCTCCTTTACCAAATTTAGCAAACTTTTTCCCATGAAATTTTATCGCATTCTCAACGGTCTTTATATTCATAATGTTTCTCCTTTAATATATTATTTCAAGGAATGTAAATGATCTTACAGCTATAATATTCATTATATGGTTTGCTTTTGTTCTATTGATGCCACTTTGCATAAGCTTATATTTACCTATTATCAATTTAGAAGAAAGTAAAATTAAAATCTCCAATATACAAAACAGTTTATTAAATATCTATTTTAAGAGGGATAATTTAAATTTTAGCATATAATGACATCTATTTTAAAGTTTATTATGAATATAAATATTTATTTTAATAATAAGAAAATAAACGTGGGTATTCTTAAATATTAAAATTTCAAATATCGTGATATATGATGTAGAATACTTGTGTATAACTTCTAGTTTTAAATAGTGGTTAAATATTATAGTGATGGATGGTGTGGAAATGGAAGAAGTTGATAACCAATTGGCTTGGGATGTTAGATTAATAAATCTTCCTTTATTAGAAGCCGAGGATATAATAAAGGCATTTAAAGGGCAATGGATTTATATTAAATTAGTTCACAATGATCATTCTGATTGTTCTCGATCGAATCAAATAGGTCATTATTCTAAATTCAAAGTGAAATCTGTTAGTATAAGTGATGATGTTCTATTTATTTATGGTTTTGAAGATGATGATCGCTTAATCATCTATAAGAATGACTTAGTACGTACAGAAGGCTCATTAACAAAAGATGAAATTAAAATTTATTTAATAAATCAAAATGCTAATTCAGAAATATATATTAAAAAATATTTACCTAAAATGAACACAAGACTAAACGAAATTACTGAGGATACAAATCATTTAATTATTACGGAAGGTAAGACGGATTGGAAACATTTAAAAAATGCTTTAAATAAATTTAAGAACAATTGTAGATACGATAATTTAGATGTAGACTTTTTTGAATATGAGAATGACGTTAATATGGGATGGGGTACCTTGGAGAAAATGTGTGATTATCATGCTCTCTTTAGTAATGAAAAATTAAAAATTTTTGTTTTTGATGCAGACATTGAAAAGATAAATAAAAAACATGCTGGAGTTCCTTACATATATCATGGGAATAATGTTTATTCTCTTGTATTGCCCATTCCTAAACATAGAAAAAATAACCAGCTAATCAGTATTGAACATTATTATTCAGATAAAGAAATGCAGACTTTAGATACTTACAAAAGAAGATTGTATTTGGCTGGGGAATTTGATGTGAAAACTAAGGAACATAAAACTCAAAAAAACACTTATGCTCTTAAAGTTAAACCAAGTACAGATTCAATACATATTTAAGAGAGGGTACTATATGTAGAAAATGATGTTGCTACTTTTGAAGAAATAGCCAAGAGAGGACAAAACATAACAATTTCTAAAAACGATTTTGCTAATAACATTTTATTAGGCGTCGTGCCTTTTTCAAATATATCTACAGAAGTATTTAGTATTTTTTTTGATATAGTTGCTGATATCTATAAAGACTATATTAAAAGTAACAATCCATTATTAAATGAAAATTATATTACTCTATGTAAGGGGATAAAAATAAATAAGATTAATAATGATTTTGATACTTTATTAATTAATTGTTCATTTAATAAAGAACAGTTAACTACACTCAAACAAACTAAGCTATTTGGAAATAAAATGGAGTTATCTGCAGATAAAAAATTATTATATATATCTATTATTCTTGATAGTTATGAAATCAGAGTTTCTATACCAACTTCAGATGAGTTGATTCAATTTCTTAGTAAAAAGTATAGCAACAATTATAATAGAATAGAATTATTATTATATAACGATACGGGGTTGTTATATAGTAGTATAGAACTATTTGCTACTGATGTTTCTTCAGTTTTTATAGAAAAAATTATAAGTCAATTATAAAACGCATAAAATGTCATATATGGCTCTACAATAAATTTAATAGCGATATGATACAACGTTTTAGATATCTTGTTTTAAGATAAACACATTACCATAGAAAAATGTTAATTATATATCATCTATAGTAATGTGTACTCCTCAAGTGTTTGTTAAATCGGAATTTAACGAACACTTGGGAAAATGGTAAGTACACCCCTTCCTATTTGTAATTTGTTGTACAAGGACATGAAACTCCAAACTAAAGTTTAGAGATTTATAGAACTAAACCCATTTAATTTTGTGTAAGACGCTCCTATTCTTATCTATTTATCTATATTAATATTCGAAATTAATTAATCATGTTATATATAACTCTTAAATATATGTAAGTCACGTTTAGTACAAAAAAACAGGAAAAACCTATTCGTAGATTTTTCCTGTTTAATATTGCGTAACAGCAATATGTTCTCCAAATGTTATGATTTCACCTATGGAGAATAGCCAATAGGAGAGACAAAGATTACTTTAATTATATGGTATAGTTATGATTATCTATTTTGTTCGATTAACATTTTATTATCATCATCCCACTCATCAACAGCGAACACTTGGATTTTATTAGAATCTGCAGGAGCGGTACCACTTTCACCACTACTTGGTCCAATTCTTACTCTTCTGACTCCATTGGAATCCTTTATATGTGAATCAGGAAGTATAGAACTCCAAGTAACATCATTAAAGTAAAGCTGGTACCTTACTTTATTACTAGGAAATTCATCAAATAAAATAGCACTTACTCTTTTGGTTTGTTTATCCATAAATGTCTCCCATTGCTTGACCGTATGATTCATATCATATAAACGTTGAAATGTAGCAATAGTAAATCCTTCTACTTTTAACTCAAATATATTTTCTACATTAATAACTTCATTATAGGTAACACCATAATAAGAAACATCTCCATGCCATAAAGTGCGCCCTGTATCGATTTCTACACCACCTTTTTTCTTGCCATTCATATATAATTCATATTTTGCTGTTTTAGGTACACCACTTGGCATTAAAAATTCAAAATACATCTCTTTATGCTCTGTTTGATAAGTACGCGTTCTAACTTTTTCAATCATCTCAATATGCATACCTGCTCGTAACTTGACATCAAATACTGATTTAACACCTTGGCGCTTCATTTCGTTTTCTGTTGCTACATCTACAATTAAGTCAACTTTATCACTCGAGATTTCCCTATCATTAATGTATATTTTATTACTTCTTTGTTTTGCTCCAAAACCAATTATGAGTGCTTCTTTAAATGTCATTTCTGGTACGGTTTGCTCTACGGGTGTTGTTCCAGGTGCCGCTATATTTCGTCTGACAGCTGGCCCACCGATCATAGTAAATGTTATTTCTGCGGTATTTGCTTTTATTTTAGAGATAACATTCGTCCAATCTTGACTGCTTGTGTAATCCTGACCCTGTGAATCAATTAAAACAACCTTTGCATCAAATCCAAGAGTGTCTAATTTTAATTGGTCACCCTCTTGAAGACGGGATACATTTCCTTGGTCTAATAGTAAAGATTCCCCAAAGTGTGTTGGCTTATCGAAGGCCAACGGTGGTCTTGATTGAGAAGGGTAGGTAGAACCAGGAAGGACTTCTAATCCCTTATGAGTTTCACCAACTAGTGAGCTTATTAATGAGATAGCATCCCCGTTTGGTGTTTTTGGAAAGTGTAATGTAAATAGTGGCTTTATATTAAACACCGGTGCCGTTCCTGTATTTACGTATCTTACATTTGGTAGAATCTTTCCTGCCTCAGCGTTATTAATACCTAATACCTCATTCCAATCTCGTGTTGTAGAATCAGATTCAGAGTATTCATTTGTAACGGACGTAGTAGTTGAAGATTCATAACTTGTGCTTACAGACCCGCCAAAATCTAAAAGACTAGCACTTGCTTCCACTGTCGCGCCCCATGATTCTGTATTTGATACCGTATTTGATGTACCTCGTGTTACTTGTTTACTAGATGATCCACCTTCACCTGACTGGAAATTTGTATTCGGTATGACTAAATATTTCTCCATACTAATATGCACATCCGGGTAAGCGGCTACTAAGGGATGGTGTGCTTCTTTGATGACACGGGTGTCCATTTGTATCCCTGTAACCTTTTCATAATCACTGTATGGATCATCACTTGTGCTCCATTTTCTTGGTGATGTTCTATATTTTATTAAAGGGGGTGCATGTACAGTATCGTCCCATTTAACTAAATCTTTTACACCAAAATCTCCATCTACTACTGTGTATCCTTCATATTCCCAACTATCCGGGATATTATCACCATCTGAATCTGTTTCTTCACGGATAAAATCAACCACAACAGATTTTAATTGATGCAAACTACCAGTTACAGTGGGGATATCTTTTTGTGCAAGGCTTGGTGCATGTAAGACTTCATGAGGGACAACAGTTTTCTTTTCTTCTGTTCCCCAAAAGAGAGTAAAGGCACCTTTTTCATCTGGATGTACGTGATATTCAATAATAATTTTATATAGTGCATCTTTTTGAAGCGTAACTGCGAGTTCTCTTCCTAGAGTATCAACAACAATTGTTTGATCTACCTGAATCATAACCTGATCATGTTTTCCTGCTGAGAAGACGTAATCCCCATCTTCTTTTGGTTGAATAAATCCTTGCCAGCGAACAGATTGAATTAGCTGACTTGCCTTAAACCTTGATGTTTTTATATTATCTGAATGAATATCTTCATTTACTAAGCTATTTCCTCTTATTAATAACAAATTCTTAAAATCTTTATCCCCATAAAAATAGCCCATTAATCCATGTTGTTTTCTTATACGGTGTTTATCATCCGTCATAGTAGCAACTAATTGATCAGAGTGATTTATATTTCCTTTATCGATATTCTTCTGATTTCCCATTTTTAAACTCCCCCTTTAAACTACTCTATTGATGTTACACGTATAACATTTAAGGCTTTTCATACTTTGGATAAGCTGTAATTACTTCCCCTGAAACAGGGACACATTTCATTACAATCATCGAACCAGTGACGGGGTCTCTTCCTTCCCATGTTTCTGTTCCATTAGAACTCCCTATTTTTTTAGCGACATCATAACTACGGCCAATTACATCAACAATCTTCTCTGCATCCCAGTCTTTTGGAAACATCGTACTCTCTTTCTCTTTCCATTTATTCCATTTTGTTTCTCTTAACCAAACTTTTGCTTTATAAACACCATTTTTCCCCGATGGTGCATACCCCTCATCATTTTCTGTTAATGGACGTACTGCTCTGGTCTTTTCAGAGTTTTCGTTTGGTGATTGATCTGGCCCAACCGAATCTAAATCAGAACCAGGAGTAATGATGTGCATACCCACTGGCTGATTTTTGGTATATCCAGCTTTCGATATGCCTCCTAAAAAAATATGGGCGATGGAGCTTGTTGAAACGTCCTTATCATATAAGGCTTTTTCAGTAACTTGACCATTATTTTTTCTTAATTTAAATTTAGTTTTTACCTTGTTCAATAGCTTTGTTGGAATGATAGGATTTGCCAGTATGTTCTCTTCTTCAAATGAATGTAAAGGCATATCATTTTCTTCCATAGAATCTCTCCTTCTATTGA
This sequence comes from Bacillus thuringiensis, assembly GCF_022095615.2. Lineage (NCBI taxonomy): Bacteria > Bacillati > Bacillota > Bacilli > Caryophanales > Bacillaceae > Bacillus > Bacillus thuringiensis. The sequence continues at coordinate 247,288 of NZ_CP155561.1, forward strand.
TTGATAAGCACTATTACTTAACATCCATATCCCAATTTCTCAAATTGAAGTCGGATGTTAAGAGTACCGTATATAACGGCACATTTATCATATATAAAAAAACACCTTAGTTTTACATTTAAATCCAAAAAAAGGTATCTTCTTTGTTGATAAATATTTTGGTGGTTGTTAGGATAAAGAATTCATAGCTACACAGGTGAGAACGCGCCTAAATTCAGATTACTGTTTTTTTGACCATTTATTTTGAGAAGAATTTAATTTGTATATTTTTAACAAGACATGAGGTGTGATTCCTGTTGAAGAGCAATCTGTTGACCCATTGAAATACATGGTAATTTTACGTGGACTAAGGAATGAAAGTAAACTTTTGGTATTATTAGAAAAACAAAGAGAACCTGTAGTAATTACTACTGTAGGTTTCGAATAAAGTTTGATTATTTTTATTCAACTACAGCTCCCCGATAGTTATTTTTGAATATAGTTCACTATCTAAAGATACTTCACCTACTTACAACAAACTTCTACTATCCCATCGCTGTCAGCAGAACCATAATTCCATTAGTTAGACCATGAATGATAACTGACGGCCAAATTGAATTGGTTCGTTCATACGCCCATGCAAAGACTATACCACTCAAGAAGTTTACAGGCATCGCATTATAAGTTGGAATGTGGACAATTGTAAAGATTAATGAGCTTAGAAAAATAGCCCCTATCATACCAAAACGTGTACGTAGCCATCGATATAAAAAACCACGATAAAAGATCTCTTCATATATTGGTGAAATGATCGCCGCAGAAACGAAAGCAATAAGAACAGTGAATAAATTTACGCTTTGCTGTATCGCCTCAGTTTTACTGTTCTCATAAGAATTCCCAATAAAGCTAGTAAGCACCATTACTATTACATCACCAACTAGTAAGATAATAGTTAATAAGAGAATAAATTTCCAGCTCTTTATAGAGAACGACCTAATTCCCACTTCACTCCAAGAAAGTTTCTTTGGACGAAGGACCATAAAATACACACCTAAAACTAAAACAATCGCCATTGTTAATCCTGTTAAAGTTCCTGAATATAACTCATTGTTAAGCCACTGAGAATAAATAGGTTTTACTAAGAATTTTATGCATCCTATAACAAATACAAATTCGAGTAGCATCATTAATAGAAATTCTTTTAATCCCCAAGGGTCTTACTCCTTCCAATTCATGTCCTTTTTCTTCATTCATCATCCCTCTTTCTTTGTATGATATAACCTAACTATAATAGGTGACGTGACGTAACGTCACTTACAACCTTCATTTTCAGGGGGAATTACATAAATCGATGGATTACAGGAGGATATGCATCCAAACGACTTAATTTCACCCCAACAAGGCGTCCCATCCACATTTTAACGAAAATATACTCTAAGCAAATTCCGACAAAAAATGAGCCGAACTTTCTACTCTAAGAAAAATCCGGCTCTTATTTTTAAACTTGTTGTAAAGGACGAAGAGATTCCTAACGTTGTAGTATCTTTCATATTAAATCGATACTCACCTAAAAAGTTGATATGCTCCCACCCTAGTGATGAGATATGTTTTAATAGTTCTTCGTTAAAACCATGCGCACTTCTTAACATTTCTACAGCTTTGCTTAAATATACAGTATTCCATATAATGATGGCATTAATGAGAATACTTAATACACTTGCTCGTTGCAACTCATCTTGGAGAGCACGTTCACGGAATTCCCCGTGTTTCCCAAAAAATATTGCTCTTGCTAGTGAATTCATTGCTTCCCCTTTGTTTAATCCTCGTTGAACTTTTCTACGTAACGTTTTATCTGAAAGATAATCTAAAATAAAGATAGTCTTTTCAATTCTACCCATTTCTCTTAATGCCTTTGCTACCTTATTCTGGCGAGTATAAGAACCTAACTTTCCCATAATTAGTGCACCGGACACTTTTCCTTCTCGAATTGAATGGGCTATACGTAAAACGTCATCATTATTTTCATAGATCAATTTCATATTTACTTGTCCTCGTATAAGATCTTCTATATTTGAAAAATCTTTAGGTGAACCAATTGTATACAATTTAGAACTGGATAAGTCCCTTAATCGGGGTGCAAAACGGAATCCTAACAGGTGAGTTAAGCCAAATACTTGGTCAGTATAGCCGGCTGTATCCATATAATGCTCTTCAATCATTAAATCAGATTCATGATGAAGTAACCCATCAATCACATGTATAGCATCTCTTGCATTCGTGTTAATAACTTTTGTGTAAAAGGAAGAAAATTGATCACTTACGAATCTATATATAGTCGCTCCTTTACCACATCCATAGTGTGGATTCGAGCTAGAACTCAAAGAGGATACCCCAATTTGAACCCGCATTCCGTCCGATGATGAAGTAGTACCGTCACCCCAGTATGAAACCAAGGGTAACCGATGTTGAAAATTAGCCAATATTGCTTGTGCACGATTTAATGCATCATCATACATACGCCACTGACTTGCATTAGCTAACTAATGATAAGAGATATTTGGTGTAGCCTCTGCCATTTTCGTAAGTCCAATATTTGTTCCCATAGCCATAAGTGAAGCAAGAGAAATAATGATTTCTTCCCCTTTAGGTGGTTAGTTTGTGGATGCGTGAATAAATTGTTGCTCGAAGCCTGTCCAATTCGCTACTTCTAGAAGTAAGTCGGTAAGCTTAACCCGTGGTAACATGTGATAGAGTTTTGCACTTATTTGTTTGGCCTCCTCTGGAGTATCCTTCTCTAAACGCTGGAGGTGTAGGTTTCCCTTGTCAATATCAACTCCATCTAATGAGTGAGCATTTTTAGAGAATGTTTCAATTCGCTTTAATAGAGTTTGTGTTCGTTCCACTATATACTCATCGGCATGTGTAGCAACTGCTAAGCGTGTCCCTATTTCTTTACTATCAATCCAATCTTGAGATGGTACTAAGTATTCATCAAAATCTTTATGCTGCCGGCTTCCCACAATAGAAATATCTCCAGAACATACATAATTCCGTAGTTCGGTAAATGCAGCTAATTCATAGAAATGTCGATTAATGTTTCCATCTTCGTCGTATATATTTCTTTGCCATCTGTTTGAAACAAAAGCTAATGGGGCTCCTTGTGATACTTTACGTTTTCCTGAGTCATTTAGTTCACGGATGACGTCTAAAGCGTTTAATACAGACTTAGCATAATTTGTAGACTGAAATTCTAAGGCTCTAAGTAATGTAGGAGTATATTTTCGTAGGTAATTGTATCGGCTTTCTAATAAATCAAGATAATCATAATTTATAGGTCGAGACAGTTGTTTAGCTTCCTCTACAGAAGCTACAAATTTGTCCCAGGGCATAACTGTTTCTAATACCACAAAAGGATTCACATTTTCTTCTTTAGCTTTAATTAATGCAGTTCCTAAGTCTGCATAATGAAGAATTTTTTCATTTAGCGCTTTTCCGTTTTTTTTATGGATCTCCTCTTGCTGCTTTCTTCCCTTTAATTGAAGATTCATCATTTGTTTATCATAAATCTCAAAAGCTTGATCAATTAAATCCTGAGTTAAATCGAATAGATAAGCCACTAATATGGCATACTTTTTTATCTCTTTAAACCTTCGAAATGAGAAAGCTTCATAACGTGCCCCCATTCGAGATAGTTGTCGTAATCGATTAGGATGTATCCCTTATGTATTAATGTTTAACTGTAGTCCTTTTATATACTCTAAGCGCTCAACAACCTTTAAAAAAGATTCTGGTGAAAATTAACCAGGTACTTCTTTTAACCAAGCTAAATAAGTTTTTGAAGAGTTAGGCATAAAATGGAGCAATCCGCTTAGTTTTTCCTTTTGTGAAAAGGTTAAAGATGATGTTAGTATCTTAAATATGCTTTTCTCTGCTCGTTTACGTGTTTCCCATATTGCTCGTTCTATAATTGCCATCGAAGGAAGTATAATCTTCCAAGTACGGAGTTCTTGCAATGCTATTTCCACGAGATATGTTGTATTTCCATTATTTAATGCATGTGGTTGAAGAAATTTAGATAACTTTCGATAGTCGGCAATTGTAAAGTTACGAAAACCGTATTCTTTTTGAATCTCTTCTACATGTTCATATCGGGTAGCGTCTCGTTGAGCGTAGAGTCCCCAATCTAATGTATTTACACCAATTTGTGTAGCGACAAATTCTAAAACGAGATTCGGAATATCTCCTACATCAGATAAGGTCCATCCTGAATATCGTAAAACACTTAATTGAATAGCAAAACCTAGACGATTATAGTCCCTCCGATGGCGATTAATGATTTTGATATCATGCTGACTGAAAGAAAAGTATGTACTTAATATCCATTCGCTTATATCAGAGGGGATTTGCATATATTGCTTTCGTTCTTCTGCTGTAAGAAGTTCTCTTACTCTCACATACATTAGAAGTCATCCCCCTTATATTTGTTATTTCGCTTTCTGCAGATATCGATACAATGTAGCTCTTGAAACACCTAAGGTGTTACATATATCTTCAGTAGAATAATTTGGATCCTTCATTAAAGATTTAGCCATAGAAACCTGGGTTGTATCCATCACTTTAGGTCTTCCACCCAGACGACCACGTGCACGAGCGGCTGACAATCCAGCTTGTGTACGTTCTTGGATCATTTCTCGCTCAACTTCAGTTAATGCTCCGAATACGTGAAAAATGAGTTTCCCGCCACTTGTAGAAGTATCCATATTTTCCTGAAGACTTCGAAAGGCAATTCCTTCTGCATTTAATATATTGATGGTTTCAATAAGGTGTTTGAGGGAACGCCCTAAGTGATTTAATTTCCATACTACTAATGTATCGCCCTCGCGTACGTAATCAAGAGCTTCATCTAGTCCAGAGCGAGATGAGGTAGCACCCTTACTACAATCCGTTTGCATCCAGCTTGTATAAGGGCATCTTTCTGTAAATCCAAATTTTGATCATGTGTAGATACATGAGCGTAGCCAATTAACAAATTATCACCTCCATATTCTTTTGTATTGTCTCATAACTCATAAAATAAAGGGATAATGAGATTTTGATTTTAAGACAAGTTTTGATACAGATAACATAGCATTATTTCAATATCAAATAGAATGCATAAAGAAGTCTCAAAAACGGAGGTTTTTGAGACTTTAAAATATTAACTTACGGATAAGTGATGGAAAACTGAATAGTAATATAATCATCTTCAGCATCTGGTCCATAAAGAGTAACTTCAGTATCTGTTGGCGCCGCTTTCACTGGATCATTAGGGTCTGCCAGTCTATCATTTGGATTATTTCCAGCATCATTTTCCATTACATCTCCACAAAAAGTAAATCCTTCATTAGGTGCATAAAATTCTAAATTGTTTACTTTTGCTGTTTTTAGGGTCGAGGTATCATCTTTCGACCATAGGGTCACTTGATTTGATCCTGTATCAGATACAGTATTGGAATAAAATTTTATATTTCCATATGGCTCTGGATCACCATCATCACCAATTTCAGTAAATGTTATTGTAGCATTCATAATAAGCCTTTCCCAACTTTGTATATCTATATTTTGTTGATTGTACCACAAAGCTACTATAGCTTTTACTGTTGGATCATTCTTATATATAGCATTAATTTGAACACGAGAACCAATATCAAAGTTATGTCCAGCATTGTATTCGGTAAAGTTTATTGATTGAGTTCCATCCTCTTTTGTATCATATCGTGTGCCAGTTCCATAGCTTTTTCCATCTACAATTACCTCATAATCACACACATATTCTGAATTAAGTTGAAAGTCAACAGAATTTACAGTGCTGCCGCTACAGTTCCATTGGTTAACAGTATGTGCCTTTTGTATTACTTGTTCTGTTATATTACTTGTTAACGTTTCAAATTTTGTAATCGTAATATCATCGAAATAAATATCACCATTGTTTGAGCTCACATAAATTTGATCGGCTATTGATGTGTCGTCAAGAACCTTAAATTCAAAATCAAACCTTTGCCAATCAGTATCTAATGTAAAAGTGCTGTGTTTTTTCTTACCATTTTTTGAAGACATTATTCCGATGTCCGCTGATGTTTCCTCGTTGATAGATTTTGCGTACATACTAAGAACATATTTCCCATATGGATTCAATAAAGGATTTAATGTACCAACAGCATTAGTTCCCTGTAAACACCCGTCTTCTATTCCTATACTGTCCTGATGTGTCGCACCAGTCCATGTAATTCCATTACTTGTAACACTTGCTGAACCATTACAATCAAAACTAACGCAAGGAATTTTGATTAAAATATTCATGCCTTTCTTTATTAATAAATCGAACATTTTTTTATCTGGGCCTTGTTCTAGCTGATTCGTAAAATCACCTGCTGTATCTTGATCATAAATAAGTTGTACAAGTTCTTCACAAATTGGAATGTCCTTATAAAATAGTTTGTCGTTATCTAATGTTGCCAAAAATGCAATTTGAATTGCATTTCCAAGTGTAATTTCTGGTGTCTGATCTAATTGATCTTCATAATTTCTTGCGGCTACCCGTCTCTCTAACACTTCATCCCCAGTATCTAATATTATGCATACCGTAGATGATTCAACTTGTGTAAAATAACCTGTCCAAGAGTTAGTGCTATCATCCACATTCCCAGTAATTTGAATTGTTTCTATACTCATCTCTTCACCAGATTGAAGTTTCTGTAAATTATCATAGCTGATCTTAAATTCCGTATCATCTCCTACTTGAGTTATTGCTATAGGAGATAAAGAATTATCTGGATAGGTTCCTCCTGGAATTAATGAATTCCCAATGTAACTAGATGTTGCTTTGACTGTCATGATTGTATCTCCATCGATAGTAAAGTTATTTGTAGGTGTAACTTGATAAATAGGAGCTGTACCTGTATTAAAGTATCTTACATTTGCATTTATATAAGCAGCTTCTGCTGAATTTAATTGCACTGCTTGTCCACTACTATTTTCTGTAGTATTTGTTGTTGAGGAAGTATGCCCATAACTTTGAGTAATATGACCAATTAATCTTTTATCTTTTCCACCTTCCCCACCTCCGCCTACTTCTGTATTTGAAGTATTAGATTCTGTTTTACTGGTAGAAGTTGAATTATCTTGAGAGCTATCAAAAGTAGCATTGATAGATAGAATATATTTTTCCATACCAACACCAACTGTAGGGTACGCTGCTACTAATGGATTTCTAGTTTCTAAGGAATTGGCACGATCCATACTTCCTGTAACTTTTTCTAAATCAGTATACGGATCTCCTACCGTACTAGCTTGCTTTGGATTGGATACATACTTTGTGTATGTTCCTTCATAATCAGAACTCCACTGCACAACATTTGTACCGTCAAATGTATAGCCATTGATTTCCCAATCGTCTAATATCCCATCTTGATCTGAGTCAGTAGTATCATCAGCCACATCACCAAACAAACTAGTTTGCGGGTAAAATTCTGTGTTTTTAAAGTCTGGTGATAATAGACAAACCTCAGAAATACTCTCTTTCTTATCGGAATATGTCCAACATAGCTCGCAAGTTACTGTGTGACTTGTATCTTTCTCAAAACGACTTTCAATTCGAACTGGATATACTTTATCTTTTTCTAGTATTATTTTTCTTCCCAAATTGATAATTTGATTATCGATTTGGATTAGCATCTCATGGTTAGAAGGAGTGAAGAATACATATTCATCGGTTTGTTGCGGTTTAATATATCCTAACCATCTAGCCGATTGTATCTTTTCATTTTGAATATTAGATATCGAGGACACTTGATTTTTATCTAAGGACAAATTACTTCCCTTTTTTTGTGTTATTAACAAGAGTTTATTAAATTGTGTTCCCTTAAAATAAAAACCGATTAAGCCATAGTGTGAAAAACTACCGGTATTCTTATATTCTTCTACTTTCTTTTCTATCTTCATTTTTTCACTCCTCATAGATAAAATAACGTACAAAAATATAATAGCAAAAGAATATGGCGGAAAATGTCATATTATGAAGTGAAAAAGTTTAAATATAAGGGAGTTCAAAAGAACTTTTTCTCTACAGTGAATTATGAGAAGTGAGTGTCTTTATTCGTAACGAAAATAGCTTAGCGTATATTTTCGTTAAAATGTAGCGGTACGCCACGTATAAACGTTTCAACTCTTGTTTCATTTCTAATCTAATATTATTAATATTTGACCCAATCTCTTTTACTTATAGTTCAGCCATTACTAAGTTAGAAGCATGGCCCAATTCTAATAATAACCTTGTTGCAAACGTATTCATTTTTACGATTACGTCAATCTTCCCAAGCTTTACTCTTCCTATAGTTCAATTAATTTTCTATCGTAATTAAAGCTTGTAACCTTGTCTTAAGGATAATAGGCTAGTTTTGTGTCTATATCCATTACAAGACTCTTCATATAATTAGACCGACCGCTTGGAAAATAAAAGTTGATGTTTTCGTTCTTTTCTAAAGGGATTTTTACAAGATATAAAGGAATATCTGTATTTGGATAAAGGAGATTACACTCCTTTGGATGATGCATTACTTCTAACCATTTAATATAACGCTCGATTAATAGATATGATGTAATTCTGTTAACAACATATTTTATAGTACTAAGATTATATTTTAATAAATTAAATCCCTCTTCTCCATTGATAGTAGGTTCTCACTAGAAAGTGTTTAATATTTCTTTTAAATAAATCATAAAAGGGCCTTTGAGAAAAACACTAAATTTATCATTAGAGTATCTAAAATCATGCAAGCTTGGAACTTGAGATTGGTTTAAAATTTTTGGATATATTCTTCTTCCTTCACACTCAGATTTCCATAATATAAATGCATATTTATATAAAGATATAGGTATATAAGGCCACTTTGATATGTATCATCAACATTTCTTACACACTTTTTATGAATGTTAATCATTTTATTTGGTTTTGTTGCAAAAATAGTGGGATATGAATGAAGAGTAAAATATTCCTAGTGGAATTGAACGTTATGCTGTTAAACCAAAGAGTGCATTGATAAGATATATCTGCCTTTAGACAGGCTTCTCCCCTTGGCGAGTTTGTCCTTTTTTGATCATATACATAGCTTCTATTGCAGCAATCATTTTTGTATCTGTATGCAATGATTTCAATCCAAGCATATTCCGAACCGTTTTTTTGATAAACTGGTGGTCTTGTTCAATGATATTGTTTAAATATTTTTTCACACGAAGTGGCATACCGTGTGGTATGCACTGTTCGTCTTTTAGCTGGATAAGCTTTATCTCTATCAGCAGTTATAGAACGAGGTCTTGTGGCATGACAAGAAACCAAGGCTTTCTTTAGAAATCGCTTGGCAGCTTTGGCATTTCGTTTACTACTCAAATAAAAATCAATTGTGTTTCCTTCGGAATCAATCGCACGATAATAAGTACATCTTTTCGCCTTTGATTTTGATGTAGGTTTCATCCACTCTCCAAGAAACATTTGTTCGTTTCAAATGTTTTCTAATCCGCTCATTTAATGCTGGTCCATATTGGTGAACCCAACGCATAATATTGGTGTGGGACAAAGATGACCCTCGTTCTTCCATCATTTCCACTAAATCACGAAAGCTTAGATTATACCGCAGGTACCAGCGTACAGTTAACAAAATAATGTCTGGTTGGTAATGTTTCCATTTGAATATATTTTCTGTTTCCATCCTCGTCACGCACCTTTTTGAATAGTAGTAATACCAGTATGGCCAAGTTATAAAAATCATTTTCAAATTGTTTTGTTTTTTCGTAACAGAACCGTTTCCCAACACTCTGATAAAAACCTAGTAATTACTAGGTTTTTATATGAAAAAGAAATACCACATTCACTTTAAATCCATGTATTAAATTCAGATTATTTCATGTGAATTTTAACAAAAGGTTCGAATTATAAAAACAAGTGATTTTAAATAAAGCAAAAATATACCTATTTAAAGGGAGATTTACTTTTTCTACTGAAGAGGTAATTTTTCAATGTCAAATAGTTTTTATTTAGTTGAAAAATAATTTTAGTGTATACCAAACACTTTGAAAAGCGTTTGAATTTAAAAGAAGTAATAAAATATGAAATTATCCCATAAAATTTAATAAGTATTATAAATAACTGATATCCTTAGATAAAGCCTTCTTATATAAAAGAAGGCTTTATTTAAGGATATCTTATTATATTTCAAATTTGCAAAGTGTCGTTCTAAATACACTTAAAGAAGTGGGTTTTTAGATTTCTTTGATCAAATTCAAGATTCAATTTAGTACTTATTTTTTTGAATAGATGTTTTCCAATCACGAAAAAATATTGGAAATCCAGAAATTCGATGTTGTTTTTTCCTATTTTTTTAGAAATATTAGTTTTAAAGATGGGTACTAAAAGAAAGACCTCTTATTTATATAAGAAGGTCTTTTTTAAAGATATCAGTTATTTGTAATTTAGATAGTGGAGATATTTTTCAATTAGTGAATTTTAAAACCAACAATTTTACAACAAATTCTTATTAACTAACCTATTCTAAATATACCCAAACTAGCATTTCCAAATGTAGCAGGAAGAATACTTTGGTTAATGAAAGTTACCGTCAAATTCACTGGGATATTAACAATTGCAAATGTCATAATTTGAGTTCCTATTATTGGAAGTTGCGAAAAACCACCACCAGTTAAAGAACTAGTATTTGGTATGGTAGATCCATCTACAGCAAGGGCATTTCCACGTTTTAAATATAATTTCGATCTATCAAGGCGTATTCGTAATATATATGTTGATACCAGTTAATCGTTTACTCTTTTCTGAAAATATAATTCTCTTTTTACTTTCGGTATAGCTTTGCTTTTTTACGCTCCAGTATTTGTCCCTGCAAAGATAGCATGTTCATACTTCTCTCCTTTTGAAATATTTGTAATTTCGTTTCCAACGAGTTAGCCCCCTATTCTTCTCATACCGTTACTTTATAATGAACCAACTAACTTCTGTATAAAATATGTCATTTGGTATATATTAAGACTAGCAATTCCAACCTACCTTTAATTGCTACTCTAGAATAAAATCTCCTACATGATTATAAGTGGAATTGTTACCTAGTTCTTCAACAGCAGAAAAAGGCGTGCTGATAGGTTTGAAGTGAACCCCGAAAACGGGACACCTATCAAAGCACCTAAACCATCTGTCCCCTAAATTCTTTAGGGGATAGGTGGTTTGATTTTTCTTGAATTCGCACACAATTGTAGTAATGAATGTATTCTAGCACAATCTTTCGCACAGTTGTGTTGGATACTTTTGTTATATTTTGTAAATAGAAAGCTTCACTTTTTAAATGACCAAAGAAGCTTTCCATGACGGCATTATCATGGTAATTTCCTCTACGAGACATGCTGGTGATAATGCCTTTTTCTTTGGCATACGCTTGAAATTCCTTTGCAGTATAAATACTTCCTTGATCTGAATGAAGGAGGACATCTTTTATTTTTCACCCTCCCATTGCTTGTATTAGCGTCTTCATCGCTAATACAAGCGTTTGTGATTCACTGATGATATAACTTATAATTTAGCAATTAAAGGCATCCATAATCGTTGATAAATACAAAATACGCTCTCCAAATAATAAATACGTTACATTCGTAAACCACTTTTCATTTGGGGCTAACTCTTCAAATTGACGTTCTAATCGATGAGGAGCTACAACTGCTTCCGCACTATTGATATATTTCTTTTTCTTACGACGTACTTTCGAGAGTATATGGTATTTGTTCATGATTCGTATTACTTTTTTATGATAGATACATAACCCCATTTTTCGAAGAGCGGCGGTCATTCTTC
>NZ_CP155562.1 GCF_022095615.2 Bacillus thuringiensis
TTTGCTAAAATGATCTTTAATTCGATAGGATTGTCCTACAATACTGACCACCGTGGCATGATGTAAGACACGATCTAGTATGGCATTGGCGAGTTTAGGGTCCTGGAATACTTCGTCCCAAGACTTGAAGTTGATATTGGTCGTTAGGATGGTACTACGCTTTTCATAACGCATATCGATTAATTGAAAGAATAATTTTGCATCCTCCGGATCAATAGGCAAGTACCCAATTTCATCAATAATAAGTAATTTGTATTTTGTATAGTGCTTTAAACGAGATTCTAGGCGATTCTCAATCTTGGCACGTTTTAAATTTTGAAGTAAATCATGACATTTAATAAAATAAGTACTTGTTCGCTTTTTAGCTGCTGCTATACCAATAGACGTGGCCAAATGGGTCTTACCAACACCACTAGGTCCTAAAAATACTATGTTTTCTTGTTGCTCTAAGAAACGTAGAGAAATAAAATCTAAGATTTGTTGTTTATTAATACTCGGCTGGAATTCGAAATCAAACTCATCAACCTCCTTTCTATGAGGAAATGCGCCCATTTTCACCATAGAATGAATCATATTTTGTTCTCGTACATCAATCTCATAGTTTGTCAGTTTAACAAGTGTCTCTACGAAGGATAATTCATTATTAATGCTAAAATCGACTACGTCACCTAAATGTTGTGCCATTTGTTTTAATTTTAAATACTCTAGGTTTGTTGTTAATTGTTGATAGCTATTCTTCATTTCTATATACCTCACCAATTACTGATAAATTTTGTTTCGCCAAATTGTCAATGTTCGGATATTTAGGTAGTGACTTAGCCAATGCTTTTTTATAATGTTCTTCTTTATAATTGAGCTTAGATTGGCTGATTTTATGTTGTACAATTAACTTCATGTTATGATAAACATATATTTGATTATCATATACTTGTAAACCGACGGTTTTACCTTGATATTCAGCTGGAACTGAGTATTGATTCGATTTGTAAGATATCATGCCTGATGTATTAACTTTTACAAGTTTATGCTTAATCATATAGGAATCTCTTATCGCGCTCTTCGGGAGTGGTTGTAGGAGATTCTTTTCCTGTTTTAGGGCAAACACTGGAATCTTACCAGTCCCTTGATGAAATGTTTGATTAATTCTTGCACATAATTTTTGCACAAATTCATGTAATTCTTCAAAAGTGAATCTTCCTTGATAAGCATGAATTTCGTCTAGAAGTTTCATTGGCGCTTCTACTTTCCCTTTGGTATTTGGTCGCCCTGCGATACAAGGTTGTACCTTAAATCCAAAATCTTGAGCGAATTGGGCAAACTTATTGTTAATCGTTCCTGTAAAGTGTTCTGTTCGAGCTTCATCCATTACCGTCTTCATATTATCCGTGACAATTACCTTCGGTACACCACCAAACATTTCAAATGCCTATGTCATAAATGACATTAAAACACTTTGTGATTTTGAAATATTCAAATGAAAAACTTTAAATCTCGAGTAGGACAATAAAAGTACAGCTACATTCACATATACGATTTCGCCACTTTTGGTTTCAAATCGTATGCTTTCTTTCCAATCTAATTGAGCTTGTTCTCCTGGAGGTGTCTCATAACGGACACCCACTGAATGACCTGATAAAATACGCTTCCCCTCATCAAAATATGTTCTAAATTCAGGCTTTCTATTAATATAAGCACGAAATGCAGACTGTGAACATTTTAAACCGTGATTGTCTGTTAGATACTGCCATAACACTCGTTTGTAGTAGAAGATTTGTTTAGAATCACTAGATAAAAGAGCTGCAATCACTTCATAATATGTATCGATTTTCGATGTTTTATTTTTTGTCCCTTTTGGTGTAAAACCATTCAAATACTTATCTATGGTACGCCGATCCACATTCAATTCTCTGGCTAATTGACTTTTATTTATCTTCATTTTTAAGTTCCCCATTAGTTTTTTAAAATTTGGTAAGTCTGAAAGACTTTTAACCTCAAATTCTGTTTGAATATCTAGCTTAATATACATACTAACCACCTCAGAGTCAGTATGGAGAATCCAATTGAAAATGTACATATTTATTCAAGCGTTAATGTACATATTTAAGTTAGCATTTATACTTTTGTATTATACACCTAAATAATCTTAATAATGAGAATATTAATTATCAATTTTATTAGAAACGCAATGATGTAAAATGACATTAAGCTAAACTTTTCTTTAAATCTTTACCCCTAACAAAGATTTAAAGGTTCTTCTATGTCTTAATATAAAATATAGTAAAGGAAGGAGTTCACTCTAATGAAGATTGAACTCCTTTCTTTATTATGGTTTTTTATATAATTAAAACTATATATTAATTATAACTAATTTACTTATCTAATAACCTATCAACCTATCAATAAATCTTTCATTATATACATAGTAATATAACAAAGCTGACATTCACCCCTTATGTATAGAGGGCATTTTCTACATGTATTTTTAAAATATCCACTCTTCATTTACTATAATAAAAGAGGAAAAAATACATCTTTAAAAAATATATACATATACCTATGCTAAGGAGTGTGATGCCTTTGAAACAGTTTAAAGAAATTTTAGAAAAAGGGGCCATACCTATCGGCCAATCCGATATATTAGGAAAATCGCTGCGGCAATTTGATGAGATACAATATGAAAATGAAACATATCTTATTATTTGGCATCCCATTTATAAGGAATTTGTCGGTTCTCATGAATCAGGGAATTGGATTTCTCATACCGATTTACATAAAGCTGTTTGGATCAGAAATTTAAAAGAAGCATTTGTTACGAAAAAATAAGAAAAGGTTCTAACAAAAAAGTCAGAACCTTTTCTACATACTTTCTAGGGATTTCGTAAAAACGAAAGTACATATAGTATACCATAAGTACAAAAACATTTATTTGAAAAGATAGTAAACGCCTCTTATTATTGCTCGTTAATCTCCGCTAACGCTTTATTTCATGATTCGGTTCTATTGTCACACAGATCACTGTTACCAAAATATTTACTACAAATTTTTAAAAAAATGTACTGCACAATTGTATTGAATGATATTTTTCAGTCCACGACAGTAACTCTGGCGCTCCATCTACAAAAACATCCTATTTTTTCTTATTCCCCCTTTTCGAGGGGATGGGCAAAAACACCCTATTAGTGCTTTATTTTCGATTACAAGTAAAGCATATACCAAATAAAAAAAGAAAAAGCAGAGATATTTTCATCGATAGGTGAAAATATCTCTGCTTGATTAAGTTGCTCTATACATATGTATTACTAGAAAATAACATAGTAAAACGGACATCACTCCGTTTCAATGGAGGTGATGTCCGTTTTTCATTACAACAAATTACTTATCTATTTGTAATGCTGCTCTTGGACAATTGATTTGAAAACGATATTTAAACCTGAGTTTGCATGAGACTATTCCTCCATAAGGAGTAATTCCACGCTGTCCACGATAAATGTTCCTTCCGTTTCTCCAATCTCAATCCATACCTTATCGGTTTCTGGGAAGTATTCTAATTCTTTTGTCACATAACCAACTGGTAGTGGCGTGTAATCCCTATACCCTCTGTTAAATTCACAAGGATTCTCTCTTCGTCCATCTGTATACGATTTTTCTTCATAGACTGACGCATAATCAGCTGGTACGGAAGGAGCTTCGTTATATCCTCGATTACGAGAAGTGTACGCACCTCCGTATTCTTCTTGATTTACAGTATAATCATTACACGTTACCGTGTTATTTGGATAGATTTCCTCTTCTACGCAGTTGCTAAACTTCAGTTCGTCTGTATTGTTCTCGATCTCATGAATGGTTACGCAACCTTCTCCATATCCCTCCTTGTACGCTGTGACACGAAGGATATAGCCACGACCCGGACAGACACGAACTTCTTGTGACACTTCTGCTTCCCATTCCGGAACAACAAGGACCGAACGTTGGTTGTTTTGTTCTTCTACATCTACATGCCCTTTCACGTTCCAGCAGGATAAGCCATTATTAAAATCACCATTTTTAATGACATTTCTCGCATCATATAGGGAGAATGCAGTGAAAATACGCCCTTCTAATTCTTCAAAAATAGCCGCATTGACACCCGGAATCACAGACAGCTCAGGCAGATAAGCTTCTCGAATGCTATGAACACGTTTATCTGCCGCATGAATCATGGCAATATTCGTATCCGCTTGTAATTGATCATATTGAGAGTTTACAAATAAAGCATCTACAGATTCTTTTGCCTCTTTATAAACGATATTTGTTTCCCATTCCAATTTTTCACGTTTGTCTCTCCATTTTTTCTCCGCTCTTTTCACACGAGCTAGCGCTTCTCCTACTAATGGTTTCTCTTCGAGAAACTCTAGATTCCCTAGTCTTGCGTGCCCATCTTGCGTCTTAATCTTAAAGATCACCCATACACCTAGGTCCTCATTTAAGTCTGTACATCCTACATCAATGTCTAAGGAGAAATGATGCGAATGATGGGCACACTTTTCTCCATCCCTACACGAACAATCTAAGTCAGGATTCCATTCAAGGTGTGGCGCGCATCGATTCGGCTCTCCACACTTTCCGATTGGACTTTGGGCTGAAAGCGGCCATAAGGAACCCGTACCTGGCACATTTACTGTTTCATGTTTTGCATTGTAGCGAATTAAATAGATTTCTAAGTCTTGACTATCTTCGATATACCCTCTTAATTGATAACGGGTAAAGGCTTTTAATTTTGATTCATCGATTTTTTGATACAAATATGTTGGATAGCACTCATCAAAGGTACCTGATAGTGTGACGTAATTTTCTTTAAATACGTCATCCCCTCCTTGGATGGTAATCCCTGTACTTCCGCCCCACCCACGTTCTGGTTGCCTATTAATGTCTTTGAAATTTGAATCTTGGAGTAAATTGCGTTCATCACTGAGTCGCTTCGCATGTTTGACTTTCTCGGACAATTCTCGCTTTTCATCCAGACAAAATTCATCCGATAAATACGTAACTAAATTGGACACTTGATCAATATGATAATCCGTTACATTTGTTTTTAGCCCTAGTTGGTTTGTAGACGTAAACAGCGCATTCACCGCCTTCTGCGCTCTTTCCAGATTATATTCAGCCTCGAGTGTTGCAGTAACTGGAATAAATTCAAATCTGTCTATTATCACTCCTGCAGTCCCACTAAAATTTCTAACACCTACTATATTACCTAATGAAGATGTAAAAGCATTGGCACTTTCAAAATAACCAAAATCACTTGATTGTAGATTATCTAATGACGTAGCTGTAGCTGGTACTGTATTGGAAAAAATGGATGAATTACCCCAATTAACGTTGAGGTGAATCGGGGTTACAGAAGCATACCGTACACGAACTCGATATCTGGTAGATGTCGATGGGAAGTGAATTGGAACTTCAATATACCCTCTATTCTGAATGTTATTTCCACTACTATTTAATCTAACTAAGTCCCCACCAGTAAATCCTGGTCCTGAAATTACAGAACCATTAAAAAGAAAGTTTCCCTTCACTGCAGGGATTTGAGTAATACTATCCGATGCAATTATATTATTAAATTCAGCACTACGATGTATCCAAGAGAACATAGGAGCTCTTATTATACTTACACTACTATTACTAAAGCCTGAACGAAACATTGAAACATGGCTTAATCGATGACTAAATCCTTGCCTAGGTGGCACGTTGTTATTCTGTGGCGGTATTTCATCCAGCGAATCTACCGTTCCGCTTTTTCTGTATACAGCGGATGGCAAATTTGAGGAGGTTCCATAAGCAAATTCTGTCCCGTCAAGAACAGATAGTTGTTGATTATTTATCCCTATATTAAAAGGTCTTCTATATAAAGTGGACGATAATGTTCTATACACGCCCTGACCTAGTTGAGCAACAATACGTTGTTGTGGAGCTGCATTTCCCATAGTTCCATATAGCGGAAAAGTGAATTCTGGCCCCGAAAACCCTACAGGAGAAGCCATTATTTGATGCCCTGACCAATAATAATAACCCCTATGAGCATCCGTATAGATGGTTATACTGTTAAGTATATCCATCAAATGTGGACTCCTAATACTTCTTTCTATGCCCTGAGCCGAGCCTCGAAAACTACCATCAAAATTTTCTAATACTGGGTTTGTATAAATTTCTCTTGTTAATTGGGAAACTGTTCGAATTGGATATCTTCTACTATCATAATTCGGGAACAGAGCAACGATATCTAATACAGTTAGTGTTAATTCTCTTCTAAATTGATTATACCTTACCCAATCTCTAGAATCCGGTCCCCATACACGTTCTAATCCCGTATTGTACCAGCGTACAGCATAATCTGTATAGTTGCCAATAAGCCTAGTTAAATCATTATAACGACTATTGATAGTCGCGGCATCAAATCCCCACCTTTGTCCAAACACTGAAACATCTCTCAAAACTGATAAATGTAAATTTGCAGCTTGAACATATACTGATAAAAGAGGAACTTGATAATTTTGAACTGCAAAAAGAGGAATAGCGGTTGTAAGGGCACTGTTCATGTCATTGAATTGAATACGCATCTCTTCTCTTAATGCTGGATTAGTAGGATCTGCTTCCCACTCTCTAAAAGATTCTGCGTAAATTTGATAAAGATTGCTTAGTCCTTCTAATCTAGAAATGGCTTGGTTCCTAGCGAATTCTTCTATTCTTTGGTTAATTAACTGTTCAATTTGTACAAGAAATGCGTCCCATTGAGAGGGACCAAAAATTCCCCATATTATATCAACTAGTCCTAACACAAATCCAGCACCGGGAACAAATTCACTCAAAAGAAATTGCGTTAGCGACAAGGAAATATCGATTGGGGTGTAACCAGTTTCTATTCTTTCTCCACCTAATACTTCTACTTCAGGGTTACTTAAACAATTATAAGGAATGCATTCATTGATGTTCGGATTGTTATCCATAAGTTACCTCCATCTCTTTTATTAAGATACCAATTCATTATGATATAATACTGTTTTTCATTACTACAATTTAAAACATATGACTCATCTTATGAAAAAATGCACAAAGTGCAACTAATTTTACTAAATATCAATTTTTGACCCAGGGTGTTAACAATCTACTTACTTCTCGCCCATTATCCATGCTTTAGACTTTACAATGTTTAACCAATGCATTAAGGGTTTGTATTCCGTTAACTTATTTTAAAGTCTTATTACTTTTTATACTTATATATAAAATCCACTTTTCCTATTTTACATATACAAATTGAGAATTTGTGGTAATGTAGAAATACTTACACTTATACATGTTAGAACCATTTACCTGCAATTCATCTTGAATTGTAAATGCTTCCCCTTTTTTTACAGTCTTAATCTTATCATTCCAATTAGCAGAACCATAGACCCATAATTCGTTTGTATCTACAACCACTAATTTACCAATATTACTCGTTTGTCTACGGGCAAAGTAAATATAGGAAGAGTCATATTTCACCCATGAATTACCTAGGTTCAGCCAGCCCTCACGTTCTTCCCAAACAATATAAGATTCAGGTTTGTTCAATTTACGAATTACATCACTACTCGTGCTAGGTCCTCTGCGAAGGTTAATATTTACACCTTCCATGTAAGCAATTCCTAATCCTTGTGTACCCGCATCCTTGTTATGATTCTCTACAACCATATCGTTTAGACTATCTTCAATCATCCTCTTGAAACCCTCAAATCCACCTGGTCGATTAAATATCGGACGTGGACAGTTCTTTCCACTCCAATGTTGATGGGAAACTACGTTCCCAATCTTTAATCCAAGGTGAGCCATGAGAAACTTAACGAGACCCGCAGCATGGGTTAAGGCTTTTTCAAAATTACCATCACGATTTTCACAAATTTCAATGCCGATAGACGAGCGATTACCCGCTCCATTCCCGTCTCCGGCATGCCAACCATTCTCATTTAGTGGTAAGTGCTGTACAATCCGATTATCGTCTACCGTAAAGTGCCAAGATACGCTGGATGATCCACCACCATTGTTAACATATCTAGCATGCGCTCTTGCATCAGTACCTGCATTTTGATTCGCGGTGGTGTGAATTGTGATATATCTTGGATTCATGGAATATGCAGGACGGTTACGGTTTCCTTTTGGAATGATATTACTTTCAAAAGGTGTGTTATTAATTTCTTTAGTATTGAATACTGTCATATAGCTACATCTCCTATCAGATTATTGGATATGATTTCAATCTTTCTTAAATAGATATTTCTACATTTATGAGTACAGTATATCTTTGTCTTGTAATAAAAAAGCATAGATATTTTCACCCATTCATGAAGTTATCCATACTTTTCTAGACAAAACATTTAAAATAGGGGTTCTTAAAAGCTACTTTTCGTGATGTATGATTTGATTTTTGTGCGATATACTTAAAAAGGATCTAAAAGGAGCTAACAGTTTGTTAGCTCCTTTTAGATCCTATCTTTATATCAAATCGATATATATGTTAATTAACACAAGGAATTCAATCCCTCAATTCATACAAATTACAAAGTTTCTACACTTAGAATTCAAGTAATTAAAAAGATTTTATCGTTTTCCAACAGAAGACTCCTTCCTCAAAAATGTCAAGGTGTGAAACACCAATTTTAGGTGGGATATGAATATCGATAGGCATAAGCCAACATATTTGCTATCATTTACTTATACAGATTGCTCTTCGAAAACTGAAGTTATGAGGTTGGTTTCAGAAAAACGTTGCAACTGTAAAATCTTCAACGTTCTTTCGCCCCATGCTTGCCGAAGTTGCGAAAACCAAACTAAAGTAGGGAGTGTGGTGCGTCAATGTACAAGATACTTATGTTCTCACTGTAGGGACTACGGGTAGCGCCTGCTAAGATAACCGGTGGATACATTGGTTATCTTAGCAGGAATCTCCCACTTCAAAAAGTCTGTAAGGACGTTAAGTGGTGAGTAGTTCAATGTCCTAAGTTTAAGTAGATTTTGTATCCCACCTAAATATTTTATTTAAAAATTTATATATTTTTTTCGATTCTTTAGTAAAGAGTGGTCCTAAAATAGATAGGATAAGTACATATAGTGCTGAGAACGGTTTCAACACTGACATTAAACCACCCGCTATACCAATATTAGCCATAATAATTGAAAACTCCCCTCTTGACACTATTGTTAACCCAATATTTGTTGATGCTTTATGAGATAATCCAGCTTGCCTTCCTGCAATCATCCCTGCTACAAAGTTCCCGATGATTGTCAGTAGTACAGCACCTAACGTTAGCCATATAGCTCCACCCAACGAAAACGGATCTATACCTAAACCGAAGCTAAAGAAGAAGATAGCTCCAAAAAAGTCTCTAAATGAAACAACAAGATGTTCAATTCGATCACTATGCTCTGTTTCAGAAAAAACTAAACCTAACAGAAGCGCTCCGATTGCTTCCGCAACATGAATTGTTTCAGAAAAACCAGCGATAAAGAATAAAGAAGAAAATACTACTATAATAAAAATTTCATCTGAACTAATATTCAACAATTTATTTAATAACGGAGTAGCCCATCTAGCTACAATAAAGAATAAGAGCATATATCCCAAAGCTATACCAATTGAGGTAAGAGCACCTAAAAATGAAGCATGATCACCAAGTACTAAGCCAGAAACCACTGATAAATATACAGCAAGGAATATATCCTCAAACATGATAATTCCTAAAATTAGCTCCGTTTCGTTATTCCCTGTTCTTTTTAAATCAACTAGCACTTTTGCAACGATAGCACTAGAAGAAATTGTAATAACCCCCGCTATAATCAAAGTTTCTAATAAAGGGAATCTCATCAAAAATCCATATAGTAACCCCAACGAAAAATTAATCAAAATATAGATTGTTCCACATGCCCATCAACTTAAGAATCTAGACTACCCCCAAGTGTAAAAAAACGTTATTCTTTCTAAAAAGCTAACTAGAAAGGATGACGTTTTTTATGAATCTTTCGATTCAAGATGAATTACAACTATTTTCTGAAGAGCTGTGCCGTCATTTAACCCCTTCTTTTTTAGAAGAACTCGCAAAAAAATTAGGTTTTGTAAAAAGAAAACGAAAATTTTCAGGAAGTGAATTAGCTACCATTTTTATTTGGATAAGTCAAAGGACAGCGAGTGATTCCCTCGTTCGATTATGTAGCCAATTACATGCAGCTACAGGTACTCTTATGAGTCCAGAAGGACTTAATAAACGCTTTGATAAAAAAGCTGTTGAATTTCTGAAATATATTTTTTCTACATTATGGAAAAGTAAACTTTGTAAAACATCGGCTATTTCAAGCACGGCGCTTACCCACTTTCAACGTATTCGTATTTTAGATGCGACGATTTTTCAAATCCCAAAACATTTAGCTAGTATATATCCTGGATCCGGTGGTTGCGCACAAACAGCGGGTATCAAGATTCAATTAGAGTATGATTTACATAGCGGTCAATTTTTAAACTTTCAGGTGGGTCCAGGGAAAAATAATGATAAGACCTTTGGAACGGAATGTTTAGATACCTTACGTCCAGGTGACTTGTGCATTCGTGATTTAGGTTATTTTTCATTAGAAGACTTAGATCAAATGGATCAACGAGGTGCCTACTATATATCCAGATTAAAATTAAACCATACTGTTTATATAAAAAATCCGTCTCCAGAATACTTTCGAAACGGAACCGTAAAAAAGCAATCACAGTATATTCAAGTTGATTTAGAACATATCATGAACCATTTAAAACCCGGTCAAACATATGAAATAAAAGAAGCTTACATTGGAAAGAATCAAAAACTATTCACGCGCGTAATTATCTATCGTTTAACAGAAAAACAGATACAGGAACGTAGAAAAAAACAAGCCTATACGGAAAGTAAAAAGGGTATTACGTTTTCAGAAAAGAGTAAACGATTAACGGGTATCAACATATATGTCTCAAATACGCCTGAAGGGATTGTTCCGATGGAACAAATACATGACTTTTACTCCCTTCGCTGGCAAATAGAAATCATTTTTAAAACTTGGAAATCCTTATTTCAAATTCATCATTGGCAAAATATCAAACAAGAGCGATTAGAATGTCATGTGTATGGAAGGCTTATTGCCATTTTTATCTGTTCTTCTACGATGTTTAAGATGCGTAAACTTCTGTTGCAAAAGAACAAAAGAGAATTAAGTGAATATAAAGCTATTGGGATGATTCAAGATCATGTATCGCTGTTATATCAAGCGATACAGAGAAACACCCAAGATCTAACAAAGATTTTAATCCGTTTGTTCGACCTCCTACAGAAGAATGGACGGAAATCTCATCGATATGAGAGGAAAACTATCTTTGATATTATGGGTGTTGTCTATGAGTATAATGGGTTTGGAAAACAAAAGAAAGCTGCATAATTTTTAAAATGAAACTCGTTAGAGTTTATTTGGTGTGTGTACTTTTCAATACCAAAAGTACATTACGAGTTTTTTAGTTGCTTTGAACGAAAGTTCATTTTATTTTTGTTCTTAAGTATAAATGCTAACTTAAATATGTACATTAACGCTTGAATAAATATGTACATTTTCAATTGGATTCTCCATACTGACTCTGAGGTGGTTAGTATGTATATTAAGCTAGATATTCAAACAGAATTTGAGGTTAAAAGTCTTTCAGACTTACCAAATTTTAAAAAACTAATGGGGAACTTAAAAATGAAGATAAATAAAAGTCAATTAGCCAGAGAATTGAATGTGGATCGGCGTACCATAGATAAGTATTTGAATGGTTTTACACCAAAAGGGACAAAAAATAAAACATCGAAAATCGATACATATTATGAAGTGATTGCAGCTCTTTTATCTAGTGATTCTAAACAAATCTTCTACTACAAACGAGTGTTATGGCAGTATCTAACAGACAATCACGGTTTAAAATGTTCACAGTCTGCATTTCGTGCTTATATTAATAGAAAGCCTGAATTTAGAACATATTTTGATGAGGGGAAGCGTATTTTATCAGGTCATTCAGTGGGTGTCCGTTATGAGACACCTCCAGGAGAACAAGCTCAATTAGATTGGAAAGAAAGCATACGATTTGAAACCAAAAGTGGCGAAATCGTATATGTGAATGTAGCTGTACTTTTATTGTCCTACTCGAGATTTAAAGTTTTTCATTTGAATATTTCAAAATCACAAAGTGTTTTAATGTCATTTATGACAGAGGCATTTGAAATGTTTGGTGGTGTACCGAAGGTAATTGTCACGGATAATATGAAGACGGTAATGGATGAAGCTCGAACAGAACACTTTACAGGAACGATTAACAATAAGTTTGCCCAATTCGCTCAAGATTTTGGATTTAAGGTACAACCTTGTATCGCAGGGCGACCAAATACCAAAGGGAAAGTAGAAGCGCCAATGAAACTTCTAGACGAAATTCATGCTTATCAAGGAAGATTCACTTTTGAAGAATTACATGAATTTGTGCAAAAATTATGTGCAAGAATTAATCAAACATTTCATCAAGGGACTGGTAAGATTCCAGTGTTTGCCCTAAAACAGGAAAAGAATCTCCTACAACCACTCCCGAAGAGCGCGATAAGAGATTCCTATATGATTAAGCATAAACTTGTAAAAGTTAATACATCAGGCATGATATCTTACAAATCGAATCAATACTCAGTTCCAGCTGAATATCAAGGTAAAACCGTCGGTTTACAAGTATATGATAATCAAATATATGTTTATCATAACATGAAGTTAATTGTACAACATAAAATCAGCCAATCTAAGCTCAATTATAAAGAAGAACATTATAAAAAAGCATTGGCTAAGTCACTACCTAAATATCCGAACATTGACAATTTGGCGAAACAAAATTTATCAGTAATTGGTGAGGTATATAGAAATGAAGAATAGCTATCAACAATTAACAACAAACCTAGAGTATTTAAAATTAAAACAAATGGCACAACATTTAGGTGACGTAGTCGATTTTAGCATTAATAATGAATTATCCTTCGTAGAGACACTTGTTAAACTGACAAACTATGAGATTGATGTACGAGAACAAAATATGATTCATTCTATGGTGAAAATGGGCGCATTTCCTCATAGAAAGGAGGTTGATGAGTTTGATTTCGAATTCCAGCCGAGTATTAATAAACAACAAATCTTAGATTTTATTTCTCTACGTTTCTTAGAGCAACAAGAAAACATAGTATTTTTAGGACCTAGTGGTGTTGGTAAGACCCATTTGGCCACGTCTATTGGTATAGCAGCAGCTAAAAAGCGAACAAGTACTTATTTTATTAAATGTCATGATTTACTTCAAAATTTAAAACGTGCCAAGATTGAGAATCGCCTAGAATCTCGTTTAAAGCACTATACAAAATACAAATTACTTATTATTGATGAAATTGGGTACTTGCCTATTGATCCGGAGGATGCAAAATTATTCTTTCAATTAATCGATATGCGTTATGAAAAGCGTAGTACCATCCTAACGACCAATATCAACTTCAAGTCTTGGGACGAAGTATTCCAGGACCCTAAACTCGCCAATGCCATACTAGATCGTGTCTTACATCATGCCACGGTGGTCAGTATTGTAGGACAATCCTATCGAATTAAAGATCATTTTAGCAAAGAAAATGATTGATTTTGTACATGCTTAAACAAGCGAAAATGTACATGTTTATCTTGACATTTACACAAAAGCACGTTCTATTGTAGAACGCGCTTTTCCTGAATGAGTCTATACTAATATTTCAAACCATTTTACATGTACATTATCATTATAACACATAACTGACAAAAAATAACGAAAAATCAAATTATTTAAAGGGGATTTATTTGACTTTTAATAATTTCTCTTGAAATAGGGTAGTATGTAAAAAGAAGCTTTTCTATTTAAGAGAGCTTCTTTTCTTCCAAATTATGTTCATATTCTTTAACTCTTCTATAAAATGTATTACTCTTCATGCCTACTCTTTGCATTGCTTCTACTGCAGTAATTTTATGATTTTTCCATTCTTGATAAGCTTCTTTAAAATTATCATCAATTTCAACTTTTTTGCGGCCAAATTTAACTCCTTTTTGAAGTGCAATTGTAATTCCTTCTTTTTGTCGTTCGCGGATTCTTTTTCTTTCATCTTCAGCCATATAGCTTAATAACTGTAAAATTAAATCTGAAATAAGAGTTTCAATTCCATTTAAATCTTTATATTTCATAGTGTTAAGAAGTGGCATATCTAACACAACGATATCAATCTTTTTTTCTTTAATTAATTCTTGCCATTCATCTAAAATCATTTGTTTATTTCTTCCCAAGCGATCTAAGGATTGAATATATAAAACATCGCCGTTTCTCAACATACGTTTCATAAGTTGATATTCAGGACGTTTAAAATCTTTTCCACTTGCTCTTTCTATAAAGATGTATTCTTCAGGAATACTTATCTCTGCTGCGGTTGCGAGTTGTCTCTCGATAGATTGATCTTTACTACTTACTCTAATATAAAAGAATTTCCTCATTATGTATTCCTTCCCCCATTTCAAATCACACACAATCTATATTTATAAAAATTTGTTGGTTATAAGATATAATTATTATATTTTAATGTCAAATTCTATACAACTCTCATGACATATTTCAAAAATAATTATGTTATAATTGTGAAACATTAAAAACTACTCAAACTCACCGTGTCAAAAAGTATACTTTTTGACACGGTGTAATCTATTATAATTATAATTCATAAGGAGATGTAGAAAACGATTAAATATGAATATTCAAAAAAGATTAACTATTTTAACTACAGATGAAATAAATCAACTTTATAGTAGACCTCTTTTTACAACTAAAGAGCGCGTACAATATTTTTCTCTTTCTCAAATGGAAACTGAATTGTTATATACTTTACGTTCAATAAAATCTAAGATTTATTTTATTCTTCAACTTGGATACTTTAAGTCAAAGCACTTATTTTTTCAATTTAACCTATGTGAAGTGGAAGAAGATATTCAATATATTCTTAAAGTTCATTTCAATAATGCTGACTTCTCAGATTTTGGATCTATTGATAAAAAAACTAGGCTAAATCAACAACAACTTATTCTTAAGCGCTTTAATTATTATCTTTGTGATTCACAATCTCGACTAGATTTAAAAGAACAAGCTCGTAGAGCTGCAGCTATAAGTGGGAAACCGATTTTTATTTTTCGCGAACTTATAAATTATTTAACTACTAAACGAATTATTATTCCTGGTTATAGCTTTATACAAGAGGTTATAGGAAATGCTATTACATATGAACAAAACCGCCTTATAAGGGTTATACAAAAACAGCTATCCGAGGCGGATAAACAGCATTTAAAAGAATTATTATATAATCCTTCTGGTTTATATAAGATTACTCGAATCAAACATGAACCTAAAGACTTTAGTATGAATGAAATTAAACGGGAAATTGAATATGGGAAAGAAATGTATCCTCTTTTTCAACTGGCCAATTCAATTTTGCCACAACTAAAAATTTCTAATGAAAGTATTAAATATTACGCTTCTTTAGTAGAATATTATTCCGTATATAAATTAAAAAGGTTTAATGAATCCCTTGTAAATCTTTATTTATTGTGCTTTATTTTTCATCGATACCAAAGAATGAATGATAATTTGATCAATAGTTTTATTTATAAAATGAGAAAATACAACGATGATATTTTATCCTTTGCAAAAGATCAAGTATATAACTATTACACAGAAAACCAGGAAGATTTCAAGAAAGTCGGAAATATTTTACAAGTTATAATAGATGAAAACATTTCCGAACATACAGTATTTAAAGACATACAAAGACGTGTATTTTCTATCCTAGACCGTCCTAAATTAACTGAGCTAGCAAATCAAATCCTGAATACTTCGAAGATAGATGAAAAAGCGTTCCGTTGGGAACGTATTGATACATTAGCTTTACAATTCAAGAGACAAATTCGTCCTATTTTTATGACGATTGATTTTGTTACAACAGATATTGAAGATCCTCTTATGGATGCAATACATTTTTTAAAAGAAGTTTTTATGAAACGAAAAGCTTTACTTAAATATGATATCGAAAATATTCCACAAACCTTTATACAAAATGGGGCCAAACGTTACCTTTACACGAAAGATGATGCGCATTCAAAACGTTTACTAATAGATCGATATGAATTTTTAATTTATCATTCTTTATGGTACCGCTTACAATCAGGAGATGTTTTTTGTAGAGATAGCATACAGTATAGAAGTTTTGAAGATGATTTAGTCGATGAAGATACGTGGGTACATAAAGAGAGTATGATTCAAGATTTCAATTTAACTAAGCTACAACAGCCCATCGAACAACATTTAAAAGAACTTGAAAACAAATTGGAAGCTCGTATCATCTCTATTAATAAAAGGATTACTTCTGGAAAAAACAAATATGTTCAAGTGAAAAAACATAAAAATCATCATTCTTGGACACTTCCATATACTCGATCTTCATCTCTTATTAATCATTCTTTTTTCGATGTATTACCACAAGTTGATATGAGGAGTATCCTGTATTTTGTAAATCAGCAATGCAATTTTCTAGATAACTTTGAACATATTCTGGGACGCTATGCCAATCAAAAAGCAAAGGATTATACTCTCATTCCATGTTTAATAGCTTGGGGAACAAATATGGGGTTATATAGAATGGGAGAAGTCTCTGATATAGATTTTTCAAAATTAGCTACTACATCAGCTAATTTTATTCGATTAGAAACATTAAAAGATGTAAATGATTGTATCAGTAATGCCACAAGTAAGCTTCCTATTTTCCCGTATTTTAACATTGATGATTTCATCCATTCAAGTAGTGATGGCCAAAAATACGAAACACAGATTCATACACTACAGTCTCGTCATTCTTCTAAATATTTTGGAATGAATAAAGGAATCACTTCGTATACAATGGTGGCTAACCACATTCCAATTCAAGCAAGAATTATTGGTGCAAATGAGCATGAAAGCCATTATGTATTTGATATTTTATACAATAATACAACCAATATAAAACCTACTATCCATTCTACAGATACACATGGAACGAATGAAGTTAATTTTGCTATTTTAGATTTGTTTGGTTACCAATTTGCACCTAGATATAAAGATATTCAAGCAACGATATCTCGAAATTTATATGGTTTTCAACATCCAAGCCATTATGAAGAATTGCTGATTAAACCTGTGCGTAAAATTAATACAGATCTCATTGTAAAAGAATGGGACAATATAAAACGAATTATGGTATCTCTTGCTTTAAAGACGACGACTCAAAATGTTATTGTTCGAAAATTAAGTTCTTATGCACGGAAAAATCAAACCAAGCGGGCACTATGGGAGTATGATAACATCATTAAAAGCCTATATTTTTTAGAATATATTGATTCATTATCGTTACGTCAAAATGTTCAAAAATCACTAAATCGTGGAGAAAGCTATCATAAATTACGTCGATCAGTATCCTATGCAAACTTTGGGAAACTTCGTTTCAAGACTGAACAAGATCAGCACATCTGGAATGAATGTAGTAGGCTGCTCAGCAACTGTGTTGTTTATTACAATGCGAGTATATTATCGAATTTATTAATAAAATCCAAAGATACAGGGTTTGAGATGAAAATGTTACAGTATATTTCACCAATTGCATGGCAACATATTAATTTTTATGGTCGTTATGAATTTAGTAAATCCCCAACAGTAGTAAATATAGAGGAAATTCTTGAGAGTATCAATAAAGATGATATTCTCACCAGCTTAACACGAGAAGACTCCTTGGAAGAATAAAGTATTGTTGTCCTTATTCCCCCTTTTCGGGGGGATGGGCAAAAACACCCTAGTTGTAATTTGTGACCGATAAATAGTTGATAACAACAGCATATATCTTTTGTGAGGAGCGAAGTCCTTTATTTCTGAAGCATCTAAAGAATTCGCTTCAGCAGCAAAGTGCTTCAATTTAGAAATTGGAATGCCTTCTAATAAATCATGAATGTTTGGAAGGAAAGACGTAATAAATGAAAGTCTGTTTTGTAAATCTTTCATATGAGTAATAGAAGGGCTTTTGGGAACTTCTTTAAAATAATTATAACCAGAATGTTGAGTTTCTTTTGACGTATGAAGTAATTGATCGAGTTTATCTTTTTCTATATTGGGGTACCGCCACATGCCCATCAACTTAAGAATTTGCACTACCCCCAAGTGTCAAAAAACGTTATTCTTTCTAAAAAGCTAGCTAGAAAGGATGACATTTTTTATGAATCTTTCAATTCAAGATGAATTACAACTATTTTCTGAAGAGCTGTATCGTCATTTAACCCCTTCTCTTTTGGAAGAACTCGCTAAAGAATTAGGTTTTGTAAAAAGAAAACGAAAGTTTTCAGGAAATGAATTAGCTACCATATGTATCTGGGTCAGTCAACGTACAGCGAGTGATTCTCTCGTTCGACTATGCAGTCAATTACACGCCGCCACAGGCACTCTTATGAGTCCAGAAGGACTCAATAAACGCTTTGATAAAAAAGCGGTTGAATTTTTGAAATATATTTTTTCTGCATTATGGAAAAGTAAACTTTGTAAAACATCAGCCATTTCAAGTGCAGCACTCACGTATTTTCAACGAATCCGTATTTTAGATGCGACGATTTTCCAAGTACCGAAACATTTAGCACATGTATATCCTGGGTCAGGTGGTTGTGCACAAACTGCAGGTATCAAGATTCAATTAGAATATGACTTACACAGCGGACAGTTTTTAAACTTCCAGGTAGGTCCTGGAAAAAATAATGATAAAACATTTGGAACAGATTGCTTAGATACCTTACGGCCGGGTGATCTGTGTATTCGTGATTTAGGATATTTTTCATTGGAAGACTTAGATCAAATGGATCAACGTGGCGTGTGCTATATATCAAGACTTAAGTTAAACCATACCGTCTATACGAAAAATCCATTTCCAGAATACTTTCGAAATGGGACAATCAAAAAACAGTCACAGTATATCCAAGTTGATTTAGAGAACATTATGCACACGTTAAAACCAGGACAAACGTATGAAATAAAAGAGTCGTATATTGGCAAGAATCAAAGATTATTTACAAGAGTAATTATCTACCGATTAACAGAGGAACAAATACTGGAACGTAGAAAAAAACAAAGCTATACCGAAAGTAAAAAGGGGATTACCTTTTCAGAAAAGAGTAAACGATTAACGGGTATCAACATATATGTTACGAATACGCCTTGGGAAGTGGTTCCGATGGAACAAATCCATGATTTTTACTCCCTCCGCTGGCAGATCGAAATCATATTTAAAACGTGGAAATCTCTATTTCAAATTCATCATTGGCAAACTATCAAACAAGAGCGATTAGAATGCCATGTGTATGGAAAACTCATTGCCATTTTTATATGTTCTTCCACGATGTTTAAGATGCGCCAACTTCTGTTGCAAAAGCACAAAAGAGAACTAAGCGAATATAAAGCAATTGGGATGATTCAAGATCATCTATCCCTGTTATATCAAGCGATACAGAGAAACACCCGTATAATAACAAAGGTTTTAATCCGCCTGTTTACCCTACTAAAGAAAAATGGCCGGAAATCCCATCGATATGAGAAGAAAACTATCTTTGATATTATGGGTGTTGTCTATGAGTATAATGGATTGAGAAAACAAAAGAAAGCTGCATAAGAAAAAAATGAAACCCGTTAGGGTTTATTTCGTATGCTCATTTTTAAGAGGATTATACTGTTTAAAAGTTTGTTCATTTCAATTAATGGAAAACCGTAGAGTTTCTATCCTTAAGTTGATGGGCATGGGGTACCGCCAGCATTTCGGAAAAAAACCACGCTAAGGATTTTTTCTATAAAAAGAGCCGTTATATTAAGAATAAAACGGCTCTTTTATACGTAAAGGACGTAAATTCATTTGCCCAGTGTCATGTAATCCTTCAAATTTGTATTCTCCAAGAAAATTGATATGTTCCCATCCTAACGGCCACGCATATGGCATTAAATCTTCTCTAAATTCTCCTCTTGCTTTTAATTCTTCTACGGCTTTTTCCATATATACAGTGTTCCACACACTTATAGCGTTAATAATTATGTTTAGTGCACTAGCTCTTTGTAACTGGTCTTGGAGAGCACGTTCTCTAAATTCTCCACGTTGTCCAAAAAATATAATTCTAGCTAATGCATTGATTGCTTCTCCTTTATTTAAACCTTTTTGAACCCGTCTCCTTACGGCTTTATTAGATATGTAATCCAGCGTAAAGAGGGTTTTCTCGATTCGTCCCATTTCTCCAAGTGCTGTTGCGAGTTTATTTTGTCTTGCATATGATCCGAGCTTCCCCATGATAAGAGCGCTAGATACTTTTCCTGTTTGAACCGAGTATGCCAACCTTCTAATATCTTCATAGTTTTCTTTTATTAACTTTACATTAATTTTTCCTTTTAAAAGTGCTTGAACATTTTCATATTCTTCTCCACCAGGTATAGAAAAAAGCTTAGTATCTGCCAAATCACGAATACGAGGAGCAAATCGAAATCCCAACAAGTGTGTTAAAGCGAAAACTTGATCTGTATATCCAGCTGTATCTGTGTAATGTTCTTCAATTTTTAAATCTGTTTCATGATGAAGAAGCCCATCTAATACATGAAGAGCATCTCGTGCATTGGTAGTAATGACTTTCACATGATAGGCAGATAGCTGATCACTTACAAATCGATAAATGGTTCCACCTTTTCCCGTTCCATAGTGTGGATTGGAATCTGCATGTAGAGAACGTACAGCAATGGATAAACGCATACCATCAGAAGAAGAAGTTGTCCCATCTCCCCAATAGGATGATAACTTTTGTTCCTTTTGGAAATTCACGAGAATAGATTGAGCGCGAACCATTGCATCATCATACATTCTCCATTGTGAAGCATTTGCCATTTGTCTATAGGAGATTCCAGGGGTAGCTTCCGCCATTTTTGTAAGACCTATATTTGTCCCCATTGCCATCAAAGTAGCTAATACAATATTCTGTTCCTCTTGATCAGGAGATTGATTGGTAGAGGCGTGGATAAATTGATCATGAAATCCAGTCCAACTGGCCACTTCTATTAGTAAATCTGTCAGTTTTATTCTGGGTAACATACTATGAAGAAGTTTACTAAATGCTTTTGCTTCTTCTGGAGTTCCTCTATCCAATCGCTCAACATGTAGTTTTCCTTGACTAATATCTACTCCTTCTAATTTCTCGCTATTTTTTGATAACCATTCTAAATGTTCATTTAATCGGTTTATTCGGTCAGTTATATAATCTTCAGCTTTTAAAGGGGCTGTAAGGCCATTTGGAATGTTTGAAACTTCGTTCCATTCATCATACGGTATAAGATAATCATCAAATGCCTTATGATGTCTACTGCCTGATACAAAAATATCTCCTGAACGAATATGATTTCTTAACTCGGTTAAAGCTGCCAATTCATAATAGTGCCGATTAATGTTTCCGTCATCATCATATACATGTTTTTGCCAACGGTTAGATACAAAGTGTAAGGGAGCGCCATGAGGCACTTTTCGTTTACCTGTTTCATTCAATTCATGAATCGTATCAAGTGCTTGTAAAACGGGTTCTCCAGATTTCGTCGCTCTAAAATGAAGACTGCGTAATAAAGTAGGTGCATATCGTCTAACATAGGAATAACGAGTATTTAACAAATCCAAATAGTCATAATTTAAAGGCCGTGATAGTTGTTTTGCTTCTTCAACAGATTCGACCATCTCATTCCATGACATTACTTCATCTAGGGCTGCAAAAGCATCTTTACCCGTTTCTTTTGCCTCAATTAGTGTCCCGCATACAGTAATAAATTGTAAAATCTTCTCGTTTAATTTTTTCCCATTTGCTTGCTGTATTTCGTCTTGTTCTTTTTTCCCTTTTGTTTGAAGATTCATCATAAGACGATCATGAATTTCAATTGCGTAATCTATAAGGTCTTGTGTAATCTCCAATAAAAATGAGACTAACATACTATATCTTTTTACTTCATTGAATCGTCTAAAAGCATATGGCTCATATTTTGATCCTAATCTAGCGAGCTGCCGAAGACGATTTGTATTAATTTTTGTGGTATCAATAGTAAGACCAATTTTTTGAACAAATTGTAATCGGTCTATTACTTTTAAAAATGATTCTGGTGAAGGCTGGGCCGGTACATCTTTTAGCCATGCTAATGGAGATTTACCATTTATAGTTGGTAAAAGTAACGCATCTAATTGATCTTTTTGTTCTTGGACCAAACCGTCATGTAGTATACTATACACTTTCTGATCTGCTTGTTGCTTTGCTTCCCAGACGATATCTTCAATCACATACATAGCTGGAAGAATGACTTTCATTTTTCGCAATGTAGATATTGTTATTTCAATTAAATAGAGGGTATTATTGTTATCCATTGCTTGTTGCACTAAAAATTGTAATAAAGTTTCTTTATATTCAGAAGAAAAATTCTGATATCCATATTCTGTTCGAATTTCCCCAAGATGCTCCCATAAAGTATTCCCACGTTTGGCATATACTAAAAATTCTTCAGGTGGAATCTGTAACTGACTCGCAACGTAAGCCACTACATATTGTGGAATGTCTTTATATTCTGTTAAGGACCAGCCAGGATAACGAATTAATGCAAGCTGAAGAGCGAACCCTAAACGATTGTATCCTCTACGGTGTTTTAATATTAAATGTAAGTCATGTTTAGAAAAAGTATGAAATGTTACCAAATCCCATTCTGTTAAACGTGATAAATCCATTAACTCATTTCGTTGTGCCTCTGACAGTAATTGTTTAACTCCCATTGTTTCCCCTTTACTCCTTTATAAGAGCTCCATTTTATTTTTTAGCTGCAGTTGGTTTGGATTTGTGTAAAGTAGTGTCGTATGGATGTTAGAGTGCCCAGCTTGATTTGCAACTTCATGAATGCTAAATCCTTTTTCAATTGCATTCGTACAGAAGAAGTGTCGTAATTGGTGTGGAGTAATAACATTGCTGTATGATTTAAAGATACGATTGACGACCGTACGGTCGAGCTTTTCTCGCTTTTTACTAATAAAAAGATACGGAGATTCATGTGCTGTACTGTATGTTTTTCGATCGATGAGATAATCTTTGATAGCACTAAGTACCTTACTATTTAGTAATACAATTCGTTGTTTACCTCCTTTTCCACTTCGAATAATACATTCCCCAGTCTGTAAATTGAAGTCATTCATTTTGATAGATAATGCCTCTGAAATACGTACTCCTGTATATGCTAGGAGAGTGGCAATTGCATAATTACGTTTGTTATTATCCTCTAACACACTTTGTAAAAACTTTTTTACATCTAATTCAACAATTTGGGTTGGAGAAGCATAGACAGTTTGAACCTTTATCATGTCTGTTTTTAAAATTACTTGATCTTGTTGACTTCCTTTCTGTATTAGAAATTCATTAAATTTAGCAAGGCTACTAATCTTGTGGTTAATGGACTTGGCGTTCAACATTTTGACATTCTTTAAATAACTAATGTACTCTAAGATATTTTGTCGGTACAATTTTGTTAATTTTCTGTCATAGGAACCTTCAAACCATTTTATGTACTGTCTAATACCTGATGTGTATCCCTGAACAGTGTTCTCAGTTTTATTCTCTTGTTTAAGATAAGAAGAAAACTGTTTTGCAACATCCATGTGATTTCCTCCGCGTCTATAAATTGTGTTGCGTCTAAAAGTATTTATTTATCGATAAATTGTGTTGCGTTAAACCCCTAGATTTATATTTATTATAACACCTAATACAACACAATTAATATTGTGTTGTATTATTTTTTGTATAAAAAAAGACACTGTATGTGTCTTGGAATAATGATATATTTTCTGATTTTTTAACTCTGATTTTCTTAGCGTGGTTTTTTTCCGAAATGCTGGCGGTACCCCATGCCCATCAACTTAAGGATAGAAACTCTACGGTTTTCCATTAATTGAAATGAACAAACTTTTAAACAGTATAATCCTCTTAAAAATGAGCATACGAAATAAACCCTAACGGGTTTCATTTTTTTCTTATGCAGCTTTCTTTTGTTTTCTCAATCCATTATACTCATAGACAACACCCATAATATCAAAGATAGTTTTCTTCTCATATCGATGGGATTTCCGGCCATTTTTCTTTAGTAGGGTAAACAGGCGGATTAAAACCTTTGTTATTATACGGGTGTTTCTCTGTATCGCTTGATATAACAGGGATAGATGATCTTGAATCATCCCAATTGCTTTATATTCGCTTAGTTCTCTTTTGTGCTTTTGCAACAGAAGTTGGCGCATCTTAAACATCGTGGAAGAACATATAAAAATGGCAATGAGTTTTCCATACACATGGCATTCTAATCGCTCTTGTTTGATAGTTTGCCAATGATGAATTTGAAATAGAGATTTCCACGTTTTAAATATGATTTCGATCTGCCAGCGGAGGGAGTAAAAATCATGGATTTGTTCCATCGGAACCACTTCCCAAGGCGTATTCGTAACATATATGTTGATACCCGTTAATCGTTTACTCTTTTCTGAAAAGGTAATCCCCTTTTTACTTTCGGTATAGCTTTGTTTTTTTCTACGTTCCAGTATTTGTTCCTCTGTTAATCGGTAGATAATTACTCTTGTAAATAATCTTTGATTCTTGCCAATATACGACTCTTTTATTTCATACGTTTGTCCTGGTTTTAACGTGTGCATAATGTTCTCTAAATCAACTTGGATATACTGTGACTGTTTTTTGATTGTCCCATTTCGAAAGTATTCTGGAAATGGATTTTTCGTATAGACGGTATGGTTTAACTTAAGTCTTGATATATAGCACACGCCACGTTGATCCATTTGATCTAAGTCTTCCAATGAAAAATATCCTAAATCACGAATACACAGATCACCCGGCCGTAAGGTATCTAAGCAATCTGTTCCAAATGTTTTATCATTATTTTTTCCAGGACCTACCTGGAAGTTTAAAAACTGTCCGCTGTGTAAGTCATATTCTAATTGAATCTTGATACCTGCAGTTTGTGCACAACCACCTGACCCAGGATATACATGTGCTAAATGTTTCGGTACTTGGAAAATCGTCGCATCTAAAATACGGATTCGTTGAAAATACGTGAGTGCTGCACTTGAAATGGCTGATGTTTTACAAAGTTTACTTTTCCATAATGCAGAAAAAATATATTTCAAAAATTCAACCGCTTTTTTATCAAAGCGTTTATTGAGTCCTTCTGGACTCATAAGAGTGCCTGTGGCGGCGTGTAATTGACTGCATAGTCGAACGAGAGAATCACTCGCTGTACGTTGACTGACCCAGATACATATGGTAGCTAATTCATTTCCTGAAAACTTTCGTTTTCTTTTTACAAAACCTAATTCTTTAGCGAGTTCTTCCAAAAGAGAAGGGGTTAAATGACGATACAGCTCTTCAGAAAATAGTTGTAATTCATCTTGAATTGAAAGATTCATAAAAAATGTCATCCTTTCTAGCTAGCTTTTTAGAAAGAATAACGTTTTTTGACACTTGGGGGTAGTGCAAATTCTTAAGTTGATGGGCATGGGGTACCGCCACATCGCTATCAAGCTAAAGAAGTAGGTCACCCCCAAAAAGAGAAAATATGTTAAATTCTCATAGATAACTATCTTATATTAATTACATAATCCAGTGTGATATAATAATATAAAGATATTATATTTAAAAGGGGGATTCAAATTGGTTAAAAACTTACCTTTACTAATAGTGATTTTACTACTAGGTATCAGTTCTTCTACATTAAGCACGAACGGATACTTTTCTCCAGTTATAGAATGGTCTTTA
This sequence comes from Bacillus thuringiensis, assembly GCF_022095615.2. Classification (NCBI taxonomy): domain Bacteria; kingdom Bacillati; phylum Bacillota; class Bacilli; order Caryophanales; family Bacillaceae; genus Bacillus; species Bacillus thuringiensis. Next base: position 25,990 of record NZ_CP155562.1, read on the forward strand.
ATGATTATAAGTATTATTTTGAACATTACTGCAGTGATAGGTTTATCATTACACGTCCTTGTATATCAACCTATGAAAAGATTTAATAAAAATTTAAAAGGGACCTTCAAATAAAATAATTATATTTGAGGTAACACCACATCGCTATCGAGCTAAAAAAATGTATCCATAAAGAGAAAAAAACGCTATTCTTTCTGTAGAATCATAGGAAAGGATGGCGTTTTTTATGTCTGTTTCTGATGAATTACAACTATTTGCTCAAGAGATTCAACGTTTTTTATCTCCAAATACCTTACGGAATCTTGCTCGAGATGTTGGTTTCGTACAACGAACCAGTAAGTACCAAGCAAAAGATTTAGTCGCTTTATGTGTATGGATGAACCAAAATATCGCTACGACGTCTTTAACTCAGTTATCTAGCTGTTTAGAAGCCTCGACAGAAGTGCTCATCAGTCCCGAGGGACTGAACCAACGATTTAATAAAGCAGCCGTCCAATTTCTACAACACATACTAGCTGAACTACTAAGCCGAAAATTGACCTCATCTATACCGATTTCTTCTCCATATACTTCTGTTTTTAAGCGTATTCGTATTTTAGATTCAACTGCATTTCAACTCCCTGATGTATTTTCATCGGTTTATCCAGGTGCAGGAGGATGTAGCCATACAGCTGGGATAAAAATTCAACTTGAGTATGATTTGTTAAGTGGACAGTTCCTTCATATTCATACAGGTCCAGGTAAACAACATGATCGCACTTACGGCTCTTTGTGTGCCCCAACTGTGACAGCAAATGATTTATGTATCCGAGATTTAGGTTATTTTCATTTAAAAGACCTTCAATATATACAAGATAAAGAGGCCTACTATATCTCTCGTATCAAGTCGAACACACGTATGTATCAAAAAAATCCTAACCCTGATTATTTTCAAGATGGAAGAATTAAGAAAGGTACAGAGTATATACAGATAGATATAGAGACGTTAATGAACTCCCTTCAACCAGGACAAACGTGTGAAGTAGCTGATGCTTATGTAGGAATGAATGATAAAGTGCCAGCTCGTGTAATTGTTCATCGATTAACAAAACAACAGCAACAAAAACGATTACAAGATCAAGCTGTAAGAGAAAAAAAGAAAGGAATGAAGTATTCTCCTCGTAGTAAACGACTCAGCGGTATCAATGTATATATGACAAACACCCCTACAGATATTGTCCCTATGGGACAGGTACATGACTGGTATTCTTTGCGTTGGCAAATCGGCGTGTCCAGATAAGGACACATTATCTAGTTGGTGAAAGTCCAATCGGGAGAATAGACTCCACTCCCGTAGCCTGAGAGGCGCCATGAAGTGAAAGCGACATGGCGAAGCCCTCTGACATCACATGCAAAAGGCATGTGGGCAAATCTCCAGGTTGTAACGTACAGTGAACGTAGATGTAGCCTCGTTACACGCAATTCCGGTGGCTGAGACGGTCGATAACGTGCGAAAGCAACAAGAACTGACCGAAACGAGTCTGGAACGGCAGTTCTCACCGGCGGGGTATCAGCGGCGACATGGAGAGAAAGATAATGTGGAAACTGGAGAAGCCCTCGACACCCGATGAAGAAATCTCATCGAGGAGACCGTCTCTATAACCGCGATCGGGAAGTGAGAACGGTAGGTGTCAGGGTGGCGGAACGGATCGTAGTACCAGAGATCTGCGTGCAGCAAAACACGCGGGGAGGAAAGGATCCGAACCTGTAAACATTTCGTATGACTAAAGGAGGCAAGGGTGCTATGACAAAAACACCCATCACTTTGCAGGAACTAAGGCAACGAATCTATCGAAAGGCGAAGTCTGAACCTACGCACCGGTTTTGGGGGATATTTACCCACATTACCAAAATTACAACCCTTCACGAAGCATATCAACAGGCGAGGAAAAACAATGGTGCCCCAGGCATTGATGGAAAAAGTTTTGCTGATATAGAACTAGAAGGAGTTATCCCATTCTTAACGGGTATTCAAGAAGAATTACAAGCTGGAATATACCAACCACAAGCCAATCGAAAAGTAGAAATCCCAAAGACAAACGGCAAAATGCGAACTCTGCAAATTCCGTGTATACGAGATCGTGTAGTACAAGGAGCGCTAAAACTCATATTAGAAGCAATTTTTGAAGCTGATTTCTGTCCAAACTCGTATGGGTTTCGGCCGAAACGCTCTCCACATCAGGCATTGGCAGAAGTACGACGCAGTATATTGCGCCGTATGACCATAATAATTGATGTTGATTTGTCACGCTACTTTGATACAATCCGACACAACATATTATTGGAGAAAATCGCGAAACGTGTCCAAGACCCACAGGTTATGCATCTTGTAAAACAGGTAATTAAGGCAACAGGAAAGATCGGTGTCCCGCAAGGGGGACCATTTTCTCCACTAGCCGCGAACATTTACCTCAATGAAGTGGATTGGACATTTGATACCATTCGACGTAAAACAGCTGATGGCAATTACGAAGCTGTAAACTATCACCGTTTTGCCGACGATATAGTTATCGCTGTAAGCGGACACTCCAGTAAAAGTGGATGGGCTGAACTGGCATTACGACGACTGTGGGAACAGTTAAAGCCTTTGGGAGTTGAACTGAATCTGGAGAAGACTCAGATGGTCAATGTCCTAAAAGGAGAATCCTTCGGATTTTTAGGATTTGACCTGAGACGAATACCGAACCGAAATAAGAATGGATTCTTCGTTTTCATGATCCCGAAGAAGAAAGCTCGCACGACAGTGAAAGCAAAAATTCGCGAACTCATTCAAAACGCAGGAGCGAAGCCAGCACAAGACTTAATAAAACAAATCAATGCCGTACTGACTGGATGGGTGAACTACTTCCGGGTTGGGAACTCTAGTCAAGCTTTCAGTGAAGTACGTGATTATACGGAGATGAAAATTCGCACACTGTTAACGAGAAGGAAACGACGACGAAAGCGTAGCATCGGATGGCAGAGATGGAGTAACGAATATCTCTATGGTGTACTGGGGCTTTACTGGGACTGGAAAGTCCTTCCCCTGAAAAGTGCAGAGAGTTTCCGATGAAAGTGTCTGCCATTTGATAGGTCTCATAACCCTTTTGATGAAGTTTATGGGGTGAGCTGCTTGAGGGAAAACCTCACGAGCAGTTCTTATGGGGAGAGGCTGGAAACGGATCACAACTGATACCGCGCCAGTCTTTTACCCGACAAATTTTATTTAAAACGTGGAAGTCATTCTTTCAAATTCATCATTGTAAAAAGATAAAAGCAGAACGATTAGAGTGCCATTTATATGGTCAATTGATTGCCATTCTACTCTGTTCTTCTATCATGTTTCAAATGCGCCAATTGCTCCTCATGAAGAAAAAACGAGAGCTTAGTGAGTATAAAGCCATATATATGATTAAAGACTATTTTCTTCTTCTATTCCAAACTATACAGAAAAACACCCAAGAGCTATCAAAGGTGTTACTTCGTCTGTTCAATCTTCTACAGCAAAACGGGCGGAAATCTCATCGATATGAGAAAAAAACGGTCTTTGATATATTAGGTGTCGTTTACAATTCTATGTCTGATAATCAAGCCGCTTAATTCAAAAAAGTGAAACCCGGTAGGGTTTATTTCGTATGCAAATCTTTCAATCACCTATACTTGCTCCTTAGAAAAAAGAAACAATCTCGCCTAAAATTGACTTTGCATAAGCTTAACTTGATAGCGATGTGGTTTTACCCCTATACGTAGCCTTTAGAAAAAAGAAATAATCTCTACTATAATTGACGTTGTATGAGCTTAGCTTGATAGCGATGTGGCGGTACCCCTATCTACAGCTCTATCAAAAGTTTTATTCCACTCAATCCCATAACCATTACATTTTTCACATCTAGCATCTAATTTCGGTAACATCATTAAATCCTCCTCGTATATTAATATTTAAGTCCTATTTCAGACTTAGATTTTTTCTTTAATAAGAGTCCTGTAATAAATAAAATACTTGGACGTCTCAAGATATTTCTAGATAATGGTCTTAGGATCATTTGGGACAATTCTTATTCCTCCTGTGGACTTATCACATAACTTAGAGTGTTTCTCAGTGAACGTGCGGGACTCCCTACTCGCAGGCTGAGCAGCCTGATCCTCGAACCTAGATGTTAGTAGCTCTAGGGCGGCTTTCGATTCAGGACAAGCTCTCATACACGAGGTTGTTGGTCGGCGTACACACTAGAGATATCTCGAGACGTCCAAGCAATGATTCTAAATAGAAGGGAGGTCTCTTACATGAGATTATTTGTTGGTTTAGATGTAAGTTCGTTTGATATAAAAGCTTGTATTTTAAATGGTGAAGGTAAAAAGCTAGATTTCTTTTCGGTCAACAACGACTTGCCAGGTGCCACAGCGCTCAAAGAGCGAGTGTTACAGTGTATAGCTAACCAAGAAATTGAAACTTTTAAAATCGGCCTAGAATCCACATCTGTTTATAGTTTTCATCCATCTATGTTTCTTCATTATGATGAAGACTTACAACGCTTTGGAGCAAAGGTATTTCTAATGAATCCAAAACAAATTGCAAATTTTAAGAAAAGCTATTCTGACATGGATAAAACAGATGAGATTGATGCCTTTGTCATCGCTGACTATTTACGGTTTGGACGAAATCAAATGTCTATCGTAAAAGAAAGTCAGTATGTGGCACTCCAGCAATTAACAAGATCTCGTTATCAGCTCGTTAGAATGTTGACAAAGGAAAAACAACATTTTCTCCAACACTTAAGTTATAAATGTAATACGTTCTCACAAGAAGTGGATTCTTCTATCTTTGGCAACGCCATGATGGAACTATTTCTTGAGAAATTCAGTCTAGAAGAGCTAGCCGACATGCCTTTAGAGGAACTCGCTGAGTTCCTACAAACGAAAGGGAAAAATCGATTCGGTGACCCGAAATGTGTCGCATCAACCATTCAAAGGGCTGTTCGCTCTTCCTATCGTTTGGATAAGGTCGTAGAAGACTCAATCGATGTTCTTCTAGGAACATCAATTGCGGTTATTCGTACCTATCAACAGCAAATCAAAGAAATAGAAAAATCCATTAAGCGAATCATGGCTGGATTAACCCAAACACTCGAATCTATTCCTGGAATTGGTCCTGTATTCGCCGCCGGTATTATCGCTGAGATTGGTCAAATCGAAAGATTTGATGATGAAACCAAAGTAGCAAAATATGCCGGACTATATTGGCGCACGCACCAATCTGGTCGATTCACAGCAGAAAACACTTCATTATCCCGTAATGGAAATCATTACTTGCGGTATTACTTAGTTGAAGCCGCCAACTCTGTAAGAAGGCATGTATCTGATTATCAAGAATATTACGTAAAAAAATATAATGAAGTACCAAAACATCAACACAAACGTGCACTCGTTCTAACCGCAAGAAAACTTGTGCGATTGGTGGATGCGCTACTACGTAGTCACCAACTCTTTACGCCAGAAAGGTGCGTGAAAGTGTGACATAAAACTTGTCATCGCTACCTTTCAATTATTTTCCAGTAAATTACATATATTACTGGTTTAGTTTCGTGATGTCTTTTTTAAGCAAATAGGCCTTTGATAACTTTAAACGTTTATATTTTTTAGTTGACATATTACCGCAGGTCTATCGTTATATATAATAACAGTCTACTACAATTTAAAGATAATCTAAAATTTCACTTACCGTATTAAGTAGATTTCTCCATATCGCTCCAAAACACTACATAACGATGTAGGGCTTCAATGCTTTTTAAACCAAGATGTAACTTGATCTCTACCGGCGTCATTCCTTTTTGTAAGGCATTTAGTATCCAACGATTCCGTAACGTTGTAGGAGTAACGTGGATACTTGCACGTTTAATTTCTTTTTGAAGCATCCTTTGTACACCAATTTTCGTTAATGCTCCAGGAGCATCTTTCTCATAATTCCAACGAAATGTTTGTGGTCCGAAATCAAAAGCTACAAATAATGGATCGTTACTATGTTGTTTTGGCCGTATCGTTTCAGGAATGTCATTTAAATAGTCTAGGACTAATTCTCTATCTTTTTTAGATAGCTTTACGGTGCGTTTAAACGCACTTGTTTGTCCTGGGGTAATAATACCTTCACTAAGTTTTAAATCGTTCATGGATAGCGAAATAATGTCCTGAATAGATAAACCATACTTTAGCATGAAACGGACTAACAGGATATTTCGGTTCAAGATATGTATTCTTCCGGATGCCTGGTATTCTGATAATCCATCTAAACTTTTTATAGTGCGCATAAGTTTACGTATTTCCCTATCTGAAGCGAAATTTTTTGATGTAAGGGGTGGAGGGGCAACATCACTTTTTAAATCGCTTGTATTACCATGAAACTGTAAAAAGTTAATTACAACTCCTTTAATCCTTTTTATGTTAGATATAGACGCTCCACGATCTCTTTTAAGAGCATTTAAGAAACTAAACAATGTATTTGTATCGAAAGATTGAAAGACTTCTTGAGAAGGGGATGGGTGTCTTTTTTTGATCCAGGAGACAAAAATAGATAGATCGTATTGGTATCTTTGGAGAGTAGATTCTTTGCGCCCGCGACTCTTAAGTGAAGACAAAAACATGCTGACACTTGTTTCGTATTTCATTTCTATATACCTCTCTTTTCTAAAAATCGTGTACCGCAATTATACGCCGAAAATCTTACATAATGCAATAGGGGGTTCTTGTCTCTTTTATGTTCTCCTTCTTCTTTTCTTGTTTTTTTCGTCGCGAAACATCATCTAAAAGAATGAGGGGATGTGTTTTCTTTACTCCTGATCATAGGTTATTTTAGTTCCATTACGTGGTTAGTTCTGAAAATTCAATTTATTTTTAATACGAATGTTTCATAAGTACATTTAACCCTTTATTCGCATTAATATCGAAGTGGATCAGTGATGAAAACATCAATTTCTCAAATAATACCTTCGATATTTCAAACAGAATACACTAAGGAATAAGTTTAGAATATATTTAAGAATTACTTATGGAATTACTATAGAAATGAATAGAATAGCTATAGGAATAGGCGTAAGAATACTTGTAAATTAGTTCTGTGCCTATTCCTATAGCTATTCTATACTAAAATCCTATTATATCAAGGTAGATTCTAATTCTTATAAAGATCAAGATTACTGAAGTTATCCTTGAGATAGTAACTGTATTCTACGAATACTGTAACTAATCGAAAGGCTATTAGTCTTTTAACTACAGTAAATCCGCGGCGGCCGGCAGCCCATTCATTCCATATTCCATCATCCAAATCCAACTCAACATCTTTCGTATTTCGGTACGAAACACCATCCATCGTTCCTGGCATATAATATATATCACATAGCTTGTACATATATATTATCTCTGTATATATCCTACCTATATAACTGATCTCTAGATCACACTATAATATTATGTCAGCTGTCCTCACTATTACCCTCTCATAAAAAAATGCTAGTTGCCCTTTACGGACAACTAGCATTTTCACTTCAATATCCCTGTACTTTTTTTGTTCATAATCTTGTACATATATCTCGTATGGATCATGACCAATTACATTTCTGTTTAATAGTTTTGATGCACATATTCAAACAATATTATCGCGATTTACAGCACCAAATATATTCGGTGCTGATGTTTCTTGTTTCACTTCTTCTTTTGTTTCTTCTTTAATTGATTCCTCTTTTTTTACAGATTCACCTTTTGAGGGTTCAATATTTTGAACAGAAGGTTGTTCAGTGATCACTTTAGAAACAACTGTATTATCTTGTAATAAATTTTTCATTTTGTTGAACTCTTGATAAAATTCATCTTTCATCAACAAATCTCTATGCATTTCTTGCTGTGCTTCAAAGCTTTTTACGTCTAACGTTCCATATTGTTTTATAAAAAACTTTATTAAAGTAAATAACGATTCACCTATATTATCTTGATTTTCGTACCAATCCCAAAATTCCGGATCATTTACTTTTTTTAGTTTCCATCCATATTGTTCTGGTTTTGTTTTTGCCTTCATAATTTAACACCAACCTAAACTAACACTTCTTTTTCTAGTACATCTAAGCCTTCAATATTCATGTCAACAGCATATTCAGCCGGAATCCATAGTAATTCTAATTTATTTCTTTTACAGAACGATACTAACTCTTTTTCCAAATCTTCTTCTAGTGCAATTGATCCTCCTCCATAAATTGCAATGACTTCGGCTTCACTGGCTGTATTATTTCTATATTTATTACGAATATCGCGCAAAATATTCTCAGCTTGAACATAACGAGTCTCATAGAAAAACTCTTTAGCTTCTTGATGGAATTTGTGTTCCTCATGTAATAAAATCTCAGCAAATTGTTGACGGGTAATTTCTCCAACCCCTGGTCTGTTATTCTGTAAAAGTTTTATCGCTTCTAACAAAGCATGTCCGATACCTCGACGTTCACCTGTGCATGAATCAGGTTTAGGATTTAATCCTTCTGTATAAATGTACTCTGTTGTACCATCACCAATATCAACATGCAGGATTTTCTTTGCTGAAAACACTTCGAGTTTTAACATTTTTTGGATTTCTTCTTCGGTATATTTTAGTTCTTGTTTACAAAATTCCACGTATTTTCTAAACATCTTATTCTCACCATCAGCAATCGCGCGAATCATTCGATACAATGGAGGAATCCCCTCACGAGTAACAGTTACTTGTTCAAAACTAACTGTTACAGTCACCTTCTCTTCAGCAACATCTACAATTGCAATGTGTGGCTTTTCTACTAATCGTTTTTCTAATACTCTAGCGTGTTCTGGTTTCCATTCACTTGCTGGTATAGCTGTAGTTAGCTTTACTTTTACATCAAGTGTTGCTGGTAAGGTGTTAGTTTCTCCAAATTCCTTTTGGATTGCCTTTGCAGCTACAATACTAACTAAATGAATAATCGGTAGATCATCTTCATGTTTTCCACCTTCTTCAATATCCATTGTTGTTGTATCCTTAGCAAAATTCATCGCACGTTTGCCAACTAAAAATTGACCACTACGCTTTATTGTATTGCTTGTAATATGTACCTGTAATTCATCTAGTAAATTCACAACACATTTTTCAATATTTGTTTCACTTGGATCAAGAGGTTTAAACAAACGTTTGTATACACTAGGTACTTTTTCAATCTTATCTTCAATTTTGAACTTAACTTTACTATTTCCAATATCCGCTTTTAAGTTAAACATCATACTCATAAAACACATCTCCTTTTGTTTACTATTCCATTACTATATGAATATTTTCCAAAACCTTATTGGTTATAAAAAGATTACTTTTTGATACCTTATTGTAATTGTAACACGATCCTTTGGGTGATGCAACAAAAAATGCAATAAAATCACCAAAAGATTACCAGGGGATTACTTTTTGATACCTTTATTGTGACTAATAAGTGTTTTATTTGTTATTTTTCCGTAACCTTTCGGCGAGAGGGTGTTTTCGCATTATGTTTTAGGTATCTTTCTGGTTATGATTTGTATGTCAGTTGTAAAGTGGGCAGATTATATGAAAATCCGTGGGATATGGACGATCGTTGTTACAACAAATTGAAACATTTGGGTGTGACAGTGTCTAATAAACTTTGTTATAAACTTCTAGATTTGGTTGTAACAGTTTTTTGTACTTTTATAAGGAAGAATCACTGATTTTGTTGAAAATCGAAAACAGACTATTTAGCGAAGTTTAGGGAGGATGTGTAGGTTTGATATTTATATGCACTAATATTGGGTATAAATGCTAACTTAAATATGTACATTAACGCTTGAATAAATATGTACATTTTCAATTGGATTCTCCATACTGACTCTGAGGTGGTTAGTATGTATATTAAGCTAGATATTCAAACAGAATTTGAGGTTAAAAGTCTTTCAGACTTACCAAATTTTAAAAAACTAATGGGGAACTTAAAAATGAAGATAAATAAAAGTCAATTAGCCAGAGAATTGAATGTGGATCGGCGTACCATAGATAAGTATTTGAATGGTTTTACACCAAAAGGGACAAAAAATAAAACATCGAAAATCGATACATATTATGAAGTGATTGCAGCTCTTTTATCTAGTGATTCTAAACAAATCTTCTACTACAAACGAGTGTTATGGCAGTATCTAACAGACAATCACGGTTTAAAATGTTCACAGTCTGCATTTCGTGCTTATATTAATAGAAAGCCTGAATTTAGAACATATTTTGATGAGGGGAAGCGTATTTTATCAGGTCATTCAGTGGGTGTCCGTTATGAGACACCTCCAGGAGAACAAGCTCAATTAGATTGGAAAGAAAGCATACGATTTGAAACCAAAAGTGGCGAAATCGTATATGTGAATGTAGCTGTACTTTTATTGTCCTACTCGAGATTTAAAGTTTTTCATTTGAATATTTCAAAATCACAAAGTGTTTTAATGTCATTTATGACAGAGGCATTTGAAATGTTTGGTGGTGTACCGAAGGTAATTGTCACGGATAATATGAAGACGGTAATGGATGAAGCTCGAACAGAACACTTTACAGGAACGATTAACAATAAGTTTGCCCAATTCGCTCAAGATTTTGGATTTAAGGTACAACCTTGTATCGCAGGGCGACCAAATACCAAAGGGAAAGTAGAAGCGCCAATGAAACTTCTAGACGAAATTCATGCTTATCAAGGAAGATTCACTTTTGAAGAATTACATGAATTTGTGCAAAAATTATGTGCAAGAATTAATCAAACATTTCATCAAGGGACTGGTAAGATTCCAGTGTTTGCCCTAAAACAGGAAAAGAATCTCCTACAACCACTCCCGAAGAGCGCGATAAGAGATTCCTATATGATTAAGCATAAACTTGTAAAAGTTAATACATCAGGCATGATATCTTACAAATCGAATCAATACTCAGTTCCAGCTGAATATCAAGGTAAAACCGTCGGTTTACAAGTATATGATAATCAAATATATGTTTATCATAACATGAAGTTAATTGTACAACATAAAATCAGCCAATCTAAGCTCAATTATAAAGAAGAACATTATAAAAAAGCATTGGCTAAGTCACTACCTAAATATCCGAACATTGACAATTTGGCGAAACAAAATTTATCAGTAATTGGTGAGGTATATAGAAATGAAGAATAGCTATCAACAATTAACAACAAACCTAGAGTATTTAAAATTAAAACAAATGGCACAACATTTAGGTGACGTAGTCGATTTTAGCATTAATAATGAATTATCCTTCGTAGAGACACTTGTTAAACTGACAAACTATGAGATTGATGTACGAGAACAAAATATGATTCATTCTATGGTGAAAATGGGCGCATTTCCTCATAGAAAGGAGGTTGATGAGTTTGATTTCGAATTCCAGCCGAGTATTAATAAACAACAAATCTTAGATTTTATTTCTCTACGTTTCTTAGAGCAACAAGAAAACATAGTATTTTTAGGACCTAGTGGTGTTGGTAAGACCCATTTGGCCACGTCTATTGGTATAGCAGCAGCTAAAAAGCGAACAAGTACTTATTTTATTAAATGTCATGATTTACTTCAAAATTTAAAACGTGCCAAGATTGAGAATCGCCTAGAATCTCGTTTAAAGCACTATACAAAATACAAATTACTTATTATTGATGAAATTGGGTACTTGCCTATTGATCCGGAGGATGCAAAATTATTCTTTCAATTAATCGATATGCGTTATGAAAAGCGTAGTACCATCCTAACGACCAATATCAACTTCAAGTCTTGGGACGAAGTATTCCAGGACCCTAAACTCGCCAATGCCATACTAGATCGTGTCTTACATCATGCCACGGTGGTCAGTATTGTAGGACAATCCTATCGAATTAAAGATCATTTTAGCAAAGAAAATGATTGATTTTGTACATGCTTAAACAAGCGAAAATGTACATGTTTATCTTGACATTTACATATTGGGTGTCTATTTTAGCGAGGATTAGGGAAACAGTAGGGAGAATGACAAAAGGTGTTTAAAAAAATTTGATGAATTATGATAAGATTCTTTTATTTAATAAATCTTGTTTTAAAAATTAAAACCATTAAATACATTAGAAATTAAAAATGGCACTTAACCCTTACTCTAACAAGAAGTTTGATTTTTTTTCTTAGTAGTTATTTGGTAGAAACAAAGGAGGTATCTGAATTTTCGGTTCATTTATTGCGGCAATTTTAGTAGGTTATCTTTTTATGTTTTTCCATTATATGCTAAAAATTAACTGTTATTTTTAATTGATTTGGATGTGAAGTATGAGAGGTATTTAGGAAATAATATAAGCGCATGACAAATAGCCTTGTTTTGCTATAATTTTTAAACAAGGCTATAAAAATGGCGATTTTAAGCAAGATTATTCCCCTTTGATAAAATCGTAAATTATTAACTTTTGTTTTGGTTTTGATAAAGATGAAACATATTTTTCAGCTTCTTCTTTTTTACGTTTTAAATAAGATTTATAGTTTTGGCTAAATATTTCAATGAAATAAGCAGCATTACTCTTATCAGCTTTACTAGCTTCAAAACGATCGGCAGCTTGTCTGAAGAAATACCAAGCATCTCTGTCGATATCTGGTGGCATTCTATTTGCAATTGCATATGCATCTTTTTCAGACAGATTAGTAAATGGAGAACTCATAATATAGTGCCATGCTCTTTGTTGATCTTTACTTAAATATTCATTGAAATCTTCTTTTCTAGCAAAATAGTCTTTAGGTTCTTCACTTTGTTCATTAGCTTCTTCTTGTTTTGGATCTGTATCTACTTGTTCGTCTGTAACTTCTTCTTTTTTTTCTTTTAATAGAGTCCACTTGGATATTAGGTTTGAGATAGTTTCTGTTATCTCAATTGCTAGATGCCATTTGTGTTTAAAGTAATCTATGATTTTTTGATAATTATTATGTATTGTTAAAATGTATACAGAAGGACCTTTCTTTCCAGCTTTACGATTTCTAATTTGGTGGCAGATACCAAGTTTTTCTAGCCAAGAAAGAGTTTCATTGATAAGGGGTTTTGAAATTCCCGCTTTTTGGGCTATCACATCCTGTTTCACACAAGAAAAACCTTCGTGAACAAGATAAGATAAAATTGTTTCAAGTCCTTTGTACTTACGAGGAGTTTGTAAAGAAATGTCTTCAGTAGTAAAGCCCTGGTCTTCTAAAAGAATGATATCAATCTCCTTTAGAATTTTTTTTACGGCTTTATTAATATTTCCTGGTTTAGTAGATATACGATCCAGTTGAGGACTTAGTTCTCGTTTTGCTTTGCTTAATATAAAATTTTTTAATAACACGAAAAAACCTCCCTAATATTTCCAGCCCGATATCGGAAAATTAGCGAGTTTTTTATTCACAAAACTTCATTAGTTATGATATAATTTAACCATAATATTAATTTTGTAAAAAAACTCTGCTAACGTGGGTTTTCAATTGATCTAGTCGCCAAACTTCGAATCAATTGAAAACGGTGGGTGGAGTTTTATTTTTTGTCTTTTTTAAATGAATTGAACTTAATTTCCTGTTTATATGAAATAACTATATCATAAATCTCTTTTTTAATTATATATATTATGTTATATATTCTATCTTTTTTTTTATGAAATATCAACCTAGTGACTAGGCTTGATTCTTCTGTTTGATTAATCTGGATTGAATTACCTTTTCTATATATCTTATTAAGGGAAATAAGGGGATTTCTACCTTTTGATTTAATAGAGTACAAATTATATAATGCTAAGATCTGATGAGCAGATTAATTATAATCTAGTATTTTTGTAAGAAAGAATACTTTTTATAGTTGGTGAGCTTTTTTTATTTAAATACATTTGGGGGGATAATAAAATTGTTGTTTTCAAAGTTAATAGATTTATGCGCGCTTTATGATTTGCATAAAAAAAGAAGCAAAGAATACCAATTTTCGGGGGTTCCGGAAATGGATTTTGAAGATATTAATGAGTTTTATAAAGTAGATCGAACAATTAATATGCATTTTAATAGTGAAGTGTCGAATTTACAAAAAAATAAAATCGTTAAATTCGAATATGAAAGTCTAATGAAAAGTGGGGACTTGTTTAATGATTTGGTAAGCGGTGAAGCTTATCTGAATAGTAATGAGGATGCACCTAATGTTATTTTTGTTCATGGCTGGCGTATGGAAAATAATGAACGTGTGAGAAAAATCTTTCATGAAAAAATGATAGATTTAGATTGGAATTTATATTATTTTACTCTACCTTATCATTTCGCTAGAGAACCGGAAGAATCATTATTTAGTGGTGAGTATATGGTAAGTGCGGACATACAACGTACTGTGAAATCAACGCAACAAGCGGTTGTTGATCTAAGAGGATTGATTCATTGGATCAAGGAGAATAAAAAAGGTCCTGTAATATTAATAGGTGTGAGCTTGGGTGGATTTATTACTAATTTAACAGCATTGGTTGAACCAGAAATTGATGTGTTAACCTCTGTTTTTTATGCAAATCGTCTTTCATATTCAATTTGGAACACAAATCCAGGGAAATATATTAAGAAGGATTTGTCTGTTCACGGTGTTACATATGAGGAACTCGTGGAGAGTTGGAAAATTACTGAACCAAGTCAAGCTACTCCAATAATGAATCAAAAGAATATTCTATTGATTTCAGCAAAGTATGACCAATACGTTCATATGGAGGATACAAGTTATCTTTGGGAAGCATGGAATAAACCCACGCGTTATCTTTATAACTGTGGTCATGCTGGAATTGTACTTAAAAGAAAACAAATTGTATTGGATACCATAGAATTTATTCGAAAACGAATATTCGAAAGCGAATAATGTTAGGGTGTATATATGATAGTGCTGGTATTTTTACTGTGGATGATGGCAGCCATATTATTTCTAACTAATCCTAAAAATGAAGAAACACGGTGGGCGAGCGCAATTGCCTTGTTTGGTGGGTTTGGCGGTCTTGGGGTTATGCTCGGAATAGGGCCAGATCGTCCGGAATTAATTTTATGGATAGATGCAATCGCAACATCATGGGGGCATTATTTAACGCCATATGCTATTTGGATGTTTGGAGTTGTATTTTCTGGAGTATTTAGGACTAATTCACACCTTAAAAGAATAATAAGAAATATATTATTTTTAATTCCAGTCTTCTATATGTATAGTATTGATCAAATATATCCTGAGTTTAAAACTCATTATGTCATTTTGGCTTATTGGACAGTTCCTTATGTTATGGGAACAAATATATTAATGATTAATTCTACTTTTAGGGAGACTAGACCAGCTATAAAGAAAAACAAAATATTTACATGTATAGTTATCCTTCCAGTAAATACTTTTGCCTTGGTTACAAATATCATTTTGGAAGCTTTAGGTATAAAAGATGTATGGTTTTATAATCCATTGGTTATTGCCGTTCAGTTTGTTATATTTGGGTATCTTATTATAAAATACGGTTTTTTAGATGTTAAAATTCGTTTCGAAAGGCAGCACAGAGATACTACTATGAAGGCTGTTGCATCTGGAACAGCTTTGTTAAATCATACGATTAAAAATGAAATAGCAAAAATCGACTTTTTAGTCAGTCAGTTGAAAGAACATAATTTAACTGAAAAAGCTAATGAGAGTATAGAGTTAGCACTTAATTCTACTCAACATGTTTTAGAACTTTCCGCGCGTATTCAAAGTAAATTAGACGTTATGAATTTAAAGGAATCACACTTTTGGTTATCAGATAATATTGAATCTACATTAGCTTTGCTTCAACCGTATTTAAATTCAAATGTCCAGGTTATTAAACAGTATGAAGTAGATGTAAAAGTGCAGGGTGATCCTATACATATACAAGAAACCTTATTAAATATCATTAAGAACGCTTTAGAGGCAATGAGTAATGACGGGAGATTGTTAGTTAAGCTTTATAAAACTAGACGGAAAGTATATATAGATATTACTGATAGTGGGAAAGGGATTCCAAAAGATAAACTAGATCAGGTACTAAATCCTTTCTTTAGTACCAAAGGCACGAAAGGGAACTATGGATTAGGTCTGACATACTCCTATAATGTAATGCAGAAGCATGGTGGCGACATTTCTATTAAGAGTAAAGTTAATCAAGGGACTACATTTACTTTGTCACTTCCAGCCAGGAGAGTTCTTGACATTAATGAACAATTTAATATAGATGGGAGATTGTAAGGGATGACTATAATTAGATTGGCCGTTGTTGAAGATGATCCAGTATGGATGAAGTGTTTGTGTGAGTATATAGAGAAGGAAAATGATTTAACAGTTATTGAAAAAGCTACGACAAAAGAAGAGGCTTTTTCAATAAATATCGAAAATATAGATGTGATACTACTGGATTTAACATTATCTGATTCAAGTGATAATGAAAATTTAAATGGATTAGAGGTTGCAAATCATTGGAATGATAGAGGTTTTAAAAATATTATCATGTTGACTTCTTGGGAAGAACAAGAAATCATTTTGGAAGCATTCGATAATGGCGCTATAAATTATGTGACTAAAACCTCATATAGAGACATTCCAGGTACAATTCGAGATGCATATCAAGGTAAGGTAAGTATTCATTCGGATGTTTCTTTTACACTTGTAAATGCTTTGAAGACAGAAAGGAGAATTAGTGTTTTAACACCTTCGGAGAGGGAGGTATACAAGTTAAAAGAAAAAGGGTTAAATAAGAATCAAATCGCTGATATGTTGTTTAAATCAGTGGAAACTATAAAAAAACAATTTAAAATGATTAATAGTAAAATTAAAAAGTGATAGTTTAAAAATCGTAAAAATATTATATTTTAACATTTAAATAACATTTCGGGAAGGGGTATTTTTTTAACCCTTCCCGAATTTATTTTAGGCTCGTATCATATATACAGTAATTTAATTATTCGATATCGAATATTAAGGGGCTGTATATATGATGACTATGATAAGAGAAGCAAGGTTGCAGAAAGGATGGACTCAATTAGATTTAGCAAAAAAATCCGGTGTTCCACAACCGACAATTTCTCAAATTGAAAGTGGGGAAAGAAAATACCCTACTTATCAAAATATCAAAAAAATAGCTGAAGCTCTTGGGATAAAGACCGAAGAGCTTATGAAAGAATAGCTATTTGTATGACGGTTGAACGAAATTCAATTGTACAAATAATATCGTTCAACCGTTATATTTTTATTTATCGTATTTTGTGTTTAATGTCACCAAAATTTCTATGTCGAATTTAAATGAATTCCGTAATCTGATTAAATGTAATATTCAGTGGAGGGAGATTTATGCATATGCAATATAAAGAAATTGATCAACAGTTCATTGAACAACAAATGGAAAAAGATTTATTTGAAGATGTACTAAATAATCAAGAAAATCCAGTGGAATTTTTTTATAAGATTCTAGATGTACTTCGAAAAATTGAAAATAAAGAGTAGAGTATCCTGTAACAGATACCCTACCCACTTATTTTTCATTATCTGGTTTTAATTCTTCAACGTCAGCTTGTGCTGTGAAATTTAAGTAATTCACATATTTGATTAATTCTTGCTTAACCATAGGCTTTTTGCTATCTGGGATATTTTTGTACCTTTCGTAGATTTCATTAGCTAATTGAGAAACTACTTCTTTTCTTTGTGCTTCATCGTCAAAAACTTGGTAGTTTAACATATAATCGGTGCTAACTTGGAAAAAACCGGATACTTTTTTTAGCATATCAAAATTTGGTTCTTTATTACCAAGTTCCCAACTTGATATTGCGCTTCCTGTTACGCCAAGTTCTTTACCTAATGCGTTTAAGCTTAACCCCTGTAAATTCCTTAAATTCCTTAAATTTCTACCAAAAATGTTATCTTCCAATCCAATCAACCTTTCGTATGTTATTGCGATTAGTAGATGTCACCTAACCTTCTTTATTCTGTAGGAGTAAAAAAACGTCATCAAACAGTTGACGTTTGATTGATAATCAAATAGAATATAGACAGGGAGGTGAGTATTTGGCTTTGTCAAATAAAACTAAATCGACAGTTTTGCGAAAAGTTAGGGAAGAAAAGGACCTAACTGTAAGAGAACTTTCATTAGGTACTAATATTCCAGAAAATACTCTTTATAGCATTGAAACAGGCAGAAGTGGTGTTAATGCAAAAAGAGCTAGGACAATAAGTACATATTTAAAAGAACCCCTTGAAAGACTGTTCGAATCTAGTTTGTATCATGCCAAACTTGAGGATAAATAACCTCATTAACTAATCGCTTTCAAACATTTACTTTTTATCATTATGTATACCCTTGTCTATTGTAAATGATAAGACGGGTTTATAAGCAGTGATAAGATAAAAAAATATTATTTTATTATTATTTTTCTTTTATTGATAGAAAATACCTTCAAAGGGGGGAGTTTATGGAAAAAGAAAGTAGGCTTACATTTTATGATGTATCTTGTAAAGCTCACTCTGTAAAAACTTTTGATGGGAAAACATATCAGTTAAGAGGTGCTGTCGCTATCGAAAATAAAACAGGGGAAATCGTAAAAATAGCCCAAGTGTATTATAAGGTACGATCAGTAGTGGATAAAAATAATAACCTTATTGCTAAAAGGAAAAATCCAGAAGATGAGCTTGTAGTGATAAGAAAACCCAAAAAGATTGCAGAGTAAGTTGAAGTTTAGCGATTTTGAAGTGTGCTGTGAGAGTATTTTAAGATTCCGTTTGAATGAAATATCTTTTGGTGGGGATTCCACTTGGAATTTTGTAAACAGCACAAATTGATCCTTTGATAAATGAATATTGCGTGCCGCCCTTGATATGGTCACTAGAGGGTTAGGTCGACGAGTAGAGTTTGGTGAGTGGAACTTAAAACTCATCTGTGGCCGTAATTTAACAGTGTATCGATGATCTGATTGATATAATCGTGAGAAATATCCCAAGTAGACGTTTCGATGAAGCGATCAATATCAAAAGGTAGATATACGAGGTTCTTCGTACATGCCGAAAACGTTGTGCTGTGTGAGGCTGTTATAAGTTAGACTGGGAATAACTTATAACAGCCTCATACGAGGTCGTCAATCTAGCCATAATTGACAAAATTTTATTCTTTTACTTTATACAAATTGATTATTCTCAAGTAGACTTCAAAATCGCTAATTATAAGAAATTAGATTTTATAGGTGGTGATGTTAAAAATTCGTGAACACCTTGATATTATATACAGTTTACATGAGTTTAAATGTTTTTATGGATTTAAAGTATCTGATTACTAAAAACTATTGGCACTTAATATTTTTTAGTCTTTCAATAGTTCTTTGTGTAATTCAGAATAAGAATGTGTTAGCTCTACTCGTAATCGCAATTGTTGCATTAATAATTGGTGTGTTAATTAGAGAAAAAATGCCATTGGCTAAGTTTTCGCCTGGAGATACAAAAATGATAGTGATTTCATCTATGTATTTATATATCTTAGGGTCTTTGAAGATACATTGGCTATTGATACCGATTTTATTACATGTAACAGTATTCATTTTATCAGCAGTAATATATGGGTTAATTGTGATTTTATTGTTTGTAAAAAAATATATATTTACCAGAACAATAAGCGGCTACCATTCCTTTAAATTTCTGAAGATTAGCATTGAACTAACAACAGAAGGTTTGAAAATAATCAGTATGAGTTACCGTTTTCCGGCAGCAATTTCTATAATTGCTGGTTTTATGTCGCTAGTATTGTTACAGTGGTAATATATTTTGTATTATAGGTATATTAAGATGAAGTATTAAACTGGAGGATTAATCATGAAAAAAACAATTCTAACTACAACGGCAGCATTAACAATGATGGGAACGGGTATGGGAATCAATGTTGACCATATCAAGCCAGCTGAAGTTAAAGCTGATACTATATCATTCTATGATGTACCAAATAACCACTGGGCGACTAAAGCGATCACAAACTTAGCGAATAGAAATATTGTTGTTGGTTACGGGAATGGACAGTTTGGTTTTGGCGATAATGTTACCCGTGGGCAAGTTGCTCGCATGATCTATAACTACTTAAAGCCAGCAGATGCAGGTAATTTCAAAAACCCATTTAGCGATATTAAAGGGCATATGTTTGAAAAAGAGATTCTAGCACTTGCTAAAGTTGGTATTATTAAGGGGTATGGAGAAGGTAAATTTGGACCGGATGACATCTTAACTCGCGAGCAAATGGCGCAAGTACTTACAAATGCTTTCAAATTTGAGGGAACTAAAAAAACATCATTTGTAGATGTTGATAAAAACTCTTGGTCGTACAAGGCAATTGGTGCTTTAGAAGAGAAGGGCGTAACAATTGGTACAGGTGGCAATATGTATTCACCAACATCAGTTGTAACACGAGAACAATATAGTCAGTTTTTATTTAATTCTATTAATGTAATAGAGAAAGAGACTAAGCCAGAAGAAAAACCAAACACTGGCGGAGAAGTTAAGCCAGAAGAAAAACCGAATACTGGCGGAGAAGTTAAGCCAGAAGAAAAACCAAACACTGGAGAAGAAACGAAACCAGTTAACATTCCAGAATGGTTAGAAACAAGTTTAGCAACGAATGATTTTACATTTACACAAGCTTGGTATGATGGATCAGAAGCTATTAATAAAGCAGCATCTACTAACGCTCAACAAATTGTTAAAAATATAAATAGCAAGTATGGAACAAACTTGAAGTATAGTGAAGTAGGGGCAATTGTACAATTAGTGGATGGTGCAAGAGAACAACTTTGGTTAGCTGGTATGAATGTAAATGATTTTAGAGTTACTTTCAGGGTATCAAATAATGCAATGATAGAGCTTACGAAAGAATTAGTTACACTTGTAAATTCAGATTTGAATTTGGATCAAGAAATTCAAGAAATTCCTTCAGCACCAATGAAGATTAAGAATGTTGAAAAAGGGGATTACAAAATTCGTATCAGTCCAGCAATGGCAGACCAAATGATTACAATTATAATTGAAAAGAAATAAAGAGAAAATCCGTTTTAGTATTTTACTAAAACGGATTTTTTGTTAGAAATTAAAATATCCTTCGAAATATAATAGGAGGAAGATAATGAAATCAAAATTATTAGTATTTATTTTCGTTATTTTGTTATGTATTCCTAATTGTGCATATGCAAGGAATAGTGATATTCCTTTTTATGATGGAAAGAATGAAACCTTGATACGGAGCAAGGGTTTGCAAATGCCTGGTAATTATTTAAGACCAGGAAAATTTTTACCACCTAATGCACCACCTGATATTTATTATACAGCTGACCTTCATTACCCAGCTCTTTACAACGGTAGCTTTGATTGGGGAAACCAAAGAGCGAACTTGGTACAGAGCGTTGATTATAGTGAACCTTTTGTTAATGTAGCGAACGATGGATATATAGGAAGTGGTATCCCACTAGGTAATAGAATGATTACAGAAGTAGAAAGGGTAAACTCCCAAGTGATTTCACAAAAGTATCGGGGGAATCCAGATTTTGTTTTAAAGTATATATTACCTTATGAAGTGACAAGTGTTGCGTTTCCAAAGTCGTATGGTAAATTCTATTGGATTAGGGATATGGCTTATCTTTCAGGTGGTATGGCAGGTGCAGGGCTACAAAAGGATATTAACAAATTTAATATCTTTATTGTACGTACTAGTTTTCCGGATATAAAAAAATTCCAAGCATCTGACGGTCCTAAAAGTAATACAGTAGATTTTCATGTTGAAGGTTTTGAATATGTAACCAAAAATAAAGGATATACAGATAATAATATGGGGTCAGAAACTATAAATCCTTATGCGGAAATGGCTGGGGAGCGAAATAGAGTAAAATGGGTTCTGAAAATATATAAAGATGGTTCTGAAATTGATACTAAAGAAGGATATATTCGTTCTAATCCTAAGAAAGATTCAGAGAAGCCGGAAGAGGGCGATGCTGGATATTTTGGAGGGAAAGGATCAAGTAGCCCTATACGATGGCAGCCAACGACTTGTGGGAAGTTTGAAGCGAAATTACAAGTCTATGACGCTGTACAAAGACCAGCAAAGGAAAAGAAAACTTCCTTTACTATTTCGGGAAATGGTTGTGACAAAGAGAAACCACCAACTCCAGGTGGTGAAGGTGATGAAGATACATTTAAGTACAAAATGGATTTTTCAGTAGATCGTATTGAGGGTGAAACTGTTGAATCTGGTGATAATGTAAAAACACCGGTTAAGGTTTCAAGAGCTGATTTTTCAGAAGAGCGAAAAAAATACCGAGAAGAATTAGATCGAAAAATCCAGGATCAAGAGCGAGAACTTTCTAAATTAGAGGACAGAAAACAAGACGCGAGGGAAGAATTGAATTTTTGTCGATATGATAGAATTTGTACAATAGATGAAGAAGGAAATCAACATTGTGTTCCCCGTGATTGTTCATCGTATGAATATAATCTTGATAGAATATTAACGATGATTAGTACAGAAACAAAAAAATTAAATAAAGAGAAGAATAAAAGGGATAGATTAGATAAATTGGAGAGTGAATATAAAAACACCACTCCAAATGTTGTTCTCAGGTTCCAAGATAATATAGTAGGACAACAGAAGGTCAACTTATCCGAAGGACAATCTAAAGTTTTATATTATGATTGGAAAGTACCAAGTTCGGGACAAATTGAGGCTGAGATCAATCCTAAGCCGCGAAAATATGATAATAGTAAAGATGTATTAAAAACAAACTTTAATAATAATAAATTGGATACCCCAATTAATGTTGCTTCACATGAAACCTCTACTTGTTCACAGCCTAATTCTACAGCTACAGTAACAGCTGTTGTGCGTACAATTAATAACGCAGGAGATAGGGACACATTATATGAACGCTTAACAGGTAGTATTGTGAATATATCAAAGCCTAAAATAAGGGCAGGATATGGATTTAGTTATGAAGTGAAAACAACCTACACAAATGAAGATTCATCAAGTCATGCTACGGGTGTGAAGAGTACAACATCTTTCCTTCCTACAATGGTTCAACATCAACAGTATTCAAAAACTGAGGATGGATACAAAGTACCAATGGATGAAACACTAGGAGGATATAATCAAGTTTGGTCATTACCTCATACTTACGTTGAAAAATTTTCAGGAAATGTATTTAATGATAACTATAAAAAGCATCCTAAATACAATCCTAATGAAACTATTTTAGATGGCGGGAGAAAGTGGTATACCGAATTTACACAAGCAGATGGAACGTATTCATTTAAAGCAATGGCTTATGGTGCGGGTGTTAATAAGTTAAATCTTTGTCTTACGGGAAAAATTGAAGTGGAAGGTTCAGGGATTGGTGATAAAAAAGGAAATGATGATTTTATTAAACGCTCTGTAAATCCACAGAATCCATTCCCAGGGCAAGTAGGATGGAACTGGAAAAATAAAGAACCTATGTTAACTAGTTTATCGGACTGGTGGAATACATGGGAATATCCAAATCCAAAAGATATACCAACAGGGTATCATATGGAGAGTTATAAAATTACTCCAGAAATGTATAAGCAAATTAAAGAATATAACAAGACGCATGGTTCAGACGTCAATCTGAATAGTGATTTCCTAACGAGATTTAATTTTAAATAATAAGAAAGCCTGTTTTGAAAGTGCAATTAGCTTTTAGAACAGGTTTTTTGTATACGAAAAAATATGTTGGTGAGGTGTACAAATCAATGCAACCACCAAAATTTGTTGTAATAATGCTGGTGTTGATCGGGATTATGTTGTTTACAGCAAGTACCGGTTTTATGTTTGCAGCGGATACAAATGAAGATAATAGCTTACATCAAGCAACAGCTACAGCCATGTCAAAAGGAATTAATATGGGGCAATTAAGAGTTGATGAAGAAATAACCATTAATGAGAAAGTCGTTAAAGAAACCCTGATTAGAGAATATGTTAATCAGTCAAATTTCCATGATGGTGAAAAACGATTAAATATTTATGCCATTAACTCTCAACCAGCAATGATTGGAGTCGAATCATACAACACTTTTGCTATACCTATTAAGAAATATTTAAAAGAACCGGATGATCAAACGACAGTTAGACAGTTCGAAAATATGATTTTTGAAGCGAAGAAAGTAACGAAATAGGAGTTGAAGAAATTGGTGAAAAAGCTTCCGAAAAAAACCGTGAGTGTATTAATTGCTGTAGGCTTAGTAGCGACAATTGCAGGATATGAAAATTACAAAATTAATAGTGCGATAAATCCTACTAAGGTTTATTACAGTAAAGTTGATATTCCACCAAGAACAAAAATTACAAAGGATATGTTACAAGAGAGGGTCATTCCTGGTGATGCAATTGCCCCTAATGCTATTACAAATGTAAAAGATTTAGAAGGTAAGTATACAGTGAACGGATTTGGAGTTTCAAAGAACTCTTTATTGTACAAGGACAAAGTAGTTCCAAAGGATGAATTGCCGGATGCAGCCATACTAAATTTGAAGAAAAGTGAAGTAGCTTTTCCGTTGTTGGTAGATATTGAAACGTCATCTGGTAATAGTATTATCCCGGATTCTTATGTAGACCTGTATTTTAAAGGTAAGGTGAAGAATGAGTCGGACCATACTGAAAAGCCTATATTTGGGCGTGTTGCAAAACATGTTAGGGTAACTTCAGTAAAAGATAGTAATGCTACAAATGTATTTGATCCCAAAAGTGTAGAAGTTGATGGGTCATACAAAGACAATTTAAATAATGAGGCGAAGAATCGTCCGTTAGCTAAAATTTATACTTTCGCAGTTTCAGATGAAGAAAATCAATTGTTAAATAAGGGAGCCTTAATTGGTGAAATTATTCCTGTTGCTTCTGGTGAATCTTATAATGCCAATGTTGAAAGAACGAATGACGATTTGATTACAAAGTGGATTCAGGATCAGTCATATAAATTAAAGTAAGAAAGGAGTTTGTATAATGGGAAAAATTATAGGTATATATGGTGTGCAAAGGGGATTAGGCACAACAACAATCGGTCAATCATTAGCAAAAGTTATAGGTGAATCTAATTCAAAGGTACTGTATTTAGAATTAGATTATTTAAATGCTACATTTGCACATAAAACATCAATATCTAATCCAGAAAGAAATATGGAATTGTTTATGGAAAAGGCCATTCTAGAAGGAAGATTTGATATTCAAAAGTATATCTTGAAAAAAAATGAGGTTAGAGAGGGAAAGAGATTTTCCTGGTTTCCGAGTAATATGGAATTATTGACTTTCAGCAATGATTTTGCGGAAGAGAGCTTTCCTCGTTTCAAAACAAATGTAGAAACTTTAGTAGAGAAGTTCAGTAATGATTTTATTAGTAAATTAAAGGCACTAGATTATGATTATGTAATACTTCAGTTGCCTAATCAAATAGAAAATGTTTTTGGATTACCTATGTTAAGTAAATGTGATAGTGTAGTCAGTATTTTAACAGGAAATCCAATTGTTTTATCAAGATACAAGAACATAACAAATGTTTTTGAAAAGGCAAACTTGCAACACAAAGAGTGGGTACATGTATTTAATCTATGTAGCAATAAAATTGATGAAGAGGACTACAAAATGTTAGTTGATTTTGAGGTAACAGCTTGTATTCCTTATGATCCAGAAAGAGCGGAAATAGAGTTTTCACTACAGTTGGGATCAGAAACAATAGATGAATATATGAAAAATATTGCTAGGAAATTAGGGTGCTTTATCAGAAATGAACAAAATGGATTCCGACTTTTCAAAAGTAAATAGAATTGAATGATCTAGGGGTGGTGAAATTTATGGAAAATGTGATTTCTTTAGAAGATTTAGGTTACATACCTTTAATGCCAGAAAGGATTAATATAGAAACGTTTATTTATATCATCAAATCTGGAGGACACACATCTACAACTACTAATAAAGAGATACCTCAAGATTTAATTGATACTGTAAAGAAATATTTATTAGATGAACATAAAGAATTAATTCAAGAATCCTTTGGTGATGAAGTCAAAAAGAAAGCACTATGGGGTGTTGTTTCACAGTTCATTACATCACAGCCTAATATAGAAGGATTTACATTAGAACAACTTGCTAAAGGAATTGTAGACGCCGTAGCGGGTCTTGATGTGTTAGAAGCTTTTGCTGAACAAGACACTGTTACAGATATTATTTGCAATAACTGGGACGAGATTTGGATAAAGGATTTAGAGAAAGGGGATTATCTTTCAAATGTAACCTTTAAAAGTAAAGAAGCGTATCTAGCGTTATGTAATAAATTTGTAAACGCATCTGGTCAAACTTGGACACATAGTAAGCCGAAATGTGATGCCTATTTTCCAAATATGAGAATTAACTTAGTGGGCTTTGATATTTCGAAATATGGTGTTTCGTTAGCGATTCGAATATTTGGTAAGACTTTAAGAATCAATGATGAAATCATAGTTGAAGAAGGTCTTGCAAGTAAAGAGATGCTTCCACTCTTTACAGCGATGATGAGATCGCGTTCAAGAATCCTTATATCTGGAGAAACAGGTACTGGAAAAACGGAATTTATGAAATATCTCTTGGGTAAAAAAGTAAAAACCGATAAAACATTGGTATTACAAGACGTTGATGAAATGAATTTGAAACAAATTTATTCAAAGGAATGGAATTTAAGTACTTGGTTAACCAGGGAAAGAGAAGATTCTTCTACCTCCGTTACTTATGAAGATTTATTATCTGGTGTAGTCAGACAAACTATAAAAATTATATGTATTAACGAGTTAAGAGGGAGAGAAGCTTGGGGGGCAAAGAAAATAGCAGAAACAGGTCATGGGATTCTTACAAGTTTACACTCTCCAAGCGCAGCTGATAGTGTTGAACGCTATTCTAGTATGTGTTTAGAAGCTGTGAATATATCCAAGGAATATTTACAGCAAAGTATTGCTTTGAATTTTGATTACGGTATGCACTTTGAATTAATGTTAGACGGAAAACGAAGACTAACCGAAATTGTGGAGTATATCGGCTATGAAAATGGAAAACTAATTTATACACCTCTATATTTATTTAATGTTAAAGAAATTAAAGAATTCCAGGATGAACATGATCAAACGAAATTTATAATCAATGGTTCCCATGAAAGGGTAGGGAAATTGAGTGGTCGTATGATTAAAGAGCTGAAATTTAAAGGGATTAAAACGTCTGAACTTGAGGTTACAAAAGAACTTCCTGTAGTGAAAGAGGGGGAGAAATTAATTGGGATTTCTTAATTATCTTCCATATTTTTTGATGGTAGTTGCTATATTCTTTGTAGTTAATTTGGGAATCAATTTAATTCAAAGAAGAAAAAAAGGCAAGTTAATTGTTACGAATGAAAAAGATGATAGTAAGATAGTGAAATTTTTAAAGGGAAAAGGATTGTATAAATGGATCAGTCCTAACTATATTCTGAGGGAAAGTAAAGATTTTAATTGGAATTTATCCTTCAGGGATTATCAAATCATACTAATTATAGGGACTCTAGTTGGAGCTGTTGCATTGTATGGTTTTTTTATGTCATTAAGTACAACAATATTCGGGGTATTATTAGGAGTATCTCTTCCGCCAATCATTGGCTTTTATAAGCGTAAGAAATACGAAGAATATGTGGAAAATCAGTTGATGGTTTATTTAGAAGCTGTAGCAAATGCAGTTTCTACACATGAAAGTATGACACTAGCTTTTAAGAGTGTTTTGCCGTTACTACAATCTCCTATAAAAGATGATGTAGAAAGATGCTTAATCTTATACACGGAAGATGGAAAGAGTATTAGAGATGCCTTTCATTCATTCGTACAGAAATATAATTATAAAGATATTAAGCTCTTTCATGATATGTTAGACCTTATTTCAAAAACAGGTAAAGATACGGATGACATACTTTTAAATATTGCACATGAATTTCAAGATAAAAAAATATACCGTGCAAAATTAAAATCAGGTATGCAACCGCAAAGGAAAACATTCAAGCAAACGGCTATCATGCTTGCTTCATTACCGGTTGCAGCCTTGGCGATCAATGCCGATGATTACGTTGTATTTGCAAGGACGTTACAAGGAAGGTTCATTCTTTTAGCAATAATTGTAGTATGCATATTTAGTGCATTTAAGATAGAGAAACATTCTTTCTACGATCCTACAGAAGATATTACAAAAATAAAATAATAAGAAGGTGATAGAGTGAATCTATATCCTTTAATTTTACTATTTATCTTAGTCTTACTCTTTGTATTAGTGGTTTACAACCTGGTACTGGAAAGACAAAAAAGTAAAAGGTTTCAAATTTATAGCATTGTAAAAAAAAGTAAGGTGGCAAATAAAAGACAACCTATTTTGTATACAATGCTGTACCCAATTTTAAAATTAAAGAAGAATTGGATATCACAAGAACGTGAAAAAGAATTAGAGAAAAAGCTAAAAAAAGTTAATTCGAGTCTTACACCAATGGAGTTTATTATTAGTAAACTTACCTTCTCAATTATAAATTTTTTAGTTATAGCTAGTTTAATATTTTATGTTCCGGATTTAAAAATAGTAATTTTCCCTTTAGCTTTGGTATTTGCTGTTATGGGATTTTATGTGAAGGAATCTAAATTAAATAGTGATGTTAAGGCGAAAAAATTAAGACTAGAGCTTGAATTACCAGAGTATATGATTTCTTTAGCTTATATGATTGGAAAATACACAGCATATGAAGCTACTAAGAGATCAATAGAATATGCTTCAGATAATTTAAGACCACTAGTTAAAAATCTAATTGCACAAATTGAACTTGATCCGGGGGATTTTGAACCATATCTGGAATTTGCGCGTCAATTAGATATACCAGAAGCGTATCAATTTATGGTTTCCTTGCAACAAGCAATGGTTATGGACGAAAGTCGAAGTAGAGAAATAATTAATAATCAAATTAAGTTAATGAGAAGACTACGGGCAGAATCCTATGAAACATTAGTTGCATCGCGGCCAGGTATGGTCTTCAAATACCTTATTTCTACATATTTGTGCATTATTGTATTTGTGATAGGCTTCAGTTTTACATCTATTTATGAAAAGTTTGTTCATATGTTTTAACTAAATCGTAAGGAAAGACCAACTATGAGAAGTCAAGGGGAGTTTTTTATATAAATAGGGGGTGTTTTTCTAAAAAAGGGCGTGCCAAATAAACCTAAGGATTTTCAAAAAAAATGAAAAGGTCATGTTTCTGTTGTGTGAGGTGGTACTTCATAAGGCTTATTGCTTTTAAGAATGGCATAGATAATGTAACACAGCTTTCTAGCTACCGCCCCTATACAAACATAGTAGTGCTTTCCTTGCTTTCGTTTCTTTTCATAAAAAGCTTTTAATACAGGGTCATGTTTATGCGCTGTAATAGCCGCTTGGAATAAGGCTCTACGCAAATGAGAAGAACCACGTTTGGATATAGACGTACCTGAGGCTTCAAATTGTCCAGATTGGGACACAGAGGCATCAATGCCTGCGTAAGCGACAAGTTTAGATGGTTTGTCAAAGCGGTGAATATCCCCAATTTCACTTAGTATAGTGGCTCCTAAAATGGGCCCAACACCAGGTATTGTCATGATAGGAGTATCTAAATCAATTAAAAGTTGTGACATTTCTTCTTCACATTCTTTGATTTGATCTTCGATAAAACGAATTTGTTCCATCAACATTTTTAGTTGGAAGGAAAAAGCGTCTTTACAGAAGGTAACACCAAACGAATTAGAGGCTAATTCCATTAGCTTGTTGGCTGTTTTCTTCCCCAGTCGATTACGACTGGTTTGCTCAATTATTTGTGTTAAATCATCAATAGATATCTGTTCATAGTCACTAGGAGAGGCATATTCAAGTAAGATTTGCGAAGAAGTTTTACCAAAAACATCCGAAAAGATGCTTTGGTACTCTGGGAAAGTCTGATCTAATACGACAAGAGCTTTTCGTTTTAAATCACTCATATTACTTACAAGCGCATTACGAAAGCGGCTCATTTGTTTTAGAGCGAACATTTTCTCGTCCACAAGTGGGGTTTCAACAAAACGGCCGAATCGAATGATATCGGCAATCATAGTGGCATCAATGGCGTCTGTTTTTCGCTTTCTAATTTCTGTTCCTTTTCGCCAAGCATTGGTTTGAATTGGATTTAATACAACGACTGAGAAGCCATGATCAAGTAGAAAAGAATAAACGGCTAACCAATAATGTCCTGTTGCCTCCATTCCAATCAGTATTTCTGTAGGAGACTCAATATATTGGTACATCCAATTTAACAGTGCTTGTCCGCCTTCTTTATGATTCTGAAAGGGAAATGGCTTAGTAATAGGTTTTCCAGTTTGGTCGATAATGGACGCATAATGTTTATGTTTAGCGATATCAATACCTAAATAGAACATAGCTTACACCCCTATTTTAATCAGTGTTAGATAGTGTTGTCCTCCTCTGAACTAATAAGCGCTACTACCTCGTAAGAGATACGAAGAATGACCAATGGTCATCAACATCCAACTCATTCGTAAACTACTTATTAGACAGAGGTACCATTCTTTCAACCGAATACAAAGATTCAAGGAGGTGGTCGGCAACACTCTATCTACAAATATAAGTATCTCATATAACTAGATACTCACGGGTTTATAGGTAAATCCCTTTCCTAAAAAACCTAACTTTATCATACGAGGAGGTGGATTTCATGTATTACAAGTCACCTCTGGACAGGCTTTTCTTCAAATCAATATTTCTTGCAATATCTTAGTTGATAAAGCAAGAGATAGTTAGTTTAGTTTTTAATTAATCAAATAAATCTATTAAAAGAAGAGGAGAAATTTATTTATGAAAACATTAGAAATGAAAGAATTGAAAGGTTCAAGTAAGGGGAAGGTTTCAGCTTTATTAACTCGTACAAAACAATGGTTGAAAAATGAGTCTTCAGATGAAACATCAAATAAAGTTTCATGGACTTACATTGGTCTTGGAATGGCAGTTGTAGTTTTAGTTATCATGTACCCAGCATTAAAATCAGGTACTTTTAATGTATCTAATTACTTTACTTCAATTACTGGCGGCGCGAAGAGTGAGCCGTCTGGATGGTCAAAATAAGTTTTTAGTTGAAAGGGCGGTTGATCCGTCCTTTTCTCTTAATTTATAGGAAGGAGAAACATATACATGCAACAAGCAGTTACATATGTTGTTTTTTTCTTGTCGTTAATGTTCATTATTGTCTTTGGTGTAGAATTTGCAGGGCAAACAGTTGTTAACGTTAAGGCGAATGAAATTAGTGAATATGCTGTAAGTTTAGCAGAGAGGGATGGGGGCTTTACTCCTGAC
The DNA here is from genome assembly GCF_022095615.2 of Bacillus thuringiensis. NCBI lineage: Bacteria > Bacillati > Bacillota > Bacilli > Caryophanales > Bacillaceae > Bacillus > Bacillus thuringiensis. Next base: position 57,435 of record NZ_CP155562.1, read on the forward strand.
GTAATCGATAAAGTAAATCAAAAGTTAAAGGATAGTAATATGGATTCTAAAGATTGGAAGATGGAATATACACAAGGAAAAGTACAATTTAATCAACCTCTTACCTTCACTATCAAAGGGAAGTATAAATATAATTCGTTTAAATTACTTGAAAGAGGTATAGGTACCTTTGATGTATCAGTACAAAGTACTCGTTCAGGTGTAGGACAAGTTTATTTTAGATAATAAGCGGTCTTGAAGTGTACGGAAAGAATGAGCAAATATCGTTTAAGTTAAGATCGCAGTTTAGAAAATGTTCAATAGTAAGTAAATGATGGTTTAAATTAAATCGGAGTTCTTAGTAGACTTCAATATCGCTTGCTAGTACTTAGCAATAAAGGGTGAAAATATTTCAATTTCATTTGAGATATATTTTCACCTTTTTATATAGATATCTTCTTGAAAGAGCGGGGTATATGGGGAGTTAGTTAATTCAAAAGAAAAGGTAAGGAAGGGGCTATTTATAGTTCTATTCTAATAGGGGTGAATTTCGATGTTTACAAAATGTCGAGAAGTGGGGATTTTATTAATGTTAATACCGCTTTTACTAATAGCTTGTATTTTACAAGCAATGGGAGAGGTGAACGAAAAGGGAGCTCTATAATAATTGATCTTCTAATCAAATTTATGATGATTTATTTAATAGGTTATGTCACTTGTAGTTTTTTATGGAGAGTAGAAGCAGATTTCAAGGAGGGATAATATGAAACGTTTATCAGGAGAAGTGTATCAAGATGATGATCCTTTAGCTTTTGCAAAAGGATGTAAAAATGGCTTAATCATTGCCCTTCCCTTTTGGGTTGTAGTCATAGGTGTTGTAAGTTTTATTGTGTAAAAATTTCATAACAATGAAGGGGTGGAATTAATGATCGTTTCTAATGAAATTGCTGGTATTCAAACTAAAAAACAAGCGTATGAACTCGCTAGAAAAATGACAAAACAGGTACTTCATGAAGGTGCTGGATTAACATGGATAAGAACAACACAATCATTTTTAAGTGGTGCAATTCTTTACGTAAAAGATAAGTATAAAGAAAAAGCTAGGTTATCAGATGTAAGAGAATTTGTTTTGCAAAGCGAAGAAAAGGAAGGTTTTTTGGAACATATCACAGATCACTTAGAAAAAGGTCATCCTTCTTATCATGCGTTTTCAATTATGTTGACTTGTAAGGAATCTACAAGAATTCTTGTTATAGCTCTTTCTAATTTGTGTATGAGAACTGTAAAGGAGTGAAGAGATGGGGAAGAGAGTGAAAAAGGGGAAAGTGAAAATGAAAGATGATATTAAAGAAATAGAGGAATATACATCTAGTTGGGATGCACTGGATTTTTGGACTAGATTCTTTTTTGTAGGAACGGCAGCCTTATGTGGGACGATTTTATTAATTGCTGTACTTTCTTTATTTAATTGAATATTCATTTTAATGTTATTTGAAATTTAAAGGTAAGTGATGTGATTTAATTGAAGACTCGAAAATGCAAAAAATGCAATGGAACGGGAATGATATTTGGAAAAACATGCTCAATCAGAGGATTCAAAGTACATGAATCTATGGAAAAAACACCATGTACTAAATGTTTTGGTAAGGGTGTGAAATAGAGCGGAAATGCTATTGTAGTAGATTTAGAAATTCACTAGCGAGTAGGGATAAGATGTGTTTACCTAAGCAATATGAACTTGTAGAAAGAAAAGCAGAAATGATAAATGGTATTTTGAAATTTTATGATGAAGGGAAGCTAAAAGTTGTTCATAATACTTTCATAGAATTATGTGAATTAAATCCATATGCTGTAAGGGGATTTATTGTAAGGGAATTAGAAAAACGAGACTTAAAAGGCGTAGAGGAATCCTATGATATATGTTTGGAAGAAATAAGACAGAACGACCTTAATAAATGGCTGAGTAAAACGCCTAGAATAATATATTATTCAGGTGAAAAAGTTAAAACGGAGGTGTTACAAAATGGATGAGCTAAAAAGAGTAACTCAATACAAAGCTTCAGATGGTACAGAGTTTGATGTAGGTGTGGATAAAGATGGTTTGTATTATATCGGTGCTAAATTTCCGTTTTTAACAACATCAAAAGATGGAAAGTATACAAATAACTTTGCTGGTTATGTTGCTACTGATATAACGGATGAAATGACAGCTAAGGGGATCGCGTCGTTTGCTTTCTGTTGTTACCAAAGACAATTGAAGCATTATAAAGAATTAAATTAAACCAAAATTCCTAATTTTGTAGGTAAGGTATATTATTTGAAGTTTATTAAAAGATGGAGGCGTATGAAGATGGGAAAATATCAAATAGAAGTGGAAGTAACGAAAACCTATAAAGCTTTTGTTGAAGTTGAAATACCTGAAGGTGCAAATAGTGATAATGTTCAAAGATTAGTTGAAGAAAAAGTGGAGTCAATGGATCAAGAAAAATTAGATTATCAATCTACTAGTCATTTTGTTCTAAAAGTTAACGATATTGAATAAAAGCGTTAATTAGTTTCGAATTTTAATTTTGTTAAAAATGAAGGTGGACAATGCGAAATTAAGAGCTTTAAAAGGAAGTGTACGGATTTATGGGGGAAATCATACTATTTTTTGTTTGCGTGTACATTTTGGTGACCTTTGCTATTTATATGACAATAAAAGATTTTTACTTTGAACAAGAACAATCTGGTTTACTTGTTGTTCTTGCTGTATGTTCATTACCTTTATCGGCAGTGTTTACTTATTTTATAGTTCAATTGCTTGATTATATTACAATTTGATTTTTGCTTAGAAGTGTAAATTCAAGGAGGTAAGAGGGTGTGGGTTCTATAATTCCGCATTATTTGTTTGTAGTGTGTTATTCATTAGATGAGGTATTACAAGTGCATGAAATGGCGAAAGAAATTTTTAATCCGAAGGATCAAAGTGAAAAACTAGTAAGTCAGCTGAACTTAACTTCTTTTTTCGTCCTTTGTAATGGCAGGCATACAAGATGGGGAAATCAAGAAGAGTATATGAAAGCAAGAGAAAAGTATATTAAGTATCTTATAGATCGGGATATCCGATTCGTGGAAATAACAGAAAAAGAATTTAACAGATTTGAAAAAGCTTCGAAACAATGCTTTTTTTAGAAAATCGTACTTATTATGAGCATAGAAAAAAACAGCTTATCATTAATCAGCTAATTGATTGCGGTTTTTACAAGGATGGAAAAAGGCAGCTCTATGAATTAAAGCTTTTGGAATTAGAAAAGTATTTGAAAAACATTAAAAAGGAGAGAGTAATTCTTCATAGCTGATGCAAAGGAAGTGGAGTTAGTGGCATCTAAAAATAAGTTTGAAAAAGAACTGGAGAAAGCCGTGTTGAAGGTATTAATAAAACATTGGCGATTTTTCCTATTACTATCCGGTATATTATTTGTTTGGATTACAAGATACGAAATTTCAAATCGATTAATCCAGATTGTGCCAATTGTGAAAAGGGTTGTACATGTTAGTCTACTCCTACTATTTATTGGGACTATATTTTGGATAACTAGATGTATTGTTTTATATAGGCTGGAAAAGAAGTCTTATAAATACGTTTTAGTTATTCCTCATATGTCCGATGATGCTAAAGTAGATCAATTAGGAGATATGATTCGACAAGTGCATGGTGAGGGAAGAAAACCACTAGAACAATTGTGGAAGGGTCGCGATTGGTACAGATTACTTATGTATCAGCCGGAAGATATAGATGGGAAGAGTCAAAAGGTTCGATTTTATTTAGGTGGACCAGAAGAGAATTTAGCTTATTTAGTTAAAGCGTTTCGAAATGTATATAAGAACGCTGAGGTCATAGAACAAAATATAGAAGATATTCCGTTTCCGCGTAATAAATTGTTTGGTGGTGCTGTTGGCGGGAGAATGAAATTAAAGACGAAAAAGTCTTTATCATTAGCCCAGTATAAAACTGATAAACTCCCACAGCTTATAAGTGGAATGGAAGAAAAGACTTGGATTGATGTTTCTTTTTCACCAGATCGAGACTATCGATTAACAAGAAGAATCAAAAAAGAAGAAGCAGAATTAAAGGATCGAAAGAGAATAGAAAAAGATTTAGATGTGTTTCAGAAAACAGAAGCAAAGGTTTTAACGCAACGATTTTTAGGGAAAGAAACAGCGTTTCAAGTTTGTGTTTCTGTAGCGACTGAGGTATATCCTGGTGTCAGAATGCTAAAAGGTTTAGGGAATATCATAGCGAGTATGATGGCTGATGTAAATGAACTTCGTTACCGTTCGTTTCGTCGGTCTATTTGGCGTATCCCAATTCCTTATTACGGGCGTATGACTTGGACTGGATCAGAACTTGTTAATTTGCTTCACCTTCCAAATATCAAAGGTGATAAAGAGGATGTATCTGAAAATAAGATTCTTTATTTAGAAAGTGGAGAGAAAATGTTACCTGAAGGTATTTTATCTGAAGGGTTGGAAATCGGAACGTTAGTTCATCCTCTAGAGAAAAACCGTACAGTAAAGATATTGAATGAAGTGTTTAAAAAAATGGGATGTATAGTTGGAACTACTGGTGCAGGGAAAAGTACTGTAGCAGCTAATGTGCTAGATAGTGCTATGAAACTTTGGATTGAAAATCCAGATGATGCAAGTGGTTTTTCATTGTTTGATCCAACCCCAGATTTGGCAATTGTTATGTTAAATCGACTGTTAAAGGCTGAATTAGAAGGAGCAAAAATACCTTGGGAAAAGGTGCATTTCATTCGTTTTCGAGATACTGATTATCCACCGGCGATTAACTTATTACATTGTAATCCAGGTGAGGATATGCAAACGGTGGTTGACTCCATTTTTGATAGTATTAAAGCTCTTGTTCCAAATCCAGCCCCACAAACGGAGAGAATTCTAAAATCGATTATTGGAACGCTATTATGTGATGGAAGCCAAAAGCATTCTACATTAAGTATTATTTCATTTTGTACAGATGAATTGTTTAGAGAGCGTGTATTAGATGGTTTAGAAGGTCCAGAGTCAACGTACTATAGAAATGTTTGGAAAAATGAAATAGGGAACGCGCTAGAAGATAGTGTGCAGCCTTTGTTGAACCGATTGGATATATTCAGGAGCAGTACATACTTAAAACGTATATACGGGCAATCTGAGTTCGCTTTAGATATCTTTAATTGGATGGAAAAAGGACATATTATCTTTTACGATTTGTCAGGTATGGCGAATACAGATATTAAGTTAACGATTGGCTACATTATGAATCAGTATCACCGTGTTGTGCAAAAAAGACAGGTGGGGTCAAAATTACACCTAACGTTTATAGATGAGGCTCACAAAGTACAAGTTCCAATTCTCCCTAAAATTGTAGCGGAAGACCGGAAGTACGGATTGGGACTTTGGATTATTACGCAGCAAATTTCAGGACAGCTAGATAAGGAATTAACGGATGCTCTTACGGAAATAGGCGGTAATTTCTTTGTTTGTAGACAAGGGAAGTCTTCGGCTAAAACTCTAGAGGGAGTTATGCAAGGGAAATTTCGGGCTGAGTATTTACAAGGGTTACCCGACTTACATGCAGCCATTCAAACGCAAGATAAGTTTGAAGGAGAAGCGAAAAATGTGTGGTGCATGATAAAAGCGAAACCTCTAGACCGCTATAGACCAAATGGCAAGATTGCAACGTATGGAAATGATAAAGAAATTGCTGATTCTAATGAATGGACATACAAAAAAATAGGTGAATTGGAGAAGCGAGGAAAGTCAGCTGAAGAAATAGATCGAGAAATTAACCTTTTCTTATATGGCCAAGACATAACAGCTTCAACTAAAGTGAACTTGAAAAAAGAGGATGAATCACTCTTTGAAAAGGCCGAAAAAGAGGCGGCGCAAGAGGAATCGCTCTTTGAGAAAGCTGAAGAGGCGGCGCAAGAGGAATCGCTCTTTGAGAAAGCTGAAGAGGCGACGCAAAAGGAATCGCTCTTTGAGAAAACCGAAGAGGCGACGCGAGAGGAATCGCCTGTCATTATGGATATGCCTTTTCCCTGGGATATGGAGAACACCGATCATATTTTTTTAAAAGAGAAAGAGGAAATTAATTATCCGTTTGAAACGGGGGATGACGATAAAGAAAAGTATCCCGTTGAAATTAAAAATGAGGAATTACAGAAAGTAGAAAACGCTGAATCAAAAGAAGAAAAAAGTATCTTTGACTTTTGATGGTGGGAAGGAGGATGAAGATGATTTTAACCACTGAGGATGAACAATTATTGATGGATATTCATACACATATCTATTTAGATTTTGAATATATTCGTATGAAAAATTATCCTAATCATAAAGAAAAATCCGTCTACGCAAGACTGGCGAAACTAGAGAAAGAAAACTACATCAAAAGTGAAAGACATCCAGTAGCAAGTATTCGTGGGAAGCGTAGGCGATCAGGTAACGGATCAAATATTTATACACTTGATAAGTACGGGGTTGAAATGGTGCGGGAGTTGAGAGGGGAGGTTCATTGGAATTACAAATGGTCCAATCGAGTTGCGACTTTCGTTTATCATAGTTTGATGTTGGCTCATGTTGAATGTGCCATGTTAGAGCAATCAAAGGCAGACATCCCAATTGGAATAAAAGAATGGATAAATGAAGCAAGAGGAACGTTTCAATATGACAAAAATAAAAGTGCTGTTATTCGACCGGATGGATTGGCTGTTATTGGCTTGAAAAACAGAATCGAAGGTAATTATGGCTTGTTTTTGGAAATGGAACGTACTTATGGAACGAAAGAGGTTATCGAAAAAAAGCTACGAAGGTATAACGACTTTTTAAGCCGAGAGGAATCGGTTAAAAAATATGATCGATATGCAGGTCTAACATACCCAATAGAGAAATGGCGACTAATCTTTATTGCTGGTAATGAGGGACGACAAAAAGAATTGTTACGGTATATGCAAGAAATGGAGAGCCCGCAAGTACCTGTTTATGTCGTGATGTTTGAAGAAGTCTTACAAAATCCATTTGGAGCGATTTATCGGAACATCGAAAATCCTAAGGAGAAAGTGAGGTTATAAGAGGGTGTTTCGATTTGTACTTTCAACAATTGTTTCTTTTATAACGGCAGTTATTGTTTTAGTTGTATCAAAAGATTTTATTTTTCGTAGATTCCCAGAAGCACAACCGGTTTATGAAGAAATAAAATCTATGTTTTTAGAGATTTATGGAAGGTATGGCTGGGAAGGGTTACTTGTTGTAACAGTTGCAGTTATGGGCCTTTCAAAAGCATTTGATAAAAAAGGTTAGGAGTGAAATGGTGTGGGATTAAAAGAAAGGTTGAATAAGTGGAGGGAAAAAAGGAGGAAACCTTTCCGAATACCTTCGTATAAAGCGAAGAAGATCGGGAATGTGGTCTTCTGGGTACTCTTCTTATGGATGTTCACGGTTTCGATTACCGGGCTTATTACGAATAATAAATTGAAAGCAATGGTGCAAAAGGGGCCGGATTCTAAAGTGCAATTAGATCAGAATGGAGCTACACGGCCAGAAGCGGTAGAATTTACAAAGCAATTTGCAAAGGAATACTTTACCTGGAAACGTGGGGATAACGAGCGTGCTAATAGAGAAGGGCGTTTAAAACCCTATTTATTAGAAGGAGCAGACCCACAAGCTGGATTAGATATGCACAGTCTTCAGTGGGATGCAAATTATGTACAAGCTTCCATTGTGCGGGTAAAAGAGACTGGAAAACAAAGTGCAGATATGGTTCTTAAAGTGGATTATAAACTTACTCGTCAAGATGAAGGGAAAGACGTTACAGAAACAATTGCTGTACCAATTCAAACGGATGGAAAAGGGTTTATTGTAACAGGAAATCCTCAAGTGGTTAAAGTAGACAATAAAGCAAAAATCAAAGTTGATAAAGATGAAAAGCAGTCAGATGAAGCAGATTATAAAGCGAAACAAGAAATTCGCGACTTCTTACCAACTTTCTTCAAGTCTTACACAACAGCGACCCAAAAAGAATTGGAGTATGTATTACACAACAAAGATATTAAAGGGTTAGAAGGAGCGCTACACTTTGAACAAATCAAAGAAACGAAGGTATATGTAGGATCAAAGAAAGGTACGTTTGATGTTTATACAATTGCTGAAATGAAGGATGCTGTTTCAGAATCCAAAATGACAATGAAATATGTATTAACAGTTAAAAAAGAAGGAAAACAATATATCGTCACTGATATGACTGTGAAATAGAGAGGGGAAAATAAAATGAATTTATTAAATAATATGATACTAGGATTTGGTTTGGATGGAGCGTATGACTGGGTTAAAACACAAGGGAAATATGCTTTAGGGATTATCATTATTGGGTTAGTTATCTTTTGTATTGCGAAGCGGGCATGGGGCTTCCTTGTTACAATTGTTATCGCGGGTGGCCTTGGATTCTTCCTTGTAGCAGCACCAGAAACTCTTGAAAAAGTAGGATCATTCTTAGGTGGAATGTTAGGAATGTAATTAAATAAGGAGGCGTTCTTGCTGATGGAAGAAAAATCAAAACCTTTTATTGTATATACTTTCGGAAGTTATATGAAATATGAACGTCGCCAATATGAATTATTAGGCTATCGTCTTCCACGACCTGTGTCGTGGAAGATGTTAGGCTATTATGCCTTAATAGTATTGGTGTTTGTTATATTAAGAGTTTTCCCATTAACTTCTTGGTTTATTGGACCAATTGCAGATGAATTTTGGCTTCCATATTATATTATCATTCCAGGTTTTGCAGTTTGGGGCTTAGATACGTATAAAACAGATGGTAAGTCATTTTTAGTGTTTGCTAGATCATGGATTTTATTTAAATTAAGGCCACATAAAATGTCACGCTTTATAAAGTTTGAAAAACCAAAAAAATATGTTTTTGAAAGTCCTATTTTCATTCGTTACCGTGAATCGGATATTGTTCCTATTATACCTACGAGTCAAGGGGAGGTTGAAGATTACCCGTTGACTTTAATAGAACAAGAGACAGAAGAATTCGAAACAATGCGTTTAGAAGAAGACGAATGGTATTAAAATAAGAGGATGAAATTGAATGTTTAATAAAAAATATTGAAAATATAGAAGGTGAGGATATTTAATGCTTGCGTTAAATAGTGTATCGGAATTCCCAATTAATCATGTAGAGGATAATCTTTGTTTTTGTCCAGATCAGAGGGTTTGGAGTATTTATGAAGTCGAAGGTTTTGAATATGAACATCAAAGTGATCGGATGAAGAAAACATATTTCTCAAACCAGAAGTCTTTATTTACACAATTAGAAAGTGATTTTCATTTACTTGTCATTCCAAAAGTAACTGATTCTGACGCAATTATAGATGAACATATTGCAAGATTGAAAGGACCTTTGTCTAACACGGCAAAGGTCCTTTTTGAAAAAGTGAAATTATATTTGCAACAATCATCAGTCTCAAAAGAAAATACAGAATATCATTTTTTCTTATTGGTGCAATTAAATCAGGATAGAAAAGAAAAACAAGTCAAAAATCCAGTAATTGAAACCTCAAAATTCGCACGAAAATTTATAAAGGGGTTTACTGAAACGCCGTTTCGAGCAATGGGAATTGAAGAAAGTGATTTGTTAGAAGAAGAGATTAATGATTATAAGGAAGCTGAAGATGGTATTTATAATCAATTGTTAGGCGCTTTTCGTTTTGTGAGAAGAGCGACGCCACCAGTTACAAGGTTCTTAATTGAACATAATTTCAGTCGTGGAATGACAGCTCCAGAAACAGTGAAGGATTGGAATGTAGGAAGAAAAATTTCATGGGTAGATGAAAATGGAGAAACTAAAAAGGCTACACGTCCAGATCGTGATGCTATTCTCCGCTTAACTGAGTGTGAAGTAGATGAAGAGCCTGGCCGTTGTATTCGACTTCAAAGGAGAAATGCAGAGGGGGATTTAGAAGAAAGTTACGTTTCGTTTCTTGCAGTAAGTGATATGGACCCACAATCACATTTTCCAGGCCGAGAATGGATATATCGTATACAATCGCATTCTTTAAAATTCCCGGTGGAAGTAAGTATTCGTGGTCATCATATGGAGAATGTGAGTGTTCTAAAAGGATTGCAAAATAGCGAGCGGGAATTAAATGACCAACGTCACCAGGCGGCACTTGGTGGAACAGTAGACCGGACTGTAGATCGTAAGGCGGCCGGAGTTAAACTGATGCAAGACGTTTTCCAGACAACGGGTGCACCAGGATTTGAAATGAGTATTTTATTTGCTGTTCATGCTCAAGATCAAAAAACATTGGCTCATCGCGTTAAGAAACTAATTACAGAGTATAGAAAGATGAAAATTCAATTAGTAAATCCTTATGGCGATCAGATGGCATATTTCTATGAATTTTTCCCAGGGGCCAAACGCTATAATAAAGATTTTAAAATATATGCGGAGCCAGGAGTTTTAGCACAAGGTATGTTTGGGGCAACAACACAAATTGGCGACAATCAAGGGTTCTATATTGGTCGTACAGTTAAATTAAATCGCCCAGTCTTTATTAGACCAGACTTAGCAGCAAAAGCGCTAGAGAACTTAAATAATGAATTTGATAGTTTATCAGTAATGATAGCCGGTATGACAGGGAAAGGGAAATCGTTCTTAATGAACATCTTATTATACTGGATTGTTATGAGCGATGGGCTTGCATTTTGTGTCGATCCTAAAGGGGATAGAAGTGAATGGCCAAAATTGCTCCCAGGGTTTAAGAAAAATAAGGATCAATTGGAAGTGTGGACTTTAGGACAAAGTGAACGTGATAAAGGATGTTTAGACCCATTCCGTGTTAGTGCAACAAAAGAAGATGCGATGAGTTTATCGTTGGAAGTTTTAACATATTTAACAGGTGTAACGCTAGAGAATTCAAAATATGACTTCCTATGGACAGCAATTCAACGAGTGGCAAAGAAAGAAGAGCCTTGTTTATCTTTAGTAAAAGATGAATTGTTTGAAATGAAACAAGATGGTGAATTGATCCAAGAAGAGTTGGCATTATTAACAGAATTAGTAACACGTTTAAATACAATTGAAAATTCGCCACTTGCAAATCTATTGTTTGGTAAGCCTGGCCAGGATTACAGAGCCTTAGATTTAGAAAGGGCTTTACAAGTTTTACAAATTCAACATTTATCATTACCACCATTAGAGCAAACTGTATTGAGTATTACTGATAAATTATCAGAAAGTGTTCTTACAGCTTTAACAGCATTCGGTAAATCCCTTATGCTTTCAACAGATCGTAAGAAATTTAAAGTTTATATTCAAGATGAAGCTAAAAACGTTATGCGAAATCGTGAAGGGGCAAAACTTTCGGATGAAATTATTCGTAAAGGGCGTTATCACAATACAGGATTATATCTTGGTACACAAAATGCGAGCGATTTTAATTCAGCGAATAAGGAGATTGCCAACGTTGGAATGAAATTCTCCTATTGCTTGAAAAATGATGCTGAAGCAAAAGAAATGTTAGGATATTATAATTTGCCAGTAACAGACGCTAATATAAGAATGTTGCAGAATTTAAAAAGGGGTCATTGCTTGTTCCAAGACATCTATGGACGTACAGCAGTTATTAAAGTTGATCCTGTTTTCAAAGAATTAGCAGAGGCATTTGATTCTTCAACGAAAACAGCGGAAGAACGTGAACAGGAACTCGCGGGCGCTTAATATAAGGCGAAATAGGAGTGAAGGAATCGTGAAATATAAAAGAACATTGGGCTATTTAGTAGGAGCTATTATGGCTGGAGGGTTAATTGTAACAACCCTTACAGCCTGTCAATCTACTAAAAGTGAAGTGATAGATAATCAGAAATCGATTAATATAAAAGCGGCTGATAAAGCAGCCTTGGAATATATGAAAGCTTATATTGAATTAGATAATAAAAAAATGAATGAATTGCATATAAATGAATACGAATTTTTGAAGGAATACAATGTAACATATCCAGGGGCAAGTGATAAATTGAACGGGCGATATGAGCTGTTTAGGTATGATCTAGAAGAAGGTTCAAATGAATTTTATTACAAGGCTCGTTATTATCATCCAGGTACAGGTGGGAAGAGTAGTGTGGAATTAAAAATGATAAAAGATAAAAAAGATGGAAAATGGAAGAATTACGGTTGGGCTTGGGGAGATACTCACAATTTAGAGTCCATTGTAGGAGATAAGAAGCCAATACAAGTCCATAAGTGGGAGGGGGAACGAGAATGAAAAAGCTCTTCCCTCTTTTTATGGCCATTTTTATTTTATTTGTCGGTACTGTGCCGAATGTAGCCTTTGCAGAGGACGAACCAAAAGCGTCAGAGGCCAATACAATTTCAGGTAACTTGTTTGATAAATCTAAACAAGAAGATTTTGAGAATGTTCATTATGAGATAGATACCGCACCACATAAAGACGATGAGAAAGGCTTTTTCTCAAAGGCTTGGGGCTATATGTTTGGTGATGATTCTGTGGGGAAAGATATACAGCGGAAAATTAATGGAGTTGGTCAATGGATAGTTTCATTAATGTTCCAGTTTGGGGTTTGGTTGACAAAAATATTGTTATTTATAGTAGAACAATCCTTCAGCTTAGACATTATCGATGTTGTTGCAGATAAATTAGGTAAAGCAATGCAAAATATAGCGGGGATTGGAAGTAAACCGGAATTTGAAAGTGAAGGTTTATTCCCGTCGATTATTAAAATGACATGTATTTTATCTGTTATATATTTTATTTATCTGTTTTTTGTAAAAAGACAAATGACAAAGGGGATAAGTGAATTATTTAAGGTAGTGTGTGTTATTGCAGGGATATTGATTTACATCGCAAATGCACCAGCGATTCTGAAAGGAATGAATACAATTAGTTCTGAAATTAGTCTTCAAGTTTTAAGTAAGACAACCGGAACGATCCATGGGAATCCAGGGCAAACAAAAAGTCGGGCTATAGCGAATGTAAAAGCACAAATGTGGGAATTGATGGTGGAACGTCCATATTTGTACTTACAATATGGTCAAGATTCACTAGACACTATTGGTGTCGAGAGGGTAAATAAATTAATCAATACACCACCTGGGGAAGATAGGGTTAAGTTAGTAACAGAAGATGTTAAAGAACATAAGAATTTTATGATGACAAATGAGTCGGTAGGGGAGCGATTGATATTTACATTTATGTACTACATTGTAAATACTTTTGCAGGAGCTCCAACAGCAGTTATATGCTTGCTGATAGTAGCGTGCCAATTGTTATTTATGGTAATGAGTATTATTGGTCCAATAGCGATGGCTTTTGCATTACTACCTAAAAATAGGCGCGTTTTAATTAGTTGGGCTGAACAATGGCTTAAACCGTTAGCCGCAAAAATATTCTTGTCACTTATTGTAATTATTCTGTTTTCAATTGCTGGGCTGTTATATGAACTTCCGGAAGCGGGAACATCTGGCTATTTAATGACGATGATCCTTCAGATTCTGGTATTTGTCCTTTGTTATATCTTTAGAGATAACATCAAAGCGGCATTCCGTAAATCGAAGGTTGCGTATAATTCATTTACGGATTTAGAGTATATGGCAGGCAAAACAAAGGATGGATTTAATCGAACAATGGATGGCATTAATGCAGGTGTAGGAAGAGCAAAAGATATGTTTGGAGATTCTGATCCAAATTATATGGGGGATGATCCTTCTGAACATACAGCTGATGAAAGCGGAACAAAACAAGCTACCCTAGATGAAGAGAAAGTTTCGGGAGAAAGTGAAGAAGAAAAAACAAAATATGCAAGTATTGGTGAAGAAGACGAACAAACAGAACAACATCAAGACGAAGAAAAGCAAGTCGAGGAAGAACAAGAAAGAGCCACAATTGATGAAGATGAGGATGAAGTGGTTGTAAATGCAGAGCAAGAAGAGACAGAAGAGTATCAAGAAGATCAAGAAGAAGTCAATCCAGAAAACCTTGCATCGTTAGAAGGAGTTGAAGAAGAAAATCCGGAGTTATCTGAAGTAGAAGATGCGGAGCAGCCTGAACAGGATGATTCTTCTCAATACGAAAATCAAGAAGGAGAAGATAACAACGAAGAACTTTCAAAAATTAATGAGGAAAGAGAAGGTACAGAAAAAAGCGATTCAGAATTGCAGGATGTAGAAGCTCAAGAACAAGGTGAGCAGGATGATCCATCTGATTATGAAACTGAAAACCAAGAAGGAAACAATGAAGAATTGGCAACGGTGAATGGAAATGATGAAGAAGAAAATCCGGAGTTGTCCGATGTAGAAGATATAGATCAGCCTGAGCAGGACGATCCTTCTCAATACGAAAACCAAGAAGGGGAAGATAATAACGAAGAACTTTCAGAAATTAGAGAGGAAGGAGAAGGGGCAAACCAAAATGATTCAGAATTGCAGGATGTAGAAGCTCCAGAGCAAGGTGAGCAGGATGACCCATCTAATTATGAAACAGAAAATCAAGAAGAAAATAATGAAGAATTGGCAACAATGAATGGGAATGATGGCGAAGAAGAAAATCCGGAATTGTCCGATGTAGAAGATATAAAGCAGCCTGAGCAAGATGATCCTTCCGATTACGAAACAGAACAAGATGGAGGGAACGGTGAAGTTTTAGTAACGACTGAAGAAACTGAAGTGGATTCAGCACAAAATAATGAACCGTTATCAGATGTAGAAACACCAGAACAAGTAGAACAAGATGATTCCTCTAATTACGAAGCTGGATATGAAGAAGGAAATGCAATGGAGTTAGCGACAACAGAAGAAAGTACTACAGACTCGCAAAAAGAGAATATGGAAGTGTCAGATATAGAAACACCAGAACAGGTAGAACAAGATGATTCCTCTAATTACGAAGCTGGACATGGAGAAGGAAACGCAATGGAGTTAGCGACGACAGAAGAAAGTACTACAGACTCGCAAAAAGAGAATATGGAAGTATCAGATATAGAAACACCAGGACACCAGGAGCAAGATAACGTTTCGGAATATGAAACTGAAAATGGTGAAGGAGCCTTAAATCAAATTGCCAGTGTTGGACAGCTGAACTCTTCAGAAGGAACTTCAAATTCAACTGGAAAATCAGGTGAGATTGTACCATCATTGGATGAAAAACAAGGGGTAGTTAATCCATCTGGTATAGATCAGGAAAGTGGGAGTGAAAATGAATTTGTATTAAATGAAACGAATGGAAAGGAATTGACTTCAACAAAAGGGTTGGAGGCAAAAAGTTCGACGAAAACGGAAGGTTTTAATTTAGAGGGAAGTCCAATTGGAAATGGTTCGACAAAAGTATCGTCAGTTGGTGAATTTAATATAGCGAAGCCTGGTGGAATGGGTATAAATAATGAATCGATGAATGTTAATGATATCCAAGGTGCATCCGTCGAATCTTCGGGAGACTTGACGATGACAAGCCCGGATTCGCTAGAATCTTCCGGTTCGATTCCTGGACAAACTATGAATGGAAGTAGTTTAGGAGAACAAGGGATAAAAGGTCAAACTATGAATGGAAATAGTTTAGGAGAACAAGAGGTAAAAGGTCAATCTTTTGAAGGGAGCCAAGTCTTGCAAAGACAAGGGGCTTCGCAAGAGATTAGGGGAGCGGTGGAAGCGAAGCCGTCAGAACATGTAGAGTCTTCGCAAGCCGATAAAATAAATAGAACAAATGAAACAACACATATAGAATCCGCACAAGCAGAAGTAGCAGCATCGCAAGAAATTATGATAGATGCGACACAACAAAAGGTAGAGTTAGAAACCTTAGCTGAAGAAAATGAAATAAAAATAGAAACAGAAACAATATAAAAATATGTATTTAGTTACAATGCCTCGCTAGTTTATAGCGGGGCATTTTTTGTAAGGGAGGTACATGAAGCGTGGATTTAGAGCACGAGGATATAGAGGAAAAAGAAGCCAAAAAGAAAGCGAAAATAAGTAAAGTCCGTAAACTATGGATGGTTAGTGGTTGTTTGTTTAGTAGTGTTTCTCTAATTGTAATTTTCTTTGTTTTAATAGGAATCGTCTTATTTATGCTTTTAGGTGATGAAAAAAAAGAACCAGTAAGTGGTGGGGGCGGGTTAATAGGTAATACAATTTGCCGCCCAGGGGACAAACAATTGACCGCAGCGGATTTAGACCCACACTTGAAGGGTGTGTTTACATCTAAGGGGCAAGCTTTTATTGATGCAGGTACACAAAATAATATTGATCCAGTCTTATTAACCGCTATAGCGATGCTAGAAACAGGTAACGGTACAAGTAATGCTGTGAAAAAATATAACAATCCAGGTGGATTAATGAACCCCGCAAGTACTAACATGACAGGCTTTATTCAGTTTGCGACATTAGAAGAAGGTATAAACGGCATGGCTCGTAACTTATACAAAAATTATATAGGAATGGGAATTACAACAATTGAAGCAATTGGTGCTAAGTATGCACCGCCGGGCGCGGCAAATGATCCGCACGGTACAAATGGTTTATGGCCAGCTTTAGTTACAAAGTTTGCTCAGCAGTTAGGTGGACTTACATTTAACTGTACACCAGCAGATAGCGGAGGTGTTGGGAACGTGGGTGATCCTAGCTCGCATGGATTTGTTTTACCGATTCCAGGAAGTCCACTTGTTACCAGCCCATATGGTCCGCGTTGGGGCACGATTCATAAAGGAACGGATTATGCGTGTACGCGAGGACAGACAGCGATTGGCGCGGCAAAAGCTGGTCGAGTTGGTTTTGCACAGTTTGGAGCCAGCGGTAGTGGTTTTGGTGGATACGGAAATGCAGTGGTTCTAGAACATGAAGGCGGTTTGTGGACGTTATATGGTCATATGGACGTACTTTCTGTGCAACAGGGGCAAATGGTCCAAGCGGGGCAACAGCTCGGCGTATGTGGGGCGACAGGGCAAGTTACTGGCCCGCATTTACATTTCGAAATTAAAACATCATTTAAATACGGTCAGGTTGACCCGGCACCATATATGCCGTAATAAGACCTACGGTAATATGTCAACTAAAAAATATAAACGTTTAAAGTTATCAAAGGGCAATTTGCTAAAAAAAGACATCACGAAACTAGACCAGCATTATATGTAAAATAATGGAATTTATTCAAAGGTAGCGATGACAAATTTTATGTCACACTTTCACGCCCCTTTCTGGCGCAAAGAGTTGGTGACTACGTAGTAGCGCATCCACCAATCGCACAAGTTTTCTTGCGGTTAGAACGAGTGCACGTTTGTGTTGATGTTTTGGTACTTCATTATATTTTTTTACGTAATATTCTTGGTAATCGGATACATGCTTTCTTACAGAGTTGGCGGCTTCAACTAAGTAATACCGCAAGTAATGATTTCCATTACGAGATAATGAAGTGTTTTCAGCAGTGAAGCGACCAGACTGGTGTGTACGCCAATATAATCCGGCATATTTTGCTATCTTGGTTTCATCATCAAATCTTTCGATTTGACCAATTTCAGCGATAATACCTGCGGCGAATACAGGACCAATTCCAGGAATGGATTCGAGTGTTTGCGTTAATCCAGCCATGATTCGCTTAATGGACTTCTCTATTTCTTTGATTTGTTGTTGATAGGTACGAATTACCGCAATTGATGTTCCGAGAAGGACATCGATTGAGTCTTCCACGACCTTATCCAAGCGATAGGAAGAGCGAACAGCCTTTTGAATTGTTGATGCTACACATTTTGGGTCACCAAATCGGTTTTTCCCTTTCATTTGTAGGAACTCAGCGAGTTCATCTAAAGACATGTCAGCTAACTCTTCTAGACTGAATTTTTCAAGGAACAATTCCATCATGGCGTTGCCAAATATAGAAGAATCCACCTCTTGTGAAAACGTATTACATTTATAACTTAGGTGTTGGAGAAAATGTTGTTTTTCCTTTGTCAACATTCTAACGAGCTGATAACGAGATCTTGTTAATTGCTGAAGTGCCACATACTGGCTTTCTTTGACGATGGACATTTGATTCCGTCCGAATCGTAAGTAATCAGCGATGACAAATGCATCAATCTCATCTGTTTTATCCATGTCAGAATAGCTTTTCTTGAAGTTTGCGATTTGCTTTGGATTCATAAGAAATACCTTCGCTCCAAAGCGTTGTAAGTCTTCATCATAGTGAAGAAACATAGATGGATGAAAACTATAAACAGATGTGGATTCTAAGCCGATTTTAAAGGTTTTAACCTCTTGATTGGCTATACGCTGCAATAATCGCTCTTTGATTGCTGTGGCACCTGGCAAGTCATTATTGACCGAAAAGGAATCCAGCTTTTTTCCTTCACCATTTAAAATACAAACTTTTATATCAAACGAACTTACATCTAGACCAACAAATAATCTCACGTAAGAGACCTCCTTTCGGTTTAGAATCATTGCTTGGACGTCTCGAGATATCTCTAGTGTGTACGCCGACCAACAACCTCGTGTATGAGAGCTTGTCCTGAATCGAAAGCCGCCCTAGAGCTACTATCATCTAGGTTCGAGGGTCAGGCTGCTCAGCCTGCGAGTAGGGAGTCCCGCACGTTCACTGAGAAACACTCTTAATTATGTGGTAAGTCCACAGGAGGAAAAAGAATTGTCCCAAATGATCCTAAGACCATTATCTAGAAATATCTTGAGACGTCCAAGTATTAATTTACGGATCTCTTATTAAGGGAAATTAAAGCTGAAGTGACAGCTTAAACATAATATACGAGGAGGAAATCAAATGAAACAAATATTACAAATTGGCGCAATTATCGCGTTAAGTATTACAAGCTTGACACTATGGAGTAGTAATTCTGATTTAAAGGGTGAGGCTAAACAACAGAAGACAAAACTTACAGCTGAAATAAAAGAATTGAAGAATGTAAATAAAGAATTAGAAGAGCGTTTGCAAGTTCTAAAAGAAAATACGCAAGAAAAAGGTCAGGTAGTGGCCAGAAATTTTGTAGAAACTTTAATGACGTATGACAGTAATGATAAGGAGAAAAAAGGGCTTGAAGCGTTACGGAAATTAGTTAAGGGGGAAGCGGAAAATAAATTGTTTAATGCTGGTGAAGATTCACATAAGCAAATTGATGATGCAGCCATTCATTACATGACAAAAGCGAATGTGAAAGATATGTACTATACACGTTCAGCTGAAGACAAAGCAGATGTTACTGTCAATTATGAATATGTAATTTCAATTGAGGGAGAGAAGAAAAAAGAGAATCATAGCATGAAATTAAGCTTGGTACTAGAAAATGAAAATTGGTTTGTAGAAAACTATGATTTCAAAATAGAGAATGGAACAGAAGGGCCGTAAAAGTACGGAATTAGGAAAGGGTTTTAAAATGAAAAAATTTAATTTGGCATATAAAGAGGTTCGAGTATTTGAAGTGACTGTTGAAGCGGGAACGGTTGAAGAGGCAATAAAAAAGTTTAATAGAATGTCCCATCAAGATAGGGAGAGAGTAAATCGAAACATTACAGTTCAAGAAAGAGAGCAGGAAAATGAAAGCTTTAAATAATAATTATAAAGTTTTACTTTGTATCATATTAGGTATTGCTTTTAATGTATGGGCTTATGAAAGACCCTTAATTGAAGCGATATTTGCTCTAGCATACTTAATGCTTTTTCTATTTATATTATTTGCAACATGCTATTTCATGTTGTGGAGTAAGGTTAGGAAAATGAGATCAGAGCATTGAATAATTAAGTGGATTTTATATAAGGGCTTTAAGAGAATATATCCAAAATATGAAGGAGGAAGAGGAAATGAATGAAAATATGTGTAAATGTCAAGATAAACATGTACATTTTCGCTTGTTTAAGCATGTACAAAATCAATCATTTTC
>NZ_CP155563.1 GCF_022095615.2 Bacillus thuringiensis
TGATTTTATAAAGGAATTATTAAATCAATTTGTTTGTAAGCATGTTTTTTCTAGAGTATGTGCTTATATATTTGATCAAATCGTTCATGTTTTTACAATCATTGGAGTTTTAACTTATTTTAAAATGATTAATTATGATTTGGATGTTTGGAAAGAGTTTATTAATGCATTATTATTTGAAAAAGAAATTACTTTGTCCCATTTAGATAAATTTTTTGCTTTTTTAATTGTTATTATTATTACTACTCATTTTAGTGCATATTTTTTAGAAAATCTTTTAGATGATATTAAACCTTTAAATAATTCTTTTGTTGATTCTAAAACTGAAATGAAAAATGTGAAGACTATGAAGAGACATGGAAAGCATTTAGAGCTTTCACCTATTGAAGAAAATACAGTAGAAGAAACTTTGGTACATACACATTATGCAGAACCTCAATTTAAAATAGGTAAATATATTGGTATGATAGAAAGAATTATTATTATGATATTAGTTTCTATTAATGCATATACTGGCATAACATTTTTAGCAGCTTTAAAAGCATTAACTCGTTTTAAACAATTTGAAGATAAAAGGTTTGCTGAGTATTATTTAATTGGAAATTTATTAAGTATGTTAATAGGTATTATTTCTGGGTATTTAATTACTTTGATATTAAAGTGATTAAATACTGGATTTTTATTTTAAGCTGTTTGGAATGTATACTTTCGTTATATAAAATGGTGATATCAGAAGAATTGTTGTAAAGTTAATGAGTTAAAGAGAAATGAAAGTAAACCTTTATTCCGAAGTTTACATTTGATAAAAGATAATAAATAAACATTAAAGAAAAGGATACTAATTAATTAGTATCCTTTTCTTTAATGTTTATTTTGTTTTGTAACTTGTTTCTTTTTATTTGAAGCTTTTGTAATGATCTCATGCAATAGTTGTTCAATATAGATTTTTTCACTTAGATCGGTTGTAATTTCGTTCATGTTATTAAAAGCTCTAATTAATGTCCATGTATTTTCTACAGTTTCTTTGAATACAGTTTTTGCATTATCTTTTGTTTCTTTTTTTAAATTTTTATTATGAACAATTTGGTTCATAACATCATATATAGCATCTCGAGTAAAATCTGTTGTGTTTTGTATTTTTGTAATGTGTTCTAATACTTCATCTTGGAATGTATCAATTTTAAAGATTTCACTTATTTTAATCTTTGCTTTATCTATTCCACAATTGTGCTGAATATTAAGTATTGATTTTTTTAGAGTTCCGTTAAAATGATAGTTATTTTCGTCTGTAATTCTGTATCTTAACTGTATGGTGAATGGTGATTTTCTAATTTCATTATTTGATACATGTACACCAAAATGTAAATAGCCTAAATTATTTATTTTAATTGGTTCTTCTTGTTCAAAGAATATATCAATATTTGAATCACTCATCCGAGCATTTTCAATATAAAAATTTAAGCGCTTTTCTTTTGCATATTTGTGTAATGATAATAATGCTAGATATAGTGATATGTTGTTGTCATAATTTTGGTATTTTTCCGAAGATGTAATTCCCCGTAGTAGCCATTTATTTTGGTGTTCTATTAATCTAAATTGTCTTTTCTCGTCTTTTAAACGGATTATTAATTCATCAATGTTTTCTTTTAAAAGATCTTTGAATCCTTTTTCAATACAAAATTGAGCGAATTTCCCCATACGAAATATATCATCAAAAAAATCTTTTCTAGAATTATATATTCCTGTTGTTTTTATTGCTTCAATAGGTGGTTTAGCTTTGAAATGTAAAATAACTTCATTTTTATCTGTTAGCCCCATGTATTCAAGATTGTCTAATGATTCTTTTACATCAATTTTGTTTACGATTACTTTTTGATATTGGTTGTATAGTTCTTTGGTTCCTCTAATAGCTAATGTATCATTTGAATTTCCAAAATTTTTGATTGGAAATTCATCTTGGATTGTTTTGTTAAGAGGGTTTGTGTCTATATCTACTGGGAGCAGTTCTAATAATTGAGATAATTGAATTGAATCGCTTTTACATGTGTGAAGATTACTTTCATATAAATAATTACTCATATTTTTTAAACCCCTTTTTATTTTTTCTTAGATTTTGCTTGAGATAAAGCTGATGCTGCGACACTTTTTGTTGATTTTCCATATCTACCGTCACGTAAAATCTTAGAAGCCGTCGTTGCAACTTTAGAACTTGTGACACGTTTTGAACTAGATTTCATAAACATATACCTCCTAGTTTTAGTATTTTGTTAAATCCCGAACGTTTATTCCCCCATAATATCCATTATATTCTAGTGAAATTCAAAAGTAAAGTATATATTGTGTTGTGTTACGACAATCTATACTATATATGGATTTGAACTTTAATAATGAACTTCAACTATGAGACGGTACAGAATTAACTTTTTGTTGTAATTTTCCATTGTCTTTAGGAATGGTGACTGTATAAGAATTTATCCATCAATTCTTATAAAATATATAGTTAGAGAAAAAGAGTGTAGAGATTATCTGCATTCTTTTTTAGTTTATATTTCTATAGAAGACATAGATAAGAGGTAGTTGTATCGGGTATGTCAACGGTACCGGACCGAACCCGAAAGGGTGCGGGAGGATAAGGAGTTGACATATTTACTATGCGACCCTCTTGGATTGTCAAAACGTTTACCGTTTTGGCCTGCCAACCGGCGAGGGAACCCCTCAAGGATTTGAGGGGTTGGGGAGTTCGATTGATGGGGTCAAGGGGAAGAGTTCCCCTTGTAGGTTCGGACAAAGTCCGGGGTTTTTGCTATGCTAGGCATGGCTAGGCGAAGCCGACAAGCGTCGCAGACCCCTATCGATTTTGATATGTTAGTGTCAAAATAAGTATAGGGTTACGTTAATTGACATCATTTCGTCGCTTTGCTAGACTGATGGTATCAATTAATCTAGGGAAAGTGGTGATACTTTATGTTGGGATCTATTTCATTTAATCAATCTCACCAAAGTTCATTAAGCCACAATAATAGAGAAAATATTCATGGGAATCCTGGTATAGATCTAGCTAGGTTACACGAGAATATTTACTTTGTTCAAAAGGACATCCGAAGTGTATACAAGGATGTTTTTCAAGAAGCAGTGGACAAGTATAACGAGAAACAAAAACGGAATGACCGTAAGATTGATGATTACTATGACAAAATACATAAAGATGATAAAACACATGAGCAACGAGAATTGGTTGTAGCGATTGGAGAAGGTAAAGATAACCCGATGTATAGAGGTGCGAAAAAAGAAGCACTGAAGCGCTATGCTGAAGAGTTTCAAGAGCGAAATCCAAATCTAACAGTTTATAATATGGTTTTACATGATGATGAAGCAAATCCGCATTTGCATATTAATTACGTACCGAATTTTGAAAGTAAACGTGGTTTATCAAGGCGTGTCGGCATGGATAAAGCTTTACAGCAACAAGGCATAGAAGGAACAGGGAGAGGGCTAATTGCGAAGTGGAGAGAAACAGAAACAGCTTATATTGAGCAATTGGCTAAAGAACATATTCCTAATTTTGAACGTGCAAATGTTGGTTCACATAAATACATGAAAGTCCGCCAATACAAAGAATATGCAGAAGCAAAATCAATTGTCGAGAATCAAGTTCAAGAAAAAGAAATGCAGTTAGAAACGATTGATAATTATTTGACAAATGTTGAAGAGAAAACAAATGAATTACAAGTGACGAAAAAGAGTTTGGAAAGTGATGTCATTGATAAGTACAAAGAATTAGAGATAGTAAAACAACAAGTAGAGAGTGAAAATGAAAAGCTGCAGTTAATTGGCCAGCGTCATATAGAGTTAGAAAAAAGAGTAGAACAAATGCAAAAAGAATTAGATAGTGCTACGGATCAAGTACCAAATGAACCTGTTAAAATTCCATTTTTACGTAAAGAAGTAGTAGTAGAAGTACAGGATAAAATGTTTGGAAAAGCTGAAATCACAAAGAAACAAACAAGAAATTATGTGTTATCACCAGAACAATATCAAGAATTAACAAAGCAAGTGAATGCAGCGGTTACTATCAAAAAGGATTATGAGCGTTTGAAAAAGACAGACTTTGTGAAAGAGAATGAGAGTTTAAAAGTGCATGCAGAAGGCTGGATGAAAGAAAATCGAACGTTGAAGCAAGAAAAAAGTAAGTTGCAAAAAGAAGTTGTTGTATTAAATAGAGAAATAAGCTCATTAAAAGCTCATATAAAAGGTTTGCAGACGAATATAAGAATTTTGTATGTACAAACGAAAAAAGTTTTTAAGGAGCAATTTAAGGTGTTTAGAGAGATTGTTAAAAAAGAATTGGATAATAAGGGAGTAGATAATCAATTTGAATGTGAACATAAGAGAGAAATAAGAAGACATCGAGATTTTGATAGAGAAAGATAGAATTGAATGTTGTGTTTTTGCAAGAGATGGAAAGCTTTAACAAGGTGTTTCATGTTATTATAGAGAAAAACATACAAACGAGAAAAACCGCCCAAGCTTTGGTCGGCGAGGCGGTTTTTCATAATAAGGTTGGAATCAACCAATATATATTCTATATACATTCTAACATATAAAAGTTGATTCCTTCTACTAAGGGAGAGAATTATTTTATGACAAAAGTTGTAGATTTTGGACAAGCTGAAAAAAAAGCGAAAATAAGAGATAGTAAGATTGATAGCATTTATAACCAGTTGCAAACCGGTGGTTATTCAGAAGAAGAGAAAACAATGCTCTTACAGTTAATAAGTAAAACAACTGGTGGAGATGAATATTTTATAGGGAAAAAGAAAAAACCTACAGATCGGGTGAGGTTTGTGCAAATAATTATGGATAATTACAATTATTTGAGTGAAATTAATTATTTATCTACAGCTGAAAAAGCGCTTTTAATGGATTTAATACCTTATGTAGAATTTAAAACAAATATTTTGGTTGAAAGAATAAGTAAAGAAGATGAATTTGATTCTGATAGTGCAACGCCTAGTTATCTTGCAAGAAAGTTAAATAGAACTAGAGGAAAAGTTTCAGAGTTAATGAATGGTTTAATGAAAAAAGGATTATTAGCGGTTGCAGAAACTGGAACAACTACCGAAGATGGTCGTATTTGTACAAGTCGTACATGGTTTGTAAATCCAAATATTATGTGTTGTTCTCCAAAAGACGGAGTAGATAAAGCAACTCAAAAAATCTTTAAAAAATCACTTAAAAATTTTGTAACTGAAGATGGTAAAAAACATAAGTTGCCAATTTATTTATTTTAGATGTCATTTTATATTGACATCTTTTTTTTATATATTTTTTACATTTTTTAGGTGTTCCTTTTTGGGTACACAGGTGTTCCTTTTTGGGTACACTCTATATCTTATAAACCCTTGTTATTACTGACTTTCTTTACTTTCCTCTTCTCACTCTTATATATAGGGCTAAAAGTTCCGAAAGGAACGGGTAGTATTTTTGAGAATTTCATTCAAAAATCTCCACCCTCAGAATTAAAAAGTCGGTTCGTTAATCCTCACCTAAAGGCCATTGCCTTTCTTTTTAATTCTGTCCTTGCGTAACTTTTTTCGGCTCGTGTGCTTTTCTCGCCAAGCCGACAGACAAAAAGCAAAGCAATAGTTCTCGACTTGGACTAGCAAGTATACGAGCCGAACCGCTTAGATCAATCGTTCAAAAATAGTTCTTATACAATATATTGATACGCAATACGTGGGGTTTCGGCCCCACACGACAAGCCAGCACTCTAGCCAAAAAGCAAATTTCAAATCAAAAGATTAGAACAAAAGTTAAGTAAAAAATCTGTCCATATGGACAGATTTTTTACTTAACTTTTGTTCTGGATAGTGAGATTTTCATAGAATTTTTGTATTTATGAAGATAAATTTTGAATAAGGTAAATATTTCTTATATTTACATATATGTTTTTTAAAAGAAAAAATATGTAAATATTACTTTTTTTATTGCAAATATATTAAAAATGAAATAATCTATTAATCGAATATAAAAAAAGGAGAGTTAAAATGAAGAAAAAAATCATGGGTCTAATGTTATTCTTTGCTATTTTATTACCAGCATCAGTATCTTTAGCTGGAAGCTATTCGAATTGGTATGAAATAACTGGAGGTATACGAACTCCATTTATGTCTATGGGATCAAATAAAACTGTTACAGTTGCTACCACTACTACTAGAAATGATAATGCAGAATCAGGTACAAGAGTTTATTTATACTTAGAAAAAGGTTCTAAAGTTTATGCTGAATCTTGGAATTATGCAACAGGATATGACGTTTCTAAAACAATGAAAACAAAAGAAGCTGGACAATATAGAGTTTATTTTAGAAATTATACTGGTAATCTTATGAAAGCTAATTTTACTATTAATTTCTAATATTATATGGTTAGTTATGAAAGATTAGGTGATATTAATGCCAATAGGAAGAATATTTGACTTACATTTACCGGTATTAAGTATTCTTGTGATTTTAGGATTTGTATTTCTTTTTATTATTGATCGTATTAAAAAAAAGAAATTTCCTATAATAATTCAACTGATAAGATATTCAATTGTAATTTATGTATTATTTGTAATGAAGTTAGTATTTTTCCCGATTATGTACTTATATAAAAGTTCTGGTCCTGAAATAACACAATCAATGTTTTATCAGTTAATTCCATTTCATGAAATTTATAAAACATTTTTTGTAACCGGTAATTATATTCAAGTATTTGGTAATTTATTATTGCTATTTCCTTTAGGTGTGTATATGGGATTATTAAGTAAAAGGGCAGTAAGTGTTAGGTATGTTTTTAAAATTTCTTTATTTACTACTTTAACTATAGAAATTGTTCAACTTATTATTGATTATATTACTTTTATGCCTAATAAAGTTTTTGATGTAGATGATATTATATTGAATGTAACAGGTTGTTTATTAGGATGGTTATTTTTAAAATTTATGTCATCAGAGTTAGAAAAATTACAAATTCCAACTGCATTTCATAATGGAAAATAAAACAAAAAGACTAGTGATTTACTAGTCTTTTTGTTTTATTTTTGTTAATTTTTTTATTTTAAATTTTGATATCATTAAGTTGATACATAAAAAGAAAATATTTAAGATTAAAAGAAACAAAGACAACCACTCATGAATAAAAATTCATGAGTGGTTGACATAACGCTTTATTATCGGTAGCAAATAGTTTCATAGAATCCTTGTTTTATAGGGTTCTTTTTTATTTTCTAGTAAAATTGATATGCATGATTTTATACATGGTTGATTTAGCGGGGATCCTTTGGATCCCCGCTCTTCTTTTTTTGCATAAAATCTTGTATATAGAAAAAAAGATTTTGATGTTGGTATTGAGAAGTAATGATTTTTTAATTTTAAAATTGATATGTTTTTTAAACGTGGATTGCAATGAGAACTACATACATTAGCGGTGTAAAGATTGTGGAAGTTAAAGATTAAAATAATTGATACGTGAATTATTAGGGAAAAGGGTATATCATTGCTATAGCGAATATATTTTTGAGGTGAAACGCTATGAAGACGTTATATAGTCCTGGCGACGTGGCAGAGCAATTAGGTATCCAATCTAGCACATTACGTAAGTATGCTGATGTACTTGAAAAAGAAGGCTATACCTTCATCAAAAACGAACGTGGACATAGGAAGTATAGAGAAAGTGATGTAATGGTGCTTCGTAAGGTTATAAACCTAAAGAACGACACAGACATGACATTAGAAAATGCTACAAAGCAAATAGTATCATGGAATCAAGGCGTTGAGGTATTGCCACTAGAGCGACATGAAGTTGAGCGCTATGAAGAACCGGATTTTAACGCTACACCGCTACAGGCGATGATTCAAGAACAAAAAGAAGTCATCGAAAAACAAAATTATTTGTTACAGGAATTAAACAAACGTTTAGCCGAGCAAGATCAGCGATTCGCACAAAGAGAATCGGAGTTATTGAGCGCTATACAATCGATACAGGATTCCCAAAAGCTTATAGCGACGAATTCTAGCGAAGATATAACGAAGAATCAGGGTCGTGATGAAATGCTCATGCAAACAATTAGAGAAGTCCAGGAAGTTAAAAAGATGATTGCAGCAGGTAAAGATAAGAAATGGTATGAGTTTTGGAAATGAATTTTTGAAATTTGATTTCGAACTCTTCAGGATTTGGAGTTTAGTTGTTATATGTATTTATCTTGAATAATTAACCAAATTGTAGGAAAATAAATTATAAAAAGTTGCCTTTTTAAAGGCAACTTTTTATAATTAGAAATGTTTAAGGAAACATTTCTATGAAATAATCAAACTATTATTATATGATGAAAGAGGTGAATTGTAAATGGTTAATTTGTCTAAAAATAGATATGCGGCTTGTATAGCATTAGATATTATTGGTTCTGAAAGTAGTTTAAATCAAAGATATAATCTTAATACATTGAAATATTTATCTGAAAAGTTGAACCAAAAATTTGAAGCTAATTTAGTTGTTCCATTTCAAATAAGATTAGGTGATGAATTAATTGGAGTTTTAGATTCATTTTCAAATGGTTATAAAGTATTTCATGAATTGTGGTTACTTATTGATGAATTAGAAATTAAAATTAGAATAGGTTTAGGTTTTGGGAAATTTGATACTTTGGAAACTACTGATGTTAATGAGATAAATGGAAGTTGTGTAATTAGTGCTTTTAGAGCTAGGGACAAATTTTTGAAGGAGATGAAAATACCATATTCTCATACAGAGTTAATACAATTTTATGCTTATTCAAATCAAATTGATATTCCTTTTAGATCTGTAAATGCTTTGGTGTATTCCATGTATGAAGAATTAATTAAAACTGAACAACAAAAAAAGTTAATTGTTGCTAAATTGAAATATCCAGATGCTACTTATGAAAAAATAGCAGAGAAAATAGGGTATTCGAATCGTAATATTAAATCAGGTATCAGTAAAGCACTTACTAGAGGTAATTATGATTTATTTGTTCAAATGAAAAATGATTTAATTGATTTGCTTAATACGATACAACATTTATTAGATAAGGATTGATATTAAAAAATGAGTGAATTACTTTTGGTTTTAATATTAGGTCATTTTATGGCTGATTATTGGTTTCAAACTACAAAAATTGTGAAGTTAAAGACATCAGAAGATTTTAAGGTGAAAATATTTGGTCTTAGTATTCATGTTTTTATTCATTTGATAACTTATGTATTAATTGTTTCTTTAATACATAAGTTATCAAGTAAGTTATTTGTTTGTTTATTATTTATTGTTTTACTTCATTTTATTACT
>NZ_CP155564.1 GCF_022095615.2 Bacillus thuringiensis
AATTCATATAATCCGGACTAGCCGAAATCATGAACGAACAACAAACAACAGCGTCTTTCCGAATTGCACGATTAGATACAACACCATTATCAATTCGATTTTGAATTAATTTCTTATAATCCACTTTTTCTTTGTCATGAATCAGATCATAATTCTGTTCCGTTCGTGCTTGAATAATATCTGAATTGGAATGACTTTCTTTTTCACGTTGATTATGTATTTGTAATCCTTTCACATCTCTCATCTTAAATTTTTGCATATGGCAAATCACGAACTTCGACATGGGCCTCGCTCCTTTTTTTCGGGGGTAGTTCCATGTAAACAGTAGCACACTACAGTTTACTGCGTAAACACGTGTGCCCTTCGGGACATTTCGGCTACCGCCGAGCCATAACAAGCATGGCAAAAAAAATCATGGGCTTTGCCCAAACCCACAAGGGAAACTCTTCCCCTTGACCCCTTTCAATCGAACTCCCCAACCCCTCAATCCTTGAGGGACTCCCTCGCCGGTTGGCATCCCCAAAACGGCTAACGTTTTGGAGTTCCAAGAGGGTTCTGGGCACAGTGGGTTCGTCCACTCCTTAATGCTCACTTCGTTCCGCTTACCGTTGGACAAACATCATACAACTACCTCTAACTTTTTACAGTTGACATCCATGTATTAAAAAGTCTCTTTTTATATTCACCACGACTACATAACATGTCCCGCTGCCATGCAATACATCCTCGCCAATCTTCCCTATTTTTTTCAGCTACTAACCAACTTTTCTTAAAAACTATTAACCCCAACAATGACAAAGCCATTCCCGCGTCCTCGTAAAATGTCCTCGCCAACCTTCAACATTTTTCAACTCGCCACCGATCTATGGGAATTTTCTTGTAGTGAAATGACTACTTCCTCTACAAACATAATTTTTTTTGTTTTACAGGAAGAGCTTCAACTATTCTCTATTTTTCAAACATCATCAAATCTATTGATACAATCATATTCTTTATGAGAACCACTGTCGGAACAGCCACAGAATAAAACGACAACTATTCCTAGAGCAATTCCAATATCGAATCCATAGAAAAATACACCTCAGAACGCTCAGAATCCATTCTAGGAACTTCTAGTTCCCTTAAGAAACCCAACATCCTAAAATACTTAAAAACGATTATAAGACCCTTAAAAAGCAAAAATAAAAAAAGAGCATAAGGAAACCGAATCCCACTTTGCAAAAAAAGTGGTGAAATAGGCTGTGCCTATTGGGTTTCTATCACTCTATTTTTAGGGATGTATTTCTACCGTTTGTATGCGACCTATATGCGTTTTTCGGCACTTTGTATGTGTCCCGTATGCGCCTATATGCGCTTGGTATGCGCTTAAAATTAAACCTAAAAAAACTGGGATGCGTTTTTTCGGGTTGTAGTTCGTTTTGAGACCGTTTAAAGATGGTTTGTGGGTCGTCTTGAGGCTTTTGTAGATCGTTTTGATGCCCTTTTAATAGTTACAGCAAATATAACAAGAAAAAAGTCCATTCTTTTGAAAAGAATGGACTTTTTTTGAAACGAGGAAAAATTAACTTGTAAACCATTTTACCTGTACATAACCAGTATAATACAAAATAAGAATAAGGGTTAGAATTTTCTGTTATTTAGACTAACATTATGTGTTAAATATTTTTTTTAGTAATTAAATAAGCTATGATAGCTGCTACTAACGCTAATGCTACAATAATTAAATTTTGGATTATATATCCTGTAAATGAGTAATCACTTTTAACAATCCATTGATAAATATTTAGAGATAGAAAAAGTGTTACCGGAAATAAAATAAAATACATTTGTTTTAAAATTGAACTTTTATCCATAAATTGCACACTTACCTCCATAATAAGCTAAAGTAGCCGCTAAACCTGCTACGCTACTTCCTATAAAGAATTTAACGCCTATTTTAGCCGCTTCTTTCCATAATTTTTTCTCAAGATAATATGCCAATCCACCATTAAATGCGGCTTGTACAGCATTTACTCCAAAAAAGTCATATAAAGCATCTTTCATGCAACTTGTAAAAGATAAACCAGCAATATCACTTTTATCTTTTTTAATTTGTTGTTTAAGTGCATCTAAACCAACATCATTCCCATATTTCGCTTCTATTTTATTAAAATCAAAATCAACAATTTCACCTTGATTATTATATATAGCGGCTTCTTCATGCATAAATTGAAACGCTTCTGCTAATTCATTAATGCTCTTTTCATCTTGACCAGAAACGAGAGACTGTTTCGTTTGTATTATATTGTTGTTATTTGTAGTTGCCGCAAAAACATTATTTGTCACAAATGCTACATTTCCTGCCAATATTCCTCCGACTAACAATACTGGAATCATTTTTTTATATGTTTTTCTCCAATTACTTCTCTCAATACTAATTTTTTTCATAAATTTCATCCCCTTAAGTTTATTATTCAAAATAGATAATAAACTTAATTTACATATAATTCAATATTTTGTTAATAATCCTAATATTTAGGTCGATTGCTAATTGTTGGAATTTGCTTTTAAATATCTTTTCCATGTGCATATTGTTGAATAATATCATTTTTTTCTTTAGCATCATGTGTTTGAATGGAATTATTGAATTGGGAAAAGAAAATACCTGTTGTACATGCTACCCCTATTAGTATCAGACTAAATTTTTTCATCATTTCAATGACTCCCTTTCTAATAAGTTTCTTTTAGCTTTGTAACTTTTATAAAAATATTCATTAGATTTATCCTTATTCTTTTCTTCATAAAATCTTATAGCCAATTCTTCAGTATAATCTTGTATGTATTTCCATAGATTTTGTTTTTCAAAATATGGAATCGCGTCTAACATGACTTTTTCTAATTGTTCAGTAGATAATTTATTGTTTAATGCTTGTAAAAATAAGAAATGAATTTTATATTCTTGGTTACAAACATTTAGCCCTTTTTCAATATATGTGTTTACTGTATTTGTTTGTTTTAACTTGTAATATTCTTGTGCTAATAAAAACATTGTTTTGTAATCGTCTTCTTGATTTTCAAAGGATTCAAGAAGATAACGGATTGCAAGTTCAGAAAGATTTTGATCTGCATATAAAAGACCTAAGTTATAACGTACGATTAAAGCTAATTTGTTTTCACTGTGTTTTTCAAATTTATTAATTGCGGAAAGCAAGTATTCTTCTGCAACAGAAAATTCCCTTAATGTAATACAAGCCATACCAAGTGTGTTTTCACATGCTCCGGTTTTAATCTCGTATCCTAGTTTCCCACTAAAAAAACTTTTGGCTTTGTTAGCATATTGAGTTGCTAATAAGGCTTGATGAGTATGATAATAGAAAGTTGCAACAGCATAATTAAATTCAGCTTTTTCTACTTCATCAGGAATTTCTTCTAGTAATTTTTCTGCTATATCATAATATTTTTGAGTTTCACTATAATTTCCTGTTTTCATTGCATGCATGCCTTTAAAGAAATGATAATAGTAATCTAAAAAATTATTTGTGTGTTCTTTTAATTGTTCGATTTTTTCTAAAGATTGTTCTCTATCTGCATAGTCGTTTGTAAGAATCTTGTATCTCAAATCAATAAGTGAATAATATAAAAGTAAATTTTGGTCTTCTTCTATGTTGTTAATTTCTTTTTCAATCTTTTGTTTTAATTGTTTTGCTTTAATAATGTGTTGCGCTCGAATTTCTTGATACCAATCATTTAATAATTTTGTAATTTGTTCGTTTCCTAGTTGAACATTCATAGAATCTTCTCCTTTTCCAAAATTATCTATATTTTATTTTCTATCATGTTATCATGCTATTGTATAAGACTAACTTTTCAACAGTTGATATATAAAGTTTTTAATATTCTGTATTTTTAAATAGTGTAGCACCTTCACTATTTAAAAATACTTAGTAACAAATAAAAAAAGAGCCCCCAAACAGGAACTCTTTTTCAATACTCATCAATTCCATCACTTTACTGCACTACTATCAATGAAATCACGAAGTATGCCAGTACCGCTCATCTTCCAAGGTGTTGACGCACCTAGCAAGACTATAATTTCATTTACCACATTCAAACCATATTCATACAATAACAAATAGAAATCAAAACTTTAAATACACATATAGCCCTACAAAAAAAACATATGTGAATATAACTCATTGTCGATTAGCAAAAATATGCTTTCATCATACACAAGCTATCTAAAGCTAAAATAGCCCCTAAATTATTTTGTCTCACTATCATCTCGAATATATTCAATTAAATCCAATAACTCAACATCCAACTTCTCACAGATCGTTATCAATGTATCTAATTTTAAAGAAGACACATTCTCATTGTGCCACAACTTATTAATAGAATTACGACTTACTCCCGTTATTCTCACCAAATCCGAAATATTATCTATATTCTTTTTCGCCATAATCATACGAATATTACTTACTACCTTCATTTTTCATACTCCTTTTCATTCAATGTACATACCATTTTACTTACAAGGATACTTTTATACAAATAAAACATAAATTAAATAATATTAAGGTTATTTTTTATATATTCACATTTAATATTAACCTTAAAAATAAAATATATTGTTTTATTATTTAATTTTATTTGTTTTAATTGAAATTTTAACCCCTTAGAGTTAAAATTAAATATATAACTTAAAATTTAATCTTTTAAAATGTATTTTTAACTCTAAAAAAACTAAGAGGAGATTATCATTTTGGCATTCCTAACAAATTACAAAGCAAACGGAAAAAGATACTTTTATGTAGAAAAATATGTTGGTAAAAAACCATATACTTGCAAACAAAGTGAACGTATTTATTCAATTGGAAACGAAAGAATCACATTAGAAAGGCTCACTTTATGGATTTTAGATAACAGTTTCATTCCAAACGAATTAATAAAGATCGGAATATCAATTAACGATATAGAGAACTGGAGAGAAAAAGTAGAAAACACCATAAAGAGATACTCTTTATAAATAAAACTAAAGAAAAAAGACTGATATTTTTTATCAGTCTTTTTTCTTTAACTATTTATATTTTTTCATCATAAAAGGGTTAGGTATTTTAATAATATATTTATATATTTAATAAAAGTTACGCGTGACTTTTTGATTTTTTCATTTGCGCACAAAAGCAAAAAGATTTTAAGAGTAAAAAGGATTAAAAATATACAGAAATCGCGAAATAAAAAATTCACAGAAACAACAATTTCAAACATAATCTAAACATCTTTTTATCACACAACTCGTTTGAAACGGTGCAACTTTTTAACGATATGAAATATCTATGAATTAAATATGCGAGCAAAGTTTTTTCGTTTTCAGTTCGTCATGAAGGTATTATATAAACTCCTTAATTTCGAAATACAGAATAACAAAGAAAAGAGAAAACAAAAATTCCGAAAATCGAAAAATCGAGATTTCCAATTTAACAAATTCCAAAATCAAATCCCACATAAAAAATCCAAAATCAGCCCCGAAAATTTAGAATTTCTCAAAACTATATTTTCAAAAAAATCATCAAAAAACGTGCGGTATTTTATCGTAATATATATTACTAAAAAAATTCATGCGCACACTTTAAGTTTTCACCTCGTACGTTAGTAAAACAAAATTAGTAGAACAAAATATATCTCGAAATAAACTTTAAAAATAAATTTACAAATTCACGAAATTTAAATTTAAGAAAAACTCCTTTTTGTTAAATCATAAAAAAACTTTTGAATGCTACTTGCTGCACTCAAAAATAGACTCAATAAAATAAGGGAACTGACTTGATATAACAGTCAGTTCCCTTATTAAAAATTTCTAACATTTGACTTTGCTTTTTTCACAAATCAACCAACTAAAACAATTCTTTATGACAAGTCTCACAAATTTGCATTCTACCTTCAGCATCACCAATAATTTTCGTTTTTTTAGATTGAATCTTGAAACAATAAAAACATAATTTTCTATTTACACCTTTATGATCAATTTTTTCATATTCATGAAACTTTTTACAACCAAGACAATAATAATATAAATCTCCCGCTACTTTCATACACTACGCCTCCACATCTACTTCATTAATTAAATGACCGTTATACTCTTGCTTCTCACTCTCAGATAACTCTTGATACTCTTGTTCAAATTTCATTAAATCCTTATTCCACATTGCGATTAATCTATAATAATATTCATTCTTGTCTGTACTCTTATACTTGTCCAATTCGCCATCTTCATATTTTTTCGCATAATCTTTTAATAATCCACCGTAAACAATTAATTGACGACCTTTTAATGCTAAATAGAACACGTCAAACACTTCTTGACTAACCGACATTTCATAGTCTTTCGCTGAATACTTCGCAACCTCCGCAACTGCATTTCCTTCTCGTATTAACTCTACTTTTTGAATATGTACTTGCGTAATCTCTGGCATATCTGTTACTTCTCGCCACATTTCTAACCATTCTTCTTGCTTAATATAAAGCTCTTTACGTTTAAAATAATTTTTATCAACACAAAGCAATACATGAAAATGAGGATTATATGTATCATAATTCGGGTTATGATCGTCTACTTTCAATCCACGAGAATCATAATATGCTTTTCTCTTTTTGTTGTTATACATTTCTTCAGTGATGAATCGTTCTTTATCATACGTCATTTCTAGCTTTCTAATATAACCCTTAATAGAACGTTGAATATTACGTCTATCAAATAACTTTTTAAAAGCTTTATTAAATCTATCAATCTCACTTTTCACCATATCAGCTTTAATATTTGGAGTCGTCAACGTTAAAAAAAGAAACTCTTTCTTTTCCTCAATCTTAATTGCTTCCATCATCGTTGCGATTTTCACCGCGTCCTTCCCTGCTTTCCTCCAAGCACAAATCGGACAAAATCGATTTTTACAATCATTCCCCTTTACTCGTTTCTTCTTCTTTTTATCCTTTGTAGCCAAAAATTCATTAAAGATACTGCACGATTTAAACAATTCTTTCCCGCTCTCACTCATTTTCTTCTTTATAAATTCGTAAATCTTGATATTCTGTTTCTTTTTAGGTTGTAATTTACCAGTGATTTCATCTTGATTTTTCTTTGCCATATTTGATATATTAGTCCTATCTGAAAAACATCAGAATTTCTAATTTCTGAATTTCATATTCGATATAAAAAAGGGTGTACGAATCCTTTTTTTGGACTTGCTCCTCTCGTGGTATTTATGATTTTTAATTCGACACTA
Organism: Bacillus thuringiensis; assembly: GCF_022095615.2. NCBI lineage: Bacteria > Bacillati > Bacillota > Bacilli > Caryophanales > Bacillaceae > Bacillus > Bacillus thuringiensis. The sequence goes on from NZ_CP155564.1 coordinate 7,260, forward strand.
AAAATGATAAATCTATCCGCCTGAAAAAGCAAGTCTTTTTTTTTACAAACCCTTGATACATAAGGGCTAAAAGAATACATAGGCATCAATTTCGTTGCCGAAATAGTTACCTATGTATTAAAGAAAGAAAAAACTCGATTTTTCGAACACGAAAAATCATAAAAAAATGCCCCTAAATCCACTCCGTGGACAGGGGCATTTTTTTTCGTTCAAAACCATTTTTTTTAACGGATAAAACATCTGAGAAACATACTCATCTTAAGCAAGTTATAAAAAACAAATTCCGCTAACGCTATAAATCTAAAAAACAAAAAACTCAAACAGAACCACACTATCTCTCCAATCCCTGGTCCCGATTTTTCTGTTGGCTACTTCGCACTTGTTTTAATCTCTTTTGTTGTTCTTCATGCTCTTGTTTATGATTCAAAAACTTTTGAGCGCCTCTCACTTCATCATCACTAGTAAAATATCGTTTTAAAAATTTGCAATTCATCCTGTCCAATATACTCCCCTTAACGTAACCAATCACCCCAGCCAATTCAGGAAGCTTTTCTTTATACAACTCTTTCACTCGTTCCAACGTTTTCTTAAAGAAATCATTCTCTTCCTTCAATCCTCGATTCTCTCTTTTCAATTCTGTTATTTGCCCCTCTAAAATACATTTCTCTCTATACAGCCCATCTTTTTCACGTGTAATTACACCTGATTCGTTTTTAAGGCGTCTAACATCTTCTCTAAGGGCTTCCGACGACCTAGCTAATACTTTTATACTTTCGAAGTCTTCCGAGGTAATCTCGACCGTTTTAGAGCGTATAAACCCACCTTTTTCTTTAACTGGGATCTCATCCACACTTTTTGCTTGATCTAAAGACATTTTTAAATCATGAAGACGACTATCTATTCCCTTCTTTTCTTGCTCTAGTTCTTCTATTTCTTGTTGTAAAGTCACCGCTTTAAACCGCTGCGTCGATAAATGTTTTCTATCACTAGAAACACCACGCTCTATATCAAATCCCTTTTCTTTCACATGTTCATAGATTTTATCTTGTAAATCATGAAACTCTGATTTGTTTTTAAAAAATGAATACGCTGATAGTTTTTGTTTTTCATTAACTGGAACCATACCCACATGCATATGAGGTGTTTTTTCATCAACATGTACGGAAGCATACACAAAGTTCTCTTCTCCATATCTCCCCTTCAAAAAACGAAGAGACTCTTCAAAGAATCGTCTCTGTTCCACTTGAGATAAAG